>NZ_JAAKUB010000033.1:0-39600 GCF_049174935.1 Aeromonas sp. 600886 | reverse complement strand
GTTCGTTTCACACCTTGTCCCATCGGGTTCTCCATGTATTGGGGGGAAAGGTGTAAACCATATTCAGGACGGGACATAGCGGAGAGTGACCAGGGGCTTATAGCCACTGATCGCCCTCTTCCGGCTCCGGCAGCAGATCCGGGTTGCTCTCCCCGGGGATCCGTTTCTCTTCATCAGCCCACTCGCCGAGATCGATCAGCTGGCAGCGTTTGCTGCAGAAAGGTCGGAACGGACTCTGCGAGCCCCACTCCACTTCGCTCTGGCAGGTCGGACACTTTACCTTGGTGACCATAAGTACTCCTTAGCAGCAGGCGAGCTGGAATGGCACATCGCCAATCTGCTGCTCGCCCGTAGGCAGGAAGCGCAGGGCAAAACGATTCTTGTGGCCGCTCAGGGTCGGGTAGCAGAACAGATTGCCCGGCAGCTTGATGCGGATCAGCTCGGCGCTTTCGGCGGTGTCCTGGAAGAAGCCGTTGGTCGCCACCTGCTCGCTGAAGCTGCCCGATTCACGCCACAGACGCAGCAACAGGGTGATGGCGTTCATCAGCAGGGTGATGTCGCTAAGCCAGCCCTGCATCTGCTGGTGACGGGTGATGGCCGGGGTTCCGAGCCAGTGGTGCAGCTGGGGCACGTCGAAGGCACACAGGCCACCCGGGATGGAGAAGCGCTGGCGAATGGAACCGAGCAGACGATCCTCTTTCAGGCGGGCTCCCGGGCGTGGCGAGTTGAGCAGGTTGCGGGAGAGCTGGCTGCTCTCTTGCTGCATCTGTTTGATCTGCTCCAGATCGACGTCGGGCAGGCTGGCCCAGTGGCTCAGACGTTGGCCGAGACGCTCCAGATCCTTGATAAGGTCAGCGCGCAAGTCACCACGCTCCAGCAGCTCCTGCAGATCGAACAGCCCTTTGAAGAAGGCGATATGGGCCCAGGATTGCTCGCTCTCCAGATTGTCGCGAATTTGGGAAAACAGGGACTCCAGACGCAGGTAGGTCCGGCTTTTTTCATTGAGGGGAAAATCGTAAATCATGCCTAATCCTGGCCAGCCATAAACCGGCCTAGTGTACTCACTGTTGACGGGGTTGTTGAGAGGCAAATGCCAGATATGTCTCGTGTAGTGCCAAAATCCGCGTTTTTATCGCCATTTCGCTGCCATTGGCGTTCTCGATGACATCATCCGCCGCAGCTAGCCGTTCTGTCCGGCTGGCCTGTGCTGCGATGATGGCTCTGGCCTGCTCGGTGCTGACGCCATCACGGCGGCAGGTGCGCTCAATCTGGGTCGCTTCGTCCACATCGATCACCAGCACCCGGTCGGCGAGGCCGGTGAGTTTGTTCTCCACCAGCAGCGGCACCACCAGCAGGCAGTAAGGAGAACTGGCTGCGGCACACTGGCGCAGCATTTCACTGCGAATCAGCGGATGGAGCAGTGCATTGAGCCACTCCTTGGCCTGCGGGTCGCTGAAGACCCGCTCGCGCAGGGTGCGACGGTCGAGTTGACCGCTCGGCTCAATCACATCCGGGCCAAAATGGTCGGCGATGGTGGCAAGGGCCAGGGTGCCCGGCTCTACGACCTCGCGGGCGATCACATCGGCATCCACCACCTCGATACCCAGTTCGGCAAACTGATTGGCGATGGTGGTCTTGCCACTGCCGATACCACCGGTAATAGCAACTACATACATGGGGGGCCTCTTGCTCAAAGCAGGGTAGAGAGATACCAGTTGGTGATGGTATCGCCCCACAGCAGGGCAATCCAGCCCGCGATGGCGAGGTAGGGGCCGAAGGGGATGGGCTTGCCCTGATGGTGTTTGTGCAAGGCGATCAGGCTGATGCCGATCACGGCGCCGACCAGGGATGAGAGCAGCAATATGATCGGCAGCGCCTGCCAGCCGAGCCAGGCACCCAGCGCCGCCAGCAGCTTGAAGTCGCCATAGCCCATCCCCTCCTTGCCGGTGAGCAGCTTGAAGGCCCAGTAGAGGCTCCAGAGCACCAGATAGCCGACCATGGCGCCAATCACGGCATCCGCCAGCGGTACGAAGCCACCTGCCAGATTGAACAGCAGACCGCCCCACAGCAGGGGCAGGGTGAGCTGATCTGGCAGCAACATCTTGTCGAGATCGATAAAGGTGAGGGCCACCAATACCCAAGTCAGCAGCAGGGCGGCCAGTGTGCCCCAGCCCGGCGTTATGACCATGGCAACGGCCACCGAGAGCAGGGCTGTTATCAGCTCTACCAGCGGATAGCGGGCCGAGATGGGCGCCTGACAGTCGTGGCAACGCCCCTTGAGCCAGAGCCAGCTCAGCAGCGGAATGTTCTCGATGGCGGTAATGGGGTGACCACAGTGAGGACATGCGGAGCGCGGTACCATCAGGTTGTAGCGCTCTGGTGCGATGGCCTCTTCGTCGGGGGAGAAGTAGCTGCGATACTCGGCCTGCCACTCTCGCTCCAGCATGATGGGCAGGCGGTGGATCACTACGTTGAGGAAACTGCCGATCATCAGGGAAAAGATAAAAACCAGCGAAAAAAAGATCCATGGCAAGCCGTGAGCCAGCTCGAGAAGAAGTGTCATAACCAACCGTCAGTTATTGAATGAGTGAAGGGCATGGCTTTGGCTCCATGCCCTGATGAATCAACCCACCACGTCGCCAAGTTTGAAAATGGGCAGGTACATGGCGATAACCATGCCGCCGACCAGCACCCCGAGCACCACCATGATGAGGGGTTCCAGCAGGCTGGTAAGGCCATCGACCAGGTCGTCCACCTCTTGCTCGAAGATGGTGGCAACCTTGGAGAGCATATCATCGATAGCGCCGGACTCCTCGCCGATCATCACCATCTGGATCACCATGTCTGGGAAGAGATCGACGGTGCGCATTGCCACGTTGATCTGCATACCGGCCACCACCTCGTTGCGAATGGCCATAACGGCGGTGCGATAGACATAGTTGCCGGAGGCACCGGCCGCCGAGATGAGTGCATCCACCAGCGGGATACCGGCCGAGAAAGTGGTTGAGAGTGTGCGGGCAAAGCGGGCCATCGCCGCTTTGTGCAGGATCATACCGACTACCGGGATGGTGAGCACAAACTTGTCGGTATTGTCCCTTACCTTCTGGGAGGCGCGCCAGGCGCGCACATAGAGGAAGATGGCGAGCGCAGCTCCGCCGAAGAAGACATACCACCAGTTCTGCATAAAGCGTGAGATGCCGATGACAAACTGGGTGAACACCGGCAGCTCGGCGCCAAAGCTCTTGAAGATATCCTCGAACTGGGGGATGACGAACAGCAGCAGGATGGAAGTCACCACTATGGCCACCAGAATAACCATGGTGGGATAGAACATGGCCTTCTTGATCTTCGACTTGAGCGCTTCCGACTTTTCTCGATAGGTGGCGATACGGTCGTAGATGGTCTCCAGTGCACCGGATTGCTCCCCCGCCTCAACCAGATCGCAGTAGAGATCGTCAAAATGGCGGGGATGGCGGCGCAACGCCTCCGACATGGGGGTTCCGGTCTCAACATCGGAGGCGATCTCACCCATCAGCTCGCGCATGGCGGCTTTCTCGTGGCTGCGGGCGATGATCTGCAGGCTTTGCACCAGCGGTACGCCAGCGGAGAGCATGGTGGTGATCTGGCGGGAGATAATCGCGATATCCATCGGCTTGATCTTGGCGCCGCCCTTGGAGAAGAGCCCCTGGGATTTTTTGGCCACCTTGGTAACGTTTACCCCCTGCTTGCGCAGCTCCGCCTTGACGGTATTGATGCTGTCAGCCTGCAGCTCGCCGGAGACCTTCTGCCCCTTGCGATTGACCCCGTGCCAGCGGAAGGCGAAGACTTTTTTCGGGGTGTTGTTCTTTTTCGTTAGGGTTGCCATCTTTGCATCCTGCAATTGGGCGGATGGTCAGGGAGCCCCTGAACCATCTGACCTGATAAATATCCTCAAACGGCTTGGCACCATCTGGTCGCTTGCTGGTAGATCATCTTGCTCGCATCTTGGCGAGGTTTAATTGGTGGTGACCCGGTTGACCTCGGCCAGGCTGGTGACACCGAGGCGTGCCTTCTCCAGTCCCGAGGTGCGCAGGGTGCGCATGCCCTCTTTCTGGGCAATCGCCGCAATTTGCAGGGAGTTGGCCCCCTGCATGATCAATTTTGCGATATTTTCCGACATTAGCATGATTTCGTAGATGCCGACTCGCCCCTTGTAGCCACCGGAACACTCCTTGCAACCAACCGGTTTGAACAGTCGCAAGCCGGCTGCCAGCTGCTGCGGGGTAAAACCCAGTTCCAGCAGCTCGGCTTCCGGCACTACCTCCGGCGCCTTGCAGTGGTCACACAGCTTGCGGGCCAGCCGTTGGGCCATGATCAGGGTGACCGAAGAGGCGATATTGAAGGCGGGCACCCCCATGTTCATCATCCGGGTCAGGGTTTCGGCAGCCGAGTTGGTATGCAGGGTCGAGAGCACCAGGTGGCCGGTTTGTGCCGCCTTGATGGCGATCTCGGCGGTTTCGAGATCCCGTATCTCCCCCACCATCACCACATCTGGATCTTGCCGCAAGAAGGAGCGCAGGGCGCTGGCGAAGGTGAGCCCTGCCTTGGGGTTGACCTGCACCTGGTTGACGCCCGGCAGATTGATCTCCACCGGATCTTCGGCGGTGGAGATGTTTACCTCGGTGGTGTTGAGAATATTGAGGCCGGTATAGAGCGATACCGTCTTGCCCGAGCCGGTGGGGCCGGTGACCAGTATCATCCCCTGCGGTTTCGAGAGGGCTCGCAGGTACTGTGCCTTCTGGCGGTCGTCAAAGCCAAGCTGCTCGATATTGAGGCGGGCCGCCGAGGAGTCGAGCAGACGGATAACGATCTTCTCCCCCCACATGGTGGGCAGGGTGTTGACCCGCATATCCATCGACTTGTTGCGCGACAGCTTCAATTTGATGCGGCCATCCTGCGGCAGCCGCCGCTCGGCGATATCGAGCCGCGCCATCACCTTGAGGCGGGCAGAGAAGCGGTTGGCCAGATTGACTGGCGGGGTAGCGATTTCGTGCAGAATCCCGTCGATGCGAAAGCGCACCCGATATTTGAACTCATAGGGCTCGAAGTGCAGGTCGGAGGCGCCGCGCTTGATGGCATCCATCAGGATTTTGTTGATGTATTTGACGATAGGGGCGTCGTCATCGGTGGTATTGACGCTCTCGTCGAGCCGGCTGTTCTCGTCGCTTACCTCGAGGTCGGAGATCTCGGCCTCGTCGATCTCCTCCATGCCGAGGGCGTCGTTTTCGCTCTCCAGCAGTTTGCCGATGGCGGCGGTGAGCTTGTTTTCCTCCACCAGCAGCGCCTCGGTATGGAGCCCGAAGCTGAAGCCGAAGTCCTCCAGTGCCGAGACATTGGTCGGATCCGACATGGCGATATAGAGGGTATGGCCCTGGGTGTAGATGGGTAGCACATGGTGTTTCTCAATCAGCTTCTGATTGAGGTACTTCTGCGGGATCTCGGCCAAATCGAAGGCGGCAAGATCCAGCAGAGGTACCCCATACTCCAGCTCGCAAAAATCGGCGAGCGCCTTGCTGTCGAGGATGTCGTTTTCTATCAGAAAGGTCACAAAGGGTTTGCGCTGGGCCTTGGCCTGGCTCAGATAGCGCTGGGAGTCCTCTTCACTGATCAGTGAAGAGGCGGCCAGGCTTAACGCCAGGCCGCTATTAGGGCTAGAAGTCATGCGTTAGCAGAGGCCTGCGGCCTCACAGGTACCACCTCTAGCCCAGGTAACTTGCGCTCCAGCTGATATGGCATTGACTAGCGGTGTTGGAGTCAGCGTATAAGTTTCGCTGTCAAGATCAGCAGTAGCTGTGGCGGTAATGGTGCCATCTGCTGCAACGGCTACGCCGGAGACATAGCCATAAGCTGCGGGAGCAGCAGCGGTTCCTGCGTCATCACATGCTTGCGCTTTTGTATCATCAGAAGCTCCAGCAACGCATACTTCAATGGCTGTTTTGACGGGGCCAACAGCTGCAATCACTTCTGAAAATTTGGCTCGTTTGGTGTAGGTCTGATACGCCGGCAGCGCGACGGCGGCCAGAATGGCCACGATCGCGACCACGATCATCAGTTCAATAAGGGTAAAGCCTGATTGTTTCTTCATTTTGCTGTTCATGGAAAATATCCTTTTATCCTTGGTTCCTGGGAAGTGCCGGTGGAAAATCATCTGCACGTCAGTATCTTATCCGAGCTGTCAGGGGTGGCAACAGAGATTGTCCATTTTGTTAATCACACTTCTTTCATTTAGCAAAAACTTGATGCGTGTCATAAAAGAAGTGGCCTCCTATGACTCTTTCTGTGGCCGAGTTAGGGTCCGTCTGTACACTCCTTTGCCGAGGGATCCTGCATAAAGAAAAGGCGCCTCTGGCGCCTTTTGCAAGTTGTTTGTCCGGTTATATCGAGTGTTTGCTCAGGCCTGCGGGGTGAATCTCACTGCTGGATAAAGCGCATGGAGAGATCGAGCGCCCGCACATGCTTGGTGAGCGCCCCCACCGAGATAAAATCGACGCCGGTGGCGGCAAACTCGGCCAGGGTATCCAGGGTCACATTGCCGGAGACTTCCAGCTTGGCGCGGCCCTGATTGATGGCGACTGCTTCCCGCATCATGGTCACGTCGAAGTTATCGAGCATCACGATATCGGCATTGGCCGCCAGCGCCTGCTTCAGTTCTGCCAGCGATTCCACTTCCACCTCCACCGGTTTGCCCGGATTGAGATGACGAGCCTCATTAATCGCCTCGGCAATACCGCCACAGGCGAGGATATGGTTCTCTTTGATGAGGTAAGCGTCGTAGAGGCCGATGCGGTGATTCTTGCCACCGCCGCAGGTGACTGCGTATTTCTGGGCGGTGCGCAGCCCGGGGATGGTCTTGCGGGTGTCGAGCAGGCGGCAGTCGGTGCCCTCCAGTTCAGCCACATAGCGAGCGGTGAGGGTGGCGACGCCGGAGAGGGTCTGGACAAAGTTCAGCGCATTGCGCTCGCCGGTCAGCAGCAGGCGGGCAGGGCCGTGGAGGCGGAACAGCTCCTGATTGGGGGAGAGCACTTCCCCATCCTGCACCTTCCACTCCACCTTCACGTCGCCGCCGAGTTGTACGAACACTTCATCCACCCATGGCTGGCCGCAGAACACTCCGGCCTCGCGGGTGATGACCCGGGCGCTGGCCATCCGGTTGGCCGGGATCAGCTGGGCGGTGATATCGGCACTGGCGTCCGGTTGCTCCAGCGTGGTGAGGGCATCGCCCAGATCTTCGAGTAGTGCGGCGCGCACGGCGCGGCTGACATCCTGTTGAAACATGCCTTATTCCTGCAAGGGTCTGAGCAGCAGTTGCCGCTCCTTTTGAACCAGCTCCAGCCGACCGAGGGCGTTCATGCCAACCAGCACTTCGTCACCGTCTGCCGCCGGATTGATAAAGATGGCCAGATCGTACAAGGTCAATGGCCCCATCGCCAGCGTTTCGATGGTGCCGTTGCCGACCCGGATCTGCCCCGCGGCGGTATTGACCTGGCTGCTGCCATGAGCGGTCAGGCCGAGCCGCTCGGCAACCTGCTGCGGGATGGTGATACGGGTGGCGCCGGTATCGAGCAGCAGTTGCACCGGCTGGCCGTTGATGGCACCCTCCAGACGATAGTGGCCGCTCTGGTCGGCCCGCAGCAATAGCTCGCCGCTGGCGGTGACGCTTGGTTGGTTGCGGGAGTGAAAATAGAGGGTCAGCAGGCCCATCAAAGAGAGCCAGGCCAGTAACCACATCCAGCGTGCCGTGTGCTGCATACCCCATCCATATCGAGCGGAAGATGACTCAGCCTAACATACCATTTCCCTTGGATTCAGTGAGTTGGTGCCGGATTGCCTATCAGGTATCTTCGTTTTCTCGCCATTTATCAGCCAACTCGAGTAGCCGATGACTCAACTCGCTTCGCAACCTTGTTTCTCTATCGATGCCGCAGGCTGGTGCCAGCAGGCGCGCCGAGTGCCTTCTCCCCATCACAACGAGCGGGCCGCGCCGGATGATATCTCCCTGCTGGTGGTGCATGGCATCAGCCTGCCGCCGGGGGAGTTTGGTGGCCCCTTTATCGACAATCTCTTTATGGGGCGACTCGACCCGGAGGCTCACCCCTATTTTGCCTGTATCCATCAGCTGCGAGTCTCGGCCCACTGCCTGATCCGCCGTGATGGCGAGCTGGTGCAGTATGTGCCGTTTGGCGCGCGCGCCTGGCATGCGGGAGTATCGAGCTGGCAGGGGAGGGAGGCATGCAATGACTTCTCCATCGGCATCGAGCTGGAAGGGACTGACGAAATCCCCTACACCGAGGCTCAATACCGGGCATTGGCAGGGCTCACTCGAGCTATTTCGGAGCGCTATCCGGCCATCACCCACGAAAAAATTGTCGGCCATTGCGACATAGCGCCAGGGCGCAAGACGGATCCCGGTGCCAGTTTTCAGTGGGATTACTACCGGCAACTACTAAACAGCTAAAGCAAATATTAAAATTTAGTTTGGATTTTAAAATCAATGGCTTGCCGATCTGGCAGGCCATTTTTGTCTCTGGTTGCACATATGTTATTTGTGAGCGTGGTCAATAATATTGGTCAGACCATTTTCTATGAGCTAAATCATGTTTCCCCTGCTTTACCCCTTAAGTGGTGGGGTTGATTCTTGACTCAGATCATCTTTTGAGTGGACTTTTCAAAAGGCCTCTGCTAATTTTCGCCCCATCCATAAAATTGGTAATACCAATTTAACAAAGTAGCCTCATGCCCTATCGCAAGATTACGCAACCCAAGTTGGCCGACTCCATTGTCGCCGAGCTGGAACAGATGATTCTGGAAGGCAGCCTGCAGCCGGGGCAGAAATTGCCTCCCGAGCGGGAACTCGCCATCCAGTTTCAGGTGTCGCGCCCCTCCTTGCGCGAAGCCATCCAGCGACTGGAAGCGCGCGGATTGCTTTATCGCCGTCAGGGCGGCGGCACTTATGTGCAGAATGCCCTGAGCAAGGGGATCGCCGATCCTCTGTTCGAACTGCTCAGTACCCACCCGGAAGCCCGGTATGACCTGCTGGAGTTTCGCCACGCGCTGGAAGGCATCTGTGCCTACTACGCGGCCTTGCGGGGAACCGGGTCTGATTTCGAGCGCATTCGTCAGGTGCAAACCACCATCGAAGAGGCGGGCCAACTCGGTTCGCTGGTGGCCGAGTCGGCAGCCGTGACCCAGTTCTATCTGGCGGTGGCCGAGGCCTCCCACAACGTGGTGCTGCTGCACCTGCTGCGGGCCATGAGCCCGATGCTCGAACAGAACATTCTGCAGAATAACGAGATTTTGAATCGCCGCCCGGGAGTGGTAGCCAAGATACGTCGCCATCGCGCGAATCTGATCGAGGCTATTCTTTCGGGGGCTCCGGAGCGGGCCAGAACAGCTTGTCATGAGCATCTGGCCTTTATCGAGGACACCTTGTTGGATATGCAGAGGGAAGACAGCCGGATCCAGCGATCCATGCGTCGGATCCGTCAGCAGGAAAACTAATCCCACAAGGCTTTATTGTCGAATGCTTGCGCCCTTCGCCGTGCAATGCCGTGCAATCACAACAACATAGGAACCAGCCATGTCTGATATCCTGAAGAACGATGTGGACCCGATAGAAACGCTGGAGTGGCTTGCCTCTCTGGAATCCCTGCTGCGTGAAGAGGGTCCGCAACGCGCTCAGTTCATCCTTGAACAGTTGGCCGAGAAAGCCCGCGTAAGCGGTGTGGACGTGGCTGCCAAGGCAAATCGCGATTACATCAACACCATCCCGTCCAGCGACGAGCCGGACTACCCGGGTGACCTGGAGATGGAACGCCGCATTCGCGCCATCATCCGCTGGAACGCCATGATGATCGTGCTGCGCGCGTCCAAGAAAGACCTGGACCTGGGTGGTCACATGTCTTCCTTCGCTTCTTCTGCGACCATCTATGATGTCTGCTTCAACCACTTCTTCCGCGCTCGCAACGAGAAGGATGGTGGCGATCTGGTTTACTTCCAGGGTCATATCTCCCCGGGCATCTATGCTCGCGCCTTTGCTGAAGGTCGTCTGACCGAAGAGCAGCTGGACAACTTCCGTCAGGAAGTGGATGGCAAGGGTATCCCTTCCTATCCGCACCCGAAACTGATGCCGGACTTCTGGCAGTTCCCGACCGTATCCATGGGTCTGGGCCCCATCGCCGCCATCTATCAGGCTCGCTTCCTGAAGTACCTGACCGACCGTGGTATCAAGGATTGCTCCGAGCAGACCGTTTACGCCTTCCTGGGTGATGGCGAGATGGACGAGCCGGAAGCCAAGGGTGCCCTGACCGTTGCCGTGCGTGAAAAGCTCGACAACCTGGTGTTCGTGGTTAACTGCAACCTGCAGCGTCTGGATGGTCCGGTTGTCGGTAACGGCAAGGTCATCAACGAGCTGGAAGGCCTGTTCGCTGGCGCCGGTTGGGATGTCACCAAGGTTATCTGGGGTCGCAAGTGGGATGAGCTGCTGAAGAAAGACACTTCCGGCAAGCTGATCCAGCTGATGAACGAGACCGTGGACGGTGACTACCAGACCATGAAGTCCCGCGACGGTGGCTACATCCGCGAGCACTTCTTCAACCGTTATCCGGAAACTGCCGCGCTGGTCAAAGACATGACCGACGAGGAGATCTTCGCTCTGAACCGCGGTGGTCACGATCCTCGCAAACTGTTCGCCGCGTTCAACAAGGCGACCCAGACCAAGGGCAAGCCGACAGTTATTCTGGCCAAGACCATCAAGGGTTACGGCATGGGTGAAGCGGCCGAAGGCAAGAACATCGCTCACCAGGTCAAGAAGATGGAGCTGGACTCCGTGCGTCACCTGCGTGACCGCTTCAACCTGCCGGTGGCCGACGAGCAGCTGGCCGATCTGCCGTACCTGAAGATCGAAGCCGGTTCTGCCGAGCACAAATACCTGCACGACCGTCGCACTGCCCTGAAAGGCTATGTGCCGACCCGTCTGCGCGAAAGCACCACCAAGCTGGAAATCCCGGCACTGGATGCCTTCGGTCCGCTGCTGGGCGAGCAGGCGCGCGAAATCTCCACCACCATGGCGTTCGTGCGTTCCCTGAACGTGATGCTGAAAGACAAGTCCATCGGCAAGCGCATCGTCCCGATCCTCGCTGACGAAGCCCGTACCTTCGGTATGGAAGGTCTGTTCCGCCAGATCGGTATCTACAGCCCGCACGGTCAGCAGTACACCCCGCAAGACCGCGACATCGTTTCCTACTACAAGGAAGACAAGCAGGGTCAGGTTCTGCAAGACGGTATCAACGAGCTGGGCGCCATGTCCTCCTGGCTGGCTGCTGCGACCTCTTACAGCACCAACGACTGCCCGATGATCCCGTTCTACATCTACTACTCCATGTTCGGCTTCCAGCGGATCGGCGACATGGCGTGGGCAGCCGGTGACCAGCAAGCCCGTGGCTTCCTGCTGGGTGCAACCTCCGGTCGTACTACCCTGAACGGCGAAGGTCTGCAGCACGAAGATGGTCACAGCCACATCCTGGCGAACACCATTCCGAACTGCATCTCTTACGACCCGTCCTATGCCTATGAAGTGGCGGTGATCGTACAGGACGGCCTGCGCCGCATGTACGGTGAGAACCCGGAGAACGTGTTCTACTACATCACCACCCTGAACGAGAACTACGCCATGCCGGCCATGCCGGAAGGCGCCGAGGAAGGCATCCGCAAGGGTATCTACAAGCTGGAATCCGTCGCCGGTGCCAAGGCGAAAGTTCAGCTGTTGGGTTGTGGTTCCATCCTGGGGCACGTGCGCAAGGCTGCCCAGATCCTGGCCAGCGAGTACGGCATCGGTTCCGATGTGTTCAGCGTCACCTCCTTCAACGAGCTGGCCCGTGACGGTCAGGACGCGGATCGCTGGAACATGCTGCACCCGACCTCTGAAGCGCGTGTTCCCTACATCGCTCAGGTACTGGGTTCCGAAGCCACCATCGCTGCGACCGACTACATGAAGTCCTTCGCCGATCAGGTTCGCGCCTTCGTTCCGACCGAGAACTACCGCGTGCTGGGTACCGACGGCTACGGCCGTTCCGACAGCCGTGCCAACCTGCGTCGTCACTTCGAAGTGAACGAGTTCTACGTGGTGGTTGCTGCTCTGACCGAACTGGCCAAGCGCGGCGAGGTAGACAAGCAGGTTGTGGCCGACGCCATCGCCAAGTACGGCATCGATGCCGACAAGGTCAACCCGCTGTACGCGTAAGTGGATCAAGGGTCGCGCCGTCATGCGGCGTGACCCTGCCAGGATTTAAAACGGTTAACGCGAGATGTGCGTGGCGGCATCAGCCAGTCACGCGGATCGACGCAAGAGGATAAAGCACAATGTCCAAACAGATTATGGTGCCGGATATCGGCGCCGATGAAGTTGAAGTCACCGAGATTATGGTGGCCGTGGGTGACAAGGTCGAGCTGGACCAGTCCATCATCGCGGTAGAAGGCGACAAGGCCTCCATGGAAGTACCGGCCCCGTCTGCCGGTATCGTTAAAGAGATCCTGATCAAGGTAGGCGACAAGGTTGCCACCGGTTCCCAGATCATGATCTTCGAAGCCGAAGGCGCTGCCGCCCCTGCTGAAGTGGCTGCACCGGCTGCCGCTGCTCCGGCCGCCGCACCTGCCGCTGCCGTGCGCAAAGATGTGCACGTACCGGACATCGGTGACGACGAAGTGGACGTGACTGAAATCATGGTTGCCGTGGGCGACATGGTTGAAGCCGACCAGTCCATCATTGCCGTGGAAGGTGACAAGGCCTCCATGGAAGTGCCAGCGCCGTTTGCCGGTCGCGTGGTCGAGATCAAGGTTGCCGCTGGTGCCAAGGTCTCTACCGGTTCTCTGGTGATGGTATTTGAAGTGGCTGGCGCTGCGCCTGCTGCCGTTGCTGCTCCGGCTCAAGCTGCCGCGCCCGTGGCTGCTGCCCCGGTTGCCGCCGCTGCCAAAGAGGTCAACGTACCGGATATCGGTGGCGACGAAGTGGAAGTCACCGAGATCATGGTTGCCGTGGGTGACAAGGTTGAAGCTGACCAGTCCCTGATCGCCGTGGAAGGTGACAAGGCCTCCATGGAAGTGCCTGCGCCGTTCGCCGGTGTGGTCAAAGAGATCAAGGTGAAGGCGGGTGACAAGGTCTCCACCGGTTCCCTGATCATGGTATTCGAAGTGGCTGGCGCAGCTCCTGCTGCCGCGCCGGTTGCTCAAGCTGCCGCTCCGGTCGCCGCTGCCCCTGTTACTGCTGCTTCGGCTCCGGTTGCTCAGGCTGCTGCCGCTGCGACCGATTTCGTTGCCAACGACGCTTATGTACACGCCTCTCCGGCGGTACGCCGTCTGGCGCGCGAGTTCGGCGTCAACCTGGCCAAGGTGAAAGCCTCCGGTCGCAAGGGCCGCATCGTCAAAGAAGACGTGCAAGCCTACGTGAAGGATGCCATCAAGCGTGCCGAGTCCGCTCCTGCCTCTGCCGGCGTAGCCGGTGGCAACGGTCTGGGCGTACTGCCGTGGCCGAAAGTAGACTTCAGCAAGTTCGGTGATGTGGAAGAGGTCGAGCTGACCCGCATCCAGAAGATCTCCGGTCCGAACCTGCACCGCAACTGGGTCATGATCCCTCATGTCACCCAGTTCGACGAAGCCGATACCACCGAGCTGGAAGCGTTCCGCAAAGAGCAGAATGCGATGCTCGAGAAGCAGAAGGCAGACGTGAAGATCACCCCGCTGGTGTTCATCCTGAAAGCCGCCGCCAAGGCGCTGGAAGCCCACCCGCGCTTCTGCAGCTCCCTGTCCGAAGATGGCAGCAAGCTGATCATGAAGAAGTACATCCACATCGGTGTGGCGGTAGATACCCCCAACGGTCTGGTTGTGCCCGTGGTGCGCGATGTTAACAAGAAGGGCATCATGGAGCTGTCTCGCGATCTGGCCGAGATCTCCAAGAAGGCCCGTGCAGGCAAGCTGACCGCTGCCGACATGCAGGGCGGTTGCTTCACCATCTCCAGCCTGGGTGGCATCGGCGGTACCAGCTTTACCCCGATCGTCAACGCGCCGGAAGTGGCCATCCTCGGTGTTTCCAAGTCCGAGATGAAGCCGAAGTGGAACGGCAAAGAGTTCGCGCCGCGCCTGATGCTGCCGCTGGCTCTGAGCTACGACCACCGCGTGATCGATGGTGCCGATGGGGCTCGCTTCATCACCACCATGAACGGCGTGCTGTCCGACATTCGTCGACTGGTCCTGTAAGTGAGAGGGCGGGCCCAGAGCCTGCCCTTTTTACTTCTCATTTCATTAACATGATCGTAAACTTGCCCCGTTTTTTTCACGGCTGCAGCCACCCGTTTCGGTATAAGACTGCGCTGTCCGGGGATATAAGAACGACAAAGAGGTCATGATGAGTAAAGAAATCAAAACCCAGGTCGTAGTACTGGGTGCTGGCCCTGCCGGTTATTCCGCTGCTTTCCGTGCAGCCGATCTGGGTCTGGATACTATTATCGTCGAGCGTTACTCCACCCTGGGTGGCGTCTGCCTGAACGTGGGCTGCATCCCCTCCAAGGCGCTGCTGCACGTTGCCAAAGTGATTGAAGAAGCCAAGGCGCTGGCCGAGCACGGCATTGTCTTCGGTGCCCCGCAGACCGACATCGACAAGATCCGTCTGTGGAAAGAGAAGGTTATCAACCAGCTGACCGGCGGTCTGGCTGGCATGGCCAAGATGCGTAAAGTTCAGGTTGTTAACGGCTTGGGTAAATTTACCGGCCCGAACACGCTCGAAGTGACCGGGGAAGACGGCAAAACCACCGTGACCTTCGACAACGCCATCATCGCGGCCGGTTCCCGTCCGGTGAAGCTGCCGTTCATTCCCCACGATGACCCGCGCGTATGGGACTCTACCGATGCGCTGGAGCTGAAAACCGTTCCTGGCAAACTGCTGGTTATCGGTGGCGGCATCATCGGTCTGGAGATGGGTACCGTTTACTCCTCTCTGGGTTCCGAGATCGACGTGGTGGAATTTGCCGACCAGCTGGTTCCGGCTGCCGACAAAGACATCGTCAAGATCTATACCAAGCGTGTGGCCAAGAAATTCAACATCATGCTGGAGACCAAGGTCACCGCAGTTGAAGCGCGCGAAGACGGCCTGTACGTCTCCTATGAAGGCAAACACGCCCCGGCCGAGCCGGTTCGTTACGACAACGTGCTGGTTGCCGTAGGCCGTGTGCCGAACGGCAAGATGCTGGATGCCGAGAAAGCTGGCGTTGCCGTGACCGAACGCGGTTTCATCGAGGTGGACAAGCAGCTGCGTACCAACGTGGCGCACATCCACGCCATCGGTGACATCGTGGGCCAGCCGATGCTGGCACACAAAGGTGTGCACGAAGGTCACGTTGCCGCTGAAGTTATCGCCGGCAAGAAGCACTACTTCGACCCGAAAGTGATCCCGTCCATCGCCTACACCGAGCCAGAGATGGCATGGGTTGGTCTGACCGAGAAGGAAGCCAAGCAACAGGGCCTGAACTTCGAAGTCGCCACCTTCCCGTGGGCTGCTTCCGGTCGCGCCATTGCGTCCGACTGCTCCGACGGTATGACCAAGCTGATCTTCGACAAGGAGAGCGGCCGCGTCATCGGTGGTGCCATCGTGGGTACCAACGGTGGTGAACTGCTGGGTGAAATCGGTCTGGCCATCGAGATGGGGGCTGACGCCGAAGATATCGCGCTGACCATCCACGCTCACCCGACTCTGCACGAGTCCGTGGGTCTGGCTGCCGAAGTGTTCGAAGGCTCCATCACCGACCTGCCGAACGCCAAGGCCAAGAAGAAAAAGTAATCTTCTGCCATCTTCATGAAAAAGCCGCTCATTTGAGCGGCTTTTTGTTTTCGGGGTTTGGCTAAGAGGTTAGCAGCGCCCCTTCTTGGCCTGACCGGGCGGGCAGAAGGTGCCATAACCGCCACCACTGCCGTCACTGACCCGGATCCGGGTATCGTCTACGCTCACGTCGGCGCCGTGTACCCGCACCGGCCCGTTGCTGCAGGCGCTGAGCACTCCTCCCAGCAACACCATCACTATCAGTTTGCCCATAACTCCTCCTCATATTTCCCTGATTATGAGGCATTTCGAGAGCCGCATAACGGCGGTTGAATGGCCGTGCGTCACCGTTTGCCGTGGCTATGACAGAGGGTGCCGCAGCGCCCTCTGGTGAGTCTTCATAAGTGGGATGCAGACTACAGCCGGAAGTTGCCAACCAGCTTGTCCAGCTGACCGGAGAGCTGCTGCAGGCTGCGGCTCGATTCGGTCAGCTGGTGGGCGATATCGGCGGTCTCCATGGTGAGCTGGTTGATATCTTCCACGTTGCGGTTGATCTCGCCGACCACGCTGGACTGCTCCTCGGTGGCGGTGGCGACCTGGATATTCATGTCGTTGATCTGGGTGATGTGCGCGGTGATCTGTCCGAGGGCTGCGTTGGCCTCATCGGCCTGGCTCACTACCTCCAGACTCTGGTTGCGCCCCTGCGCCATGGCGCTGACCGCGCGGGCACTCTGCTCCTGCAAGCGGTTGATCATCCCCTGGATCTCGGCGGTCGAGGCGGCGGAGCGGTTGGCGAGGTTACGCACTTCATCTGCTACCACGGCGAAACCGCGACCCTGTTCACCGGCGCGAGCGGCCTCGATGGCGGCGTTCAATGCCAGCAGGTTGGTCTGCTCCGAGATGCTGCGGATGGTTTCGAGGATACTGCCGATGGAGTCGGTCTGGCTCGCCAGCGACTCGATAACCCCTGCCACCTGCTCAATCTCGCCGGAGAGGTCGACGATGCCGTGGCGCGCCTGCGCCACCACTACCGCACCCGCATCGGCCTGATCGTTGGCCTGTCTGGCTACTTCGGCTGCCAGCGAAGCGTTACCGGCGATCTCGCTCACCGTGGCCCCCATTTCGTGGATAGCGGTGGCCACCTGCACGGTGCGGTCACGCTGGGCAGTACAGTTGTGCTGGGTCAGCTGCGCCTTGTTGGCCACCTCGTTGGCGGTGGCCGCGAGCTGGCGGGAGTTCTCCGCTACCTGCTCGATGGAGCCGTGGATCTTGGCGACGAAGTTGTTGAAGCCGGTGGCGACCTGACTCAGCTCGTCACGTCCTTCCACCTTGAGGCGCTGGGTAAGATCCCCATCGCCGCTGCCCAGCTCCTTGAACAGGCGGGCCAGTTCGTTGAGCGGGCGGCTGACCGAGCCTGCCAGCAGCATCCCCATCAGCCCCATGGCAATGGCAATCACCAGCGAGATCATCAGGATCTCGTTGCGGGTCTGATCCAGCTCGGCATAGATCTCGGCTTCTGGCACCTGGGCCACCAGATACCAGTCGAGCAGCGGGATATAGCTGCTGGCCAGTACCATGGGCTCGCCATTGACTTCGGCGTTGATGACGGCAAAGGGACGTTTGGCCAGCAGGCTGCCGGTATCACCGCTGGCGATGCCGCCCAAGGTATCGCGTTCGATACGGTTGGCCTCGGGGTGCAGCTTCACCTTGCCGCTGCCATCGACCATAAAGACGATGCCGCTCTCTTCCAGCCGGAAGTTGGAAACCATGGTCACCATGGTATCGAGGGATTTGGCAAAGCCGGCCAGCCCGCGCCCGTTGAGCTGCTGGAAGTTGACGAACAGCTTCACCTCGCCGTTGCTCTCGCGGAAGATGCTGAGGGTCATCTCCTTCTGGCTCTTGGTGTAGTCATAGAACCAGGCGTCCTGCGCTGGGGTCAGGTTGCGCAGAAAGCCATCCTGGTTGTAGTAGGCTGCGGTCTGGCGATCGGCGAAGGAGGCGGTCACCAGACCATACTGGTTGGCCACATCCTTGAGCTGGTTGATGAGGATCGGCTCCTGCTCTTTGGGCATGCCCCGATCCACCCAGTCGAGAATGAAGCGGTCGGTGGCCAGTTGGCGGGCGGCCTGGGCGATGCCGTGGAGATCCTGTTCAATCTCCTTGCTGATCCGCTGGGTCAGGTTGGGGAGCTCCTGCTCGAACATCCGGTTTTCGATCAGTTGCTGGGCCGAGCGTTGACTGAAGTAGCCTACCAGCAGGCAGGAGACGACCACGGCCAGGGTGACCGTGGCCAGTATTTTCTGTTTAAGAGTGAGGGTTGCCAGCATAAAGGTGCTCAAAAGGTTGAGATTGACGACGCTCATATTAGCGGCAGCGCGGCGCTACCCATGAGGCTTGCAGCCCTTTATTTGCGGATTACGTTTGCGCTCACAGGGGCGGCGACTCGCCCCTTCGCCATGCAGCACAGGCGGGAGGCGGATTGACGGTTGCGCTAACTGCCGGGCCCCTTATAGTAGAGGCCATCCTTGGTGACTGACCCTCTGAATAATATGGAAAATATGATGCGCAGCTTAGGTGCGGGATGGACCCGTCTGCTTTTGGTGATGCTGGCGGCCTGCCCGCTGCTGGCTGTGGCGGCACAGGGGGAGCGCCCGAAAATTGCGGTGGTGCTCAGCGGCGGCGGTGCCAAGGGATCGGCCCATATCGGCATCCTCAAAGTGCTGGAGCAGAAACGGATTCCGGTCGACATCATAGTCGGCACCAGCATGGGCTCTTATGTGGCGGGGATGTACGCCATGGGGCTCAGTGCCGAGGAGGTGGAGCGCACTACCCTGGCCATCGACTGGAACAAGGGCTATCAGGACAAGGTGGGCCGCGACGAGCTGTCGTTGCGTAAAAAGCAGCAGAACGAGCAGTATCAGCTGCGCACCGATATCGGGGTGAATGGCGACACCACCCAGCTGCCGGACGGTTTTTTCCAGGGCCAATCCATGGCCAGCCTGCTGCGGGGGGCCACCTCCAACCTGCCGGTACAGGAGAGCTTCGACGATCTCCCCATTCCCTACCGCGCCATGGCGACCGACATGGAGACGGTCACCCCCTTTGTGCTGGATCACGGCAGCCTGGCCAAGGCAATGCAGGCCTCCATGTCCATTCCCGGTGCCCTCAAGCCGGTGGAGTGGGAGGGGCACATCCTGGCGGACGGCGGTAGCGTCAACAACATGCCGGTGGATGTCGCCAAGGCAATGGGGGCCGACGTGGTGATCGCGGTGGATATCGGTGCCAAGCTGCGTACCCGTGAATCACTCAAGTCAGGGTTGGCGATGATCGACCAGCTCACCACCTACATGACCCAGGTGGGTACCGACAAGCAGAAGGCGCTGATGGGGCCGAAAGACATACTGATCGCTCCCGAGTTTGGCGATATGGGGATCGCCGACTTTGCCCGCATGCCGGAGGGGATCAAAATGGGTGAGGCGGCGGCGTACAAGGCGTCGCTGCAACTCGATAAGCTGTCGCTCACCAAGGCGCAGTACAACGCCTATCGCAACCAGAAGCTGAGCCGCCGTGCCGAGCGAAGTGGTCAACCCGCCTACTTCATCGACAAGGTGGAGATCATCAACAAGTCGCGCCTCTCCGACGAGACGGTGCACGCCATGCTGAAGGTTCGGCCGGACAAGATCCAGACCAACGAGAGTCTGGAGGCTGGCATTCGCCGCCTCTATGCGCTGGAGTCGTTTGACCGCATCACCTATGAAGTGGAGGAGCGCGATGGGGAGAACGTGCTGGTAGTGGATGCCAGCGAGAAGAACTGGGGGCCTGGTTACCTCAACTTCCAGTTCGGTTTCACCGATGACTTCGAGAATACCTCCAACTACAACGTCGGCATGTCCTACACCCTCACCAACGTCAACGAGTGGGGGGCCGAGTGGTTGACCGAGGCATCACTGGGCACGGCCAAACATATCAAGACCGACTTCTATACACCGCTGGAGCCCTCCCAGACCTTCTATGGCGAGGCGAGCCTGGCCTATGACCAGACCCAGAGAAGCCTCTTTAATCCGGATCCGGACGAACCGATATTTACCTATCTCGATACCGAGTACTCCTTCTTCAGCGCCGATCTGGCGGTCGGCTGGAATCGTCAGCCCTGGAGCCGCCTGTCTATGGGGCTGGAAGGGCAGACGGGCAGTATCGAGATCAAAAACTTCAAAGAGCTGCAAGGGGATGCCACGGCGTGGGGCCCCTATGTCCGCTTTGAACACGACAATCTGGATAGCCGCTATTTCCCCTATCAGGGGGTGAAGTGGGATATGAAACTGGGCCACTCCCACGTCAGTGTGGATGGACTCGAGTCGGCAGATGGCCGCAGTGAAGGCTGGAATTATCAACTCTCCATGATCAAGCCCTGGTCATGGGACAGGCACAGCCTCAACCTGATCCTCGAAGGGGGTGGCTCGGGCAGTGAAGAGGTGGTGCCACTGCATATTCAGGATCTGGGCGGGCTGTTCCGCCTCTCAGGTTTCCAGCGCTACCAGCTGAGCGGTCGCTACAGCCTGTTTGGTGGCCTGCGTTACATCTATCGGGTGGCAGACAATGACTTCGGTGCCCTCAAGATGCCGCTCTATCTGGGCGGATCTCTGGAGCAGGGCGGGGTCTGGAACAAGGGGGAGGATATCAGTCTGGAGAGCTCGTTTACCGCCGGGTCGGTTTATGTCGGGGTGGAGAGCTTCCTCGGCCCTGTGTTCCTCGGCTACGGCATGGCGGAGGGGGGCAATGACGTCTTCTATCTGCAATTGGGCAGTACGTTCGAATAATGCCGAAATGATGCCAATTTGTTAACTCTGGTTGAGGGCGTTCAATTAATTTTCAAAAAACACCAGTCTGTTTAATTGGTTACGATTTTGTGGTGAATAAGCAAACAGGGTTTGGATTTTAATTAGTCGTTAAAACTTATATAGTGGGGAGCACCCTACGGGGTGTCCCGCAAGGACGATCGCCGCGAGCCTGGGCGAACCCCAAAAAAAGACCAAAGAGGAATTAGTCGTGCTTGAAACATATCGTAAACACGTCGCAGAACGTGCCGCCGAGGGCGTGGTTGCCAAACCTCTGGATGCAGAGCAGGTCGCCGCCCTGGTTGAGCTGCTCAAGAACCCGCCCGCTGGCGAAGAAGACTTTCTGAAAGAGCTGTTGTCCTCCCGTATTCCCCCCGGTGTTGATGAAGCGGCCTATGTCAAAGCCGGTTTCCTCACCGCCGTCGCCAAGGGCGAAGCCCACTCTCCCATCCTGACTGCCGCCGAAGCCGTTGAACTGCTGGGCACCATGCAGGGTGGTTACAACATTCAACCGCTGATCGACCTGCTGGATCACGCCACCCTGGCGCCGCTTGCCGCCAAGGGGCTCTCCCACACCCTGCTGATGTTTGACTCCTTCCACGACGTGGAAGAGAAGGCCAAGGCGGGCAATGTCCACGCCAAACAGGTGATGCAGTCCTGGGCTGATGCCGAATGGTTCCTCTCCCGCCCGGAGCTGGCCGAGAAGATCACCGTCACCGTGTTCAAGGTGACTGGCGAAACCAACACCGACGACCTCTCTCCGGCACCGGACGCCTGGTCCCGCCCGGACATTCCGCTGCACGCGCTGGCGATGCTGAAAAACGCCCGTCCCGGCATTACCCCGGACAAGGATGGCGCCGTCGGCCCCATCAAGACCATCGATGCCCTGAAAGAGAAAGGCTTCCCGCTGGCCTATGTGGGTGACGTGGTCGGTACCGGTTCTTCCCGTAAATCCGCCACCAACTCGGTGCTCTGGTTTATGGGTGACGACATTCCGTTCGTGCCGAACAAGCGCGCTGGCGGTGTCTGTCTGGGTGGCAAGATTGCCCCGATCTTCTTCAACACCATGGAAGATGCCGGCGCACTCCCTATCGAAGTGGACGTCTCCAAGCTGGAAATGGGCGATGTGATCGACATCTACCCCTATGCCGGCAAGATCTGCAAACACGGCACCGAACAGGTGCTGGCGCAGTTTGAACTGAAAACCGACGTGCTGATCGACGAAGTGCGCGCCGGTGGCCGTATCCCGCTGATCATCGGCCGCGGCCTGACCGACAAGGCCCGCGAAGCGCTGGGGCTGCCGTTCTCTACCGTATTCCGTCGCCCGCAGCCGGTGGCCGATACCGGTAAAGGCTTCACCCTGGCCCAGAAGATGGTGGGCAAGGCGTGCGGCGTGAAGGGCATTCGCCCGGGCACTTACTGCGAGCCCAAGATGACTACGGTCGGCTCCCAGGACACCACGGGCCCGATGACCCGCGACGAGCTCAAAGATCTGGCCTGCCTCGGCTTCTCCGCCGATCTGACCATGCAGTCCTTCTGCCACACAGCGGCCTATCCCAAGCCCATCGACGTACAGACCCACCACACCCTCCCGGACTTCATCATGAACCGCGGCGGTGTGAGCTTGCGTCCGGGTGACGGCGTCATCCACTCCTGGCTGAACCGCATGCTGCTGCCGGATACCGTGGGTACCGGTGGTGACTCCCACACCCGTTTCCCCATCGGCATCTCCTTCCCGGCGGGCTCCGGTCTGGTGGCTTTCGCCGCCGCTACCGGCGTGATGCCGCTGGACATGCCGGAATCCGTGCTGGTGCGCTTCAAGGGCGAGCTGCAGCCGGGCATCACCCTGCGTGATCTGGTCCATGCCATCCCCTACGCCGCCATCCAGAAAGGGCTGCTGACCGTCGAGAAAGCGGGCAAGAAGAACATCTTCTCCGGTCGCATCCTCGAGATCGAAGGTCTGCCGACCCTGAAAGTGGAACAGGCATTCGAACTGGCGGACGCCAGCGCCGAGCGCTCCGCTGCCGGTTGCACCATCAAGCTGGATAAAGAGCCGATTATCGAGTATCTGAAGTCCAACATCGTGATGCTGAAATGGATGCTCTCCGAAGGCTACGGTGACGTGCGCACCATCACCCGTCGCATCAAGGGGATGGAAGAGTGGCTGGCCAACCCGACCCTGATGGAAGCGGACAAGGATGCCGAGTACGCCGAAATCATCGAGATCGATCTGGCCACCATCAAGGAGCCGATCCTGTGTGCGCCGAACGATCCGGACGATGCCCGTCTGCTGAGCGACGTGGCTGGCGACAAGATCGACGAGGTGTTCATCGGTTCCTGTATGACCAACATCGGTCACTTCCGTGCCGCCGGCAAACTGCTCGAGAAGTATCAGGGCGAGCTGCCGACCCGTATGTGGATCGCACCGCCCACCAAGATGGACAAGGATCAGCTGACCGAAGAGGGCTACTACGGCATCTTTGGTCGCGTCGGTGCCCGCATCGAGATCCCGGGCTGCTCCCTCTGCATGGGCAACCAGGCGCGGGTAGCGGAAGGGGCCTCCGTGGTTTCTACCTCCACCCGTAACTTCCCGAACCGTCTGGGTAAAGGTGCCAACGTCTATCTGGCCTCAGCAGAGCTGGCCGCCGTTGCCGCCATCCTCGGCAAGATCCCGACCGTGGTGGAGTACCTGCAGTACGCCAAGGCGCTCGATGCCACTGCGGCAGATACTTACCGCTACCTCAACTTCAACGAGATCGCCTCCTACACCAAGAAGGCCGATGCGGTGATCCTGCAACAAGCTGTCTGAGTGAATGGCAGAGAGAGCCCTTTCAGGGGCTCTGTGTAGGCCAATAAAAATGCCGCGTAGCTACGCGGCATTTTTCATTTATGGGGATCTTGCATTCATACGGACGGTTAGAGTCGGGTCATCGCCTCTCTCTTGTCACCAGTCATAACGAAGTGAAGTTCCCCTCCGGCCCTGATCTCGCTGTGCTCGAAGGTCAGATCCCCCGATAGCGGCTTGTCGTTGATGGTGACAGACTTCACGTACTTGTTGTGAGGGCTGTTGTTGTCGGCGGTGATCCTGAAGGTCCCGTCCTTCACCGCGATCGTCACCTCATCGAACAGTGGGCGGCCGATGCTGTAGTGCAGGGAGGCAGGGGTCACCTGATAGAACCCCATGGCCGACATGATGTACCAGGCTGACATCTGCCCCACGTCTTCGTTGCCGATCAGGCCCGTTGGCTTGGTGGTATAGAACTCGTTCATGATCCGATCGAGATACTCCTGAGTTTTCCACGGTTCATCGGTCATGTTGTAGAGGTAGGGGATATGGTGGGATGGTTCATTGCCATGCATGTACTGGCCGATATAGCCAGTCAGATCAGGCAAGACCTCCCCGGTGTTTGATGAGCGGGCATTGAATAGTTCATCGAGATCCTCGCGCAGACCCTTTTCTCCACCCACTTCCTGTTTGAGCCACTGGAAGGCATGCAGTGGCTGGAATTTCCATTGCCAGCTGTTGCCCTCGGTGTAGGCGAACTCGTCCACATAGTAGGGATCAAACGGCAATAGCGGACAGACGCGCATCTCTACGCTGGTACCATCCGGCTTGTTGACCATTTCCAGCTTGCAGTCAGGTGATTTTTCATCGACTGGCTGATTGAATTGACTTGCCGGGCGGTGCGGGTTCCAGCTGTCAGGGTGGTTTTTGGGGCGGAAGAAACCAGTCTTGGCATCCCAGTGGTACAGGTAGTTGTCCGAGCGTTTGAGAAACTCCTGCTGAACCTTGTTGTTGCCCGCCATACGAGCGATTTCCGAGAGAGCCCAGTCACCATAGGCAAACTCCAGAGTGTAGGAGGCGGAGTTCCAATATCCCCAGTGTACATAGCCGTTCTGCTCATAAACCTCGAGCTGGGCAATGCTGGCTGCGCCGATGTTTTGGTCTTCGGTCCAGTCGGGGAACTCCTCCTTTTTGTGATAGCGAGCGGTAAATTCGGCAGCCTCCAACGCCTCCTGGGGATCCACATTCAGGCCCTTGGCCATGGCATCCGCGATGATGGAGATAGCAGGAAAGCCTATCATGGTGCCTGTGTAGTGACCGTGCAGCTCCCACTTGGGCAGAATGCCGCCATCTTTGTACTTGCGGATCAGGTCGTTGACATACTCCTCTGCTTTGCGGGGATTGATGATGGTCTGCAGCGGATGCTGGGCCCGGAAGGTGTCCCACATGGAGTAGACGGAGTAGTTGGGGATGGCCCCGGCATCCTTGATCTCCTGAGTGCGCATGGCGCGGTACTTGCCATCCACATCCTGGAAGATCATCGGTGCAATTTGAGAGTGATACATGGCGGTGTAGAAGATCTCTTTTTGAGTCTGAGTGCCCCCCCTCACTTTCACTTTTTCCAGCTCGCCATGCCAAGCCTGCTGGTTGCTGGCTACCTGCTCCTCGAAACCCCAACCCGGCACCTCGGTTTCCAGATTTTTCTGTGCCCCTTCAACCCCGGTGGGGGAGATCCCGACCTTCAGCTCGAGTGGTTGTTCACTGGGGCTGAAAGTCAGATATGCGATGGTTTTAGTTCCCCTGAATGCATCCTGTGTCAAGGTCGTTTCGGTTGTTACGCCATCGACAACGATGCTGGCTTTGACCACTGGCTGGCTGAATTTTGCGTAGAAATAGATGTGCTGGTTATTGGCCCAGCCATCCGAACTGCGCTTGCCGCGAATGGTGTATTCATCGACAAACTCGATATCACCAATAGTGGTACGATTACCCCAGCTCTTATTCAGGGTATGATCAAGGTCGATTTTAATTGCAGGGGTGCTGCCTTTGGTGAAGGTATATTTGTGATATCCAACCCGGGCTGACGTTGTTAACTCTGCCTTGATTTTTCCATTGTTAAGAATGACGGAGTAGTAGCCCGCCTCTGCTTGTTCATTGGATTTGTCAAATGTGTTGTAAGTAGTGTCGTTTTTATCGGTAAACGGCAAAACTAGAATATCACCAAGATCAGTAATGCCAGTGCCTGACAAATGGGTGTGAGAGAAGCCATAAACTGGAATATCTGATCGCTTGCCATGGTCAAAATAACCTGCCGCAGAGCCCCACCCCTCCATCTCTGTATCAGGGGAGAGCTGCACCAGCCCACCCGGGTAGACGGCTCCTGGAAAGGTATGGCCATCTGCACCGGTGCCGATCAATGGGTTTATATACCGGATGAGCGATTTATCAGGTGTCGGACGAACGTTGTCAGAAATGGTGGTCGAATCACTATCACAGCCAGATAGTGCTATGGTGAGAGCTATGACCAGTGGCGTTAGTTTACTTTTCATGACCTGACTCCTTGGCAAGGTTATATCATTTATGATTGTGCAATATCTTTCTTCGCCAATATTTGGCAACGGTTGATGTGGTTATGGATAGGATTCCAATATCTACAGGTGAGTTTAATGGTTGGCAAATATCATCATTTGATGTTCTTTGTTTTGGTGAGTTGATATTAAGAGTATGTTGATTGAACGAGTAGATTAATTATGTTGCATTTACTGGATTATTATGACGGTTATTCAGTAGTGTGAATTAGATCACCAATGCTATTCAGGAAGGTTTTTCTAGGTTATTTCCAACTGGCAGAGTGAACCTTTCCGGCAAGTAGTTAACCTTTGCTGCGGGACGGTTGGGAAATGGATTGCAAGAGCAGAAGATGCGTCAGATGAGTTTGAACCGTTCGGGGCCTTTTGCTGCAGCGTTCATTCCTGAGTAAACCTTATAGTTCGTTTTATACACGCTTTACGTTATGTTGTCTGGTTATGACCGGTCGCGAAAATAGTGCTTTGCTATCGGTGTGAGTTAACTTCTTTTTTCTTTGGCTTGTGCGGGCTGGCCCGACGAATTGCGGCGTGGTTCTTTATGTTTCTGTTCAGGATCGATCTCTCCCGAACCGGGTTACGCTTCGGCGGTGCCTTGCTGGTCTTTACCCTGCCGCTGCTGGTGGGAGCTTGGCTCATCCACAGCAATTATGTGCAGGAGCTGAAAGCGGAATCCAGCGCCTCGGCCCACAAGGCCAGAACCCTGATGGAGTCGATGCTGGATCATGCGGAGCAGGCCAATCGCTCCGTGCTGCCCTTGGTGAATGCTCCCTGTCGCGACAACCTGCTGGTGCTGCGCAAGAAGGTCGCCATTGAGCCCTTCCTGCGTTCGGTCAATCTGGTGCGAAACGGCATCATCAATTGCACTTCGCTGTTTGGTGAGGCCAATGATGCCGATGACGGCTCCATCTATACCGGCCGCAAGCTGTTGCTGATGAGTGGCAACCGGGTGCGGCAAAATCACCCGCTGCTGGTAGTGCGCACCGAGCAGGGAAAGGATGCCGCCTTGAGCGCCATCGACAGTACCCAGCTCAGCTTCATGCTCTCCATGAGCGGAAAATCCAGTGCGCTCTATCTGCAGGTGGGATCGGCCTGGCTCAATGAGTCGGGCCGCTATCTGAGCGAGGCGCCCACCCTCCATCGCGGGATCAGCCAGGCCCTCACATCATCCCATTATCCTTTCACCATCCATGCCGGTTATGCCATGCCGGTCTACTGGAAGTCGCTGTGGGCCGCGCGGCATGTGGCGCTGTCGTGGCTGGCTGTTTCCTCGCTTTTGCTGGCCTGGCTGGTGTGGTGGGTGCTTGGGCGTCCCGGCTCGCCAACAGATGAATTGCGACGGGCCCTGCGGGCCAGGGAGTTTGTTCCCTATCTGCAGCCGCTGATTGCCAGCCACGACGGCAAGATGATGGGCGCCGAGGTGCTGATGCGCTGGGAGCATGTCAATGAAGGGGTGATCCGGCCCGATCTCTTTATTCCCCAAGCGGAGGAGTCGGGACTGATCGTTCCCATGACCACCCATATCATGAAACAGGTGGCGACAAGGTTGAACCGCTCTCAGGAGCAGTTGCCCGACGGGTTTCATATCAGCTTCAACATCAGCGCCGCCCATTGTCACGATTTTGCCCTGCTGGCCGAGTGCCGCGCCTTTCTCGGTCACTTCCTCCCCGGCAAGGTGGTACTGGTGCTGGAGCTGACCGAGCGGGAGCTGTTGATGTCAGATCCCCAGACCCTCTCCCTGTTTCGCCAGCTGGACGAGATGGGGGTCAAACTTGCCATCGACGACTTTGGTACCGGCCACTCCAGCCTGGCTTACCTGCAGCAGTTTCATGTGGATTACCTCAAGATCGACAAATCCTTTATCGCCCGCATCGGTACCGAGTCGCTCTCGGAACATATCGTGGACAACGTGATCGATCTGGCGACCCGGCTCGGTCTGGCGCTGGTGGCGGAAGGGGTGGAGAGCGAGCGTCAGGCTGACTACCTCAGGGCCAAAGGGGTCGACTATCTGCAGGGGTACCTGTTTGCCCGCCCCATGCCGCTGCGCCAGTTCTGTGAGGAGCTGCTGCCGGAAGAGGCGCAGACCCGCCAGCCAGATGGGGTGCGAGGCATCCCGAATGCGACCTGATTTATCGGTGACAGACGGGCGGACAAGTTCCCGTCTGGCAGGGTAGGGGAGTGCTCTCTCCCTATCCCCCCTCGAGTGCAGGGGCTTGTTTTCCATGCCTTGTGGCTCGCTTTTCGGTAGAATCGGCGCTCATTTTGACGTCAGTAAAAGATGAGGCGCGGTATGACGGTTCAGTTCCAGGCATTTCACAGCATCAAGGCGATTGGTAATCGGGAGGTGCTGTTCAACTGGTCGAGAACCAATCCCCTCGGGGCGTTGGATCAGGTGTGGCGCCCGAAAACCCGCGATGAGCTGCAAGCGCTGCTGCGGGAACACCCCGAGCGCAAGCTGCGCCTTATCGGCTCCGGCCTCTCTTTCGAACCCATCCACAGCGTCTATGCCGAGGGCAGTCAGGCGCTGCTGGTGGACTTGCACCACCTGCGCGGCCAGCTGGCGAAAACGGCCGATACCGTGACCTATCAGGCGGGGACGCCGCTCGATACCGTCTATGCCGAGCTGATCGCCATGGAGCGGATGCTGCCGGCTTCCCCTGGGGTTATCGGCATTCAGACCCTGGGCGGCGCCCTCAGCACTGGCACCCACGGTCAGGGGCTGCACCAGTCTGCCCTCTGCGATGCGGTGGAGGCGATGACGGTGATGCTGGCCAGTGGCGACATCATCCGGGTCGATCGCACCGATCCGCGCTTCGGCGCCTTCGTGATGGGGATGGGGATGCTCGGCATCCTGCTCGACGTCACCCTGCGTACCGTGCCCAACCGCATCATGCGCTGCACCAAGTTCACCACCGACTATCCCTTCCTCCTGGCACACAACGAGCGGCTCAACCGCGAGCACGGCTTTGTGAAGAGCTGGTGGTTTGCCTGGACCGGCGAGAGTCACATCTGGCTGGTGGATCCCGCCTCCGATGAGGAGGTGGCCCGCTACCGCGCCGGTGGCAGCGAGCCGCTGCTGCTGGATGGCGATATCGACGCCCGCATGAATGCCACCATTGATGCCACTTTGCAGAAGATGGCGAAAGACACCAAGGATGAGGCGCTGGCTGGCGAGCACTTCGAGACGGTGCGCCGCTTCAAGGATGCCTCCGATCTGGTGGGCAACGTCTACCAGATCCTCTGCAAGGGGATCCCGGCCCCCCAGATCAACTGTGAGGTGGCGGTACCGCTGCATCGGATGAACGAGGCGCTGGAGACCCTGCAGGCGTGGCAGCAGGCCAATCCGAGCGTGCTGCACTATCCCTTTATCCTGCGTTGTACCGGCCCTTCCGAGGCCTGGCTCAGCGCCGCTTACGGCCAGCCGGTCTGCTGGATCGGTTTTCTGGTCTATCTGGCGGCGGACGGCACCTTCGTCAACGGCTCCATGGAGCAGATGCGCGAGCTGCAGCAACTGCTGGCGCCCCTTGGCGGCATCCCCCACTTCGGCAAGCATCTGGCGATGGATCTCTACGACTTTCCGGCCCTGCTGCCGCGCTGGAACGACTTCGTGGCGTTGAAAGCCGAGCTCGACCCCCACGGCCGCTTTGAAAACCGCTGGCTCAGCGACCTGTTTGCCAACCGGTAAGGATCTGACATGACCGATATGCAAGATACCCGTATCCCAGTGACCCTGCTGACCGGCTTTCTCGGCAGCGGCAAGACCACCTTGCTCAACCATTGGGTCAAGCAGCCGGAGCTCGGTGAGTGCGCCGTGCTGATCAACGAGTTCGGCTCGGTGGGGCTGGATCACCATCTGGTGCAACAGGTGGATGAGCAGGTTATGCTGCTCGACTCCGGCTGCATCTGCTGCTCGGTGCAGGGCTCTTTGGTGGAGGCGCTGCAGGGGCTGTTTATGAAGGCCATCCAGCGCAAGATCAAACCGTTCAAGCGGTTGATTATCGAGACCACTGGTCTGGCCGATCCTGCTCCCGTGCTTTTTACCCTGCGCGAAGAGGGCTTTATAGCCCAGCGCTACCGCTTCGATGGCACTGTCACCGTGGTGGATGCCGGTCATATCGAGCAGCAGTTGGCGGCCCAGTATGAGGCGGTGAAACAGGTGGCGCTGGCGGATCTGCTGGTGGTGAGCAAAGGCGATCTGGTGGATGACGAGCAGCTGGCACGGGTCGAAGCCCAGCTGGCGACACTCAATCCGGCGGCCCCGATCCAGCAGGTGACTAATGGTGAACTGTCGCCAGCGGTGCTGGAGAAGCTCGGCGCCTACAACGAAGCGGCGGGGCGCGATGTGCGCCAGCTGCTTGCTTGGCTGCGCACCGAATCCCCCAAGCAGGGGCTGGCGTCACCGATGCAGCCGAAGATGCAACCGTTCGCCGCCAAGGTGGGCACAGCTGCGCCTACCCACTTCGAGCACGGCAACATCGAGAGTTTCTCCCTGCGTATCGGCGAGCCGCTCAAGCCCTCTCGTCTGCTGGCCGCCATCGATGCGGTGCAGGCGCAGTATGGCGATGCCCTGCTGCGCCTCAAGGGGATCTTGCAGCTGGAAGGGGAGAGCCAGCCGGTGGTGATCCACGGCGTCCACGGTCAGCTCTATCCGCTGCAGGCACTGGGTGAGTGGCCGGAGGGCAAGGCCCAGTCCCGACTGGTGTTTATCGTGAAAAGTCAGGACAAGGCCGGTATCGAGCAGCTCTTTATGGCGACCCTCAAGGCCCCCGAGCCCACTCTGGAAGAGCGGCTCAAAGCCATGCTGGGTCAGCCCGACAACTGATCTTGCGCGTTGCAGCTCTCCTGCATCGGGTCAGGACGGCGACGGTTGAACAGCACAAACGCCACCGGCACAAAGTAGAACGAGAGCAGGGTCGCCAGCGCTGTGCCACCGGCGATGGCGATGGCAAAGGGTGGCCAGAAGCCGCCGCCCCCCAGCAATAGCGGGATGAAGCCGCCCACTGTGGTGATGGTGGTCGAGACGATGTGGCGGCTGCAACCGGCCACCAGATCACGGATCTGCGGCAGATTGCCCTGTTGTGCCAGCGGGTCTGCCTTCAGCTCGGCCAGAATGACGATGGCGGCGTTGATGGCCAGCCCCATCAGTCCCAGCAGGGCGATGATCACCGTAAACCCGAAGGGGTAGCCCAGCAGCCAGACCCACAGCAGCCCGAGCCCAGCCGACTGGATCGCCACCAGGGTGACGATGCCTGCCAGCCGGAACGAGTTGAAGCTGAGCACCAGCACGGCCACCAGCAGCACGGCGACCAAGCTGACGTGCGCCATCAGATTGCCCACCGATTCATCCCGCTTGGCGGCTTCTCCGCCAAACTCCAGTCGATAGCCCGGCGGCAATGCCAGCGCCTTGGCGGCCAGCCTCTCTTTTACCTGCTCCAGCACGGTTTGCGGCAGTACGCCGACCGCCAGATAGGCCTCCAGCACATTGACCCGCTCACCATCCCGACGGCTGATCTCCCCCCAGCTTGGCAGCAGCTCGGGAGTGGCCAGTGCCCGCAAGGTGAGATTGGCTGCCCCTTGCTGGCCGGTGCCGGTGAGCGACAGCGGCACATTGAGCAGCGCATCCGGATCCTGACGCAAGGGCTCGGCCAGTCGCACCCGAACCGGGATTGACTCGGTGCCTTCCAGCACAGTGCCGCCCAACCTGCCATCCAGTGCGCCCGCCAGCCGGGAGGCAACATCGGTCAGGCTCATGCCTGCCAGTCGGGCGGCCTCCTCATCGACCTGCAACCAGAGTTTGGGGGCCCCTGCCTGCAAGGTGGCGCGGGTCTGCACCACTGCCGGGGTATTGGCGAGCAGACTGCGCAGCTCCTCTCCCAGACGGTGTAGTTGTTCAAGGTCGGGGCCAAACAGCCGCAGCTCGACCGGGGCATTGAAAGGCGGCCCCTGCTCCAGCTTGCGCACCAGGATCTGCGCTTCGGGAAATGTTGCATCGAGCCGCTGCTGCAGTTGTGGAATGAGCCGCTCGGCGGCATCGGCATCCTGCAGGGTGATCATCCCCTGAGCGTAATCGGCCCGCCCCTGTTTTCTGGGCACCAGGTTGTAGTAGAAGCTGGGGGCGTTGTCGCCCACCACCCAGTCCTGACGAACCAGCTCGGGGAGGCTGGCCAGCTCGGCGGAGATCCCCAGTGCCAGCTCGCGGGTGCGCGTCAGGCTCGCCTGTGGGGAGAGGCTGGCCTCGATGTGGATCATGTCCCGGTCGGCAGGGGGAAAGAACTGTTCGGTGAGGCGGCCCGCCACCCAGAAACCGAGCAGGGGCAGCAGACTGACCAACAGCAGGGTTCGCCAGGGGTGAGCCAGCGCCATGGCGATGCTCTGCTGGAAACGGGCACTCACCCGGGGCAGGTGCAAGCCATCCTGATACCAGCGTCCCCCCTGGTCACTGCCAATCCAGCGGGCTGCGAGGCCAGCCACCAGGGTGTGGGCGATGAGGTAGGATCCCAGCAGCGAACAGATCACCGCCCAGGCGATGCCGCCGACAAACTCGCCCGCCGGGCCCGGCATCAGAATGATCGGCATAAAGGCGAGCATGGTGGTGAGGGTGGAGCCCAGCAGTGGCAGCCAGAGGTGGCCGATGGCTTCCAGTGCGGCGGCACTCATGGCCATGCCGTGACGGCGCTGATACTGCACCCGATCCGCCATGACGATGGCGTTGTCCACCATGATCCCGAGCGCCACCACCAGACCGGTGACCGACATCTGGTGAATGGGCAAATTGATCAGGTTCATGCAGGCGAAAGAGAACGCCACGGTAAGTGGCAGCGACAGGGCCACGATAATGGCGGCCTTGACTCCCAAGGTCACCAGCAGCACTGCCACTATGATGAGGAAGCCCTGCACAATGTTGAGCAGCAGGGTATCGAGCCGCTGATCGGTATAACGCTGCTGATCGAAGCTGGTGACGAGGCCGATATTATCCGGCAAGTCCTGTTGCAGCTGGGTCAGCATGGAGTCGACCCGTGCCGACCAGAGGTCGATGCGGTGATCCTGTGCCATGCGCAGGCCGACCACCACGGCCCGTTCACCATTGGCAAAGGCCAGCTGGCTCTCCGGCTGGTGCAGGGTACGTCTTACCTCGGCCAGATCGCCAAGGCGCAGGGTCTGGCCCTGCTCGCCGGTCCGCAACGGGATCTGGCGGATCCGCTCCAGGGTATCGAGGGCGCCGCGGATCTCTACCTGAAAGCGATTGTGGCTGCCCTGCAACTCCCCGGCGGCCACTTTGGCATCGGCACCGCTCAGCGCCTGGGCAAGCTGTTCGCCACTCATGCCGCTGGCACTGAGGGCGAGGGGATCGAACCGCACCTCGATCTCCTCCTGCGGTGCCCCGACCCGCTCGACGTATTCGGTACCCGGCAGCTGGCGAGCCCGGCGTTCCAGCTCGGCGCTGTAGCGGGCGAGGCGATCCAGCTGCGGCTGGCCCGGCCCGCGCCAGACCACATTGACCAGCCGGGTGAAGGGATAGCCCTTCTCGTCATCCAGCTTGGGGGCACTGGCGCCGGCTGGCAGCCCGGCGGCAAGATCTGCCAGCCGGTCACGGACTCTGGACCAGACAGGCTCGACATCGCTGACCTCATCCTTGAGCTCCAGATTGATGATGGAGAGACCGGGGCGAGAGCTCGACTCGATCAGCTTGATCTCGCTCTGGGCCCGCAACCGGTTCTCGATGGGCTCGCTCACCAGCGCTTCCACCCGTTCGGCGCTGGCCCCGGGGAAGTGGGTAACTACGCTGGCAAAACGGCTGGTGAGCTGGGGATCTTCGGTTCTGGGCAGGGTCTGCAATGCCGCAAGGGCGGCCGTCAGCAGCAGCGCGACCGTCAACAGCAGCAGGCGGCCATTCTCGATAAACGGGCGGATCATGACTGTGGCTCCGGATGGCCTGCCTGATGCTCCACGCTGGTTGTCAGGGTGACCTGCTGGCCCGGTACCAGTTTATGCAGGCCATCGGTCACCAGCTGTTCCTGTCCGTTCAGGGCACCACTGATCCAGGCCCGCTCGCCATCTTGCTGCAGCAGGGTGACGTCCCGACTGACCACCCGGGGTGGCGTTTCGTCGTTGAGCAGATAGAGGGTCCAGCTGCCGCGCAATCCCTGGGTCAGCGCGGTGAGCGGTACCTCGTAGGCGCGGGTGGGCTCGCGGGTCTGATGCAACAGGGTGATCAGTTGCCCCTCTGCCAGTTGTTCGCCGCCCCGGGTCAGCTGGAAGCGGGCGGTGCGGGTGTGGGTCTGCCCGTCCACTTGTACCCCCAGATTAAGCAGGCGCCCCTCCAGTGATTGCGCACCGCTTTGCAGGGGGTAGTGTTGGCCGACGCTCAGGGACTCGGCCTGTTTCACCGGCACGCCGATATCGGCCTCCCACTGGCCGCTGCGGGTCAGGGAGAAGAGAGGCTGGCCTGCGGCCACCACGGCCCCCAATGCCTGCTCGCGGCTGACTACGATCCCGTTGAAGGGGGCGCGCAGCTGTGATTTCTCCTGTTTGACCCGGTTGGCTTCGAGGGCGGCGGCCAGCTGGTTGGCGCTTGCCTCCAGCATGCGGACTTTGCCTTGCTGTTCATCCAGCGCCTGACGGGAGCTGAACTGCTGCTGGCGCAGAGCTGTGAGCCGGTCGAGCGTCTGCCGGGCAAGGGTCAGCTCGGCCTCGTTCTGGGCAGCCAGGGCGGCCAGCTCTTTGGCTTCCACTGCCAGCAGCCGGGTATCCAGTGTGGCGAGCAGCTCGCCGGCCGCGACCGGCTCTCCGCGTCCCTTGTGCAGGGTAGCGATCCGCCCTGCAAGCTCGAAGCCTATCTGGCTGTGCTCGGGGGCGATCACCCGGCCATTGAAGCGGTGCAGCACCGGGTAGTGATCGCTGGCTTGTAGCGGCTGGGCGATCACCCGGGTCAGGGCGGGTGTTTCTTCTGACTCTGTGACCGGGCTGCAGCCACTCAGTAACAGCGCCAGCAGGATTAAGCAAAGTGTCATGACATCATCCTCTGGTTGACATAACATCAAATCACACCGGTGAGTCTAGTTTTCCGAAACTAGACTGTCCAGTTTGATTGTGGAGGAAAAATGAACATTTCACCCCGTAGTCAGCAGAAGCGGGCTGCGATCCTCGATGCTGCCGGGCGGCTCTTCTGTCAGCACGGTCTGCATCTGGTCAGCATGGACATGGTGGCCAGTGAAGCGGGCGTCTCCAAGCAGACGGTCTACAGCCATTTTGCCAACAAGGAGTCGCTGTTTGCCGAAGCGGTGGGCAGCAAGTGCGTCAGCAGCGAGCTGATGCCGGAGGTGTTGCTGCGTGGCAACAACGTACGGGAGAGTCTGATTGCCTTTGGTCGCAGCTTTCGCAAGTTGATCCTGAGCGATGATGCCATCAATATCTTTCGCACCTGCATCAGCTGCAACGATGCCCAGCTGGCCACCCTTTTTTTCGAGGCGGGCCCGCTCTATGTGACCGAGATGCTGTCCAACTGGCTGGAGCAGCAGAAGCAGCAAGGCCTGCTTTGCCATCAAGACAGCGAACAGGCCGCCTTGCAGCTGTTGCTGATGTGGCAGGGCAAGGAGCGCATGCTCCGTGAGCTGGGTCTGCCATTGACCCAGAGTGCTGCCGAGCAGGATGCCTGGACCCTGAGTTGTGTCGATCTCTTCCTGACCGCCGCCGCTCCCCCGCAAAAATAATGGAGGTGGCAATGAGCCACACAGTGACAGATGCCCAGCGCAAGTGGCTGCCCCTGCTGGCGGCGGTCGGTTTCTTTATGCAAGCGCTGGATGGCACCATTCTCAACACTGCCCTGCCCAGCATGGCCGAGACCTTGGGGGAGAGCCCGCTGCAGATGCAGTCGGTGATCATTGCCTACATGTTGACGGTGGCGTTGCTGATCCCGGCTTCCGGCTGGCTGGCCGACAGATTCGGCACCCGCCGCATCTATCTGGCTGCCATCTCGCTCTTTACCCTCGGCTCGCTCGCCTGCGCCGCCTCCAATTCGCTCTCCATGTTGGTGGCCGCCCGTGTGCTTCAGGGGATTGGCGGTGCGCTGCTGATGCCGGTGGGACGGTTGGCGGTGCTGCGGGTCTATGACAAGCACGAGCTGCTGCGGGTGATGTCGTTTGTCACCATCCCGGGGCTGCTCGGCCCGCTGATGGGGCCGGCGCTCGGTGGCTGGCTGGTGGAAGTGGCGAGCTGGCACTGGGTGTTTCTCATCAACCTGCCGGTGGGGCTGCTCGGCTTTATCGCCAGCTGGCACTTTATGCCGGAGCTGCGGCAGCAGACCGCCCGGTTCGACTGGCAGGGCTTTGTGATGTTCAGCGTCGGCATGGTGCTGGTGTCGGTCGGCTTGCAGGGTCTGGGGGAGCACAGCATCTCCACCGGTTGGGCGCTGTTTGCACTGATCTTCGGCTTGGCGGCGATGGCGAGCTACTGGCTCTATGCCGCCAATGCACCGCAGCCGCTCTTTAGCCTGAGCCTGTTCAAGACCGCCACCTTTGCCATCGGCATCTGGGGCAACCTGTTTGCCCGCCTCGGCAGCGGCGCCATGCCCTTCCTCACCCCGCTGTTTCTGCAGTTGGGGCTCGGTTTCTCGCCGAGCAAGGCGGGGATGACCATGATCCCAACGGTGATTGGCGCCATGCTGACCAAGACGCTGGTGAACAAGCTTATTCCGAAGGTGGGCTATCGCCGCATTCTGATCGGCAACACCCTGTTGCTGGGGGCGATGATCGCCAGCTTCTACTTTATCGACAACCAGCTCCCTTACGGGGTCTTGCTGGGCTGGCTGGCGATCTTCGGCGCCATCAACTCGCTGCAGTTCTCCGCCATGAACACTCTCACGCTGCAAGATCTCAGCCCGACCCTGGCCAGCAGTGGCAACGGTCTGCTCTCGGTGGTGATGCAGCTCTCCATGAGTTTGGGTGTGGCGATTGCCGCCAGCCTGCTCGGGCTCTTCTCGGCGGGTACCTCAGCGGCCAACGGCCAGTGGCTGGCCGGGTTCCATCTTACCTACCTCTGTGTCGGCCTGCTCTCCATGCTGGCGGCGCTGATCTTCGCCCAGCTGGCGCGCGATGGGGCTACGCCATCGGGGCGGGCAGATAGCTGACTTGGCAGGGGAGCTGCGCCAGCACTTCGGCCAGATGCTCGGTCGCCAGCAGAAAGGTCTGCTCCGGGTGGCCCGGAGTCCAGGTGAAGGCGGTGTGGTTGAGCAGTTGCGGATCCACCAGTAGCGGAATATCGGCACGGGGCAGGAAGGGGCAAACCGCCCCCGGCAGGCAGCCGATCTCCGCCTGCATCTCTTCGGCGGTGCAGATGGAGGGCTTGGCACCGAGTGCGGCCTTGACCGCCTTGTTGTCGAGCCGTCCGTCCCTGTGGGTCAGCAGCAGGGCGAAGCGGCCATCCTTGAACTTGAGAAACAGGGTCTTGCTGAACTCCGCCTGCCAGCCGAGGCGGGCCTTGACCTTTTCATCGGTGGCGTAGTCGAGGATGGGTTCATGCTCATAGCGCTGGTGGGGCAGTTCTGCCAGCAGTTGGCAGTTGAAATGGTGAATGGTATCGAGTGGCATGGGGTTCTCCTGTAGTGGGCGCTATCCTGCCAGCCTCGCAGGGTCAGGCCCAATGACACTTTCTTATCCGTGATAAGCAACCCTGTCTGTGCAAACAACAAGGGCGCCGTGAGGCGCCCTTGCGGATCAGTGATGCTGCAATTCGCACGCTTCCCAGTGAAAGGGAATGGGGCACAGCTGCTGGGAGGCCTTGTCATAGGCTTGCCACAGCTCGCCCATGGTGCGGCCATCGACGGGGTGGCGCAGTTTGGGGGCCAGCTCGGCCAGTGGCCAGAGCACGAAGGCGTTGGTGAGCACTTCACCGCGCGGCAGCACCAGCGGGGTGTCGCAGACCAGATCGCCATAGAGCAGCAGATCGAGATCCAGGGTGCGCGGGGCGAACTTCTTGGCATCCGGCTCGCGGCCGTGGGCGAACTCCATGGCCCGCAGTCGCTGGCAGACGGTGGTCAGCGGCAGATCGGTCTCGGCAGCCGCCACCAGGTTGTAGAAGGGGCGGCCGTTGAAGCCGACCGCCTCGCTCTCGAATACCCGGGAGACCCGCAGCTCGCCAAACTCGGCGTGCAGGGCATCGAGCCCGGCGCGAATATGGCGCTCTCGCTCGATGTTGGAGCCGAGGCTGATATAGATGGTGGTCATCAGTTGCTGCTCGCAGTTGGTGTGCGATGGCGCAGGATCTCGACGCCGACCCCGGCGGCATTGGGCACGGCGCCCGGCTTGGTGAGGGTCACCTTGACCCACTGTACCCGCTCGTCGGCGAGCACCAGCATGGCAACCTGCTCGGCCATGGTCTCGACCAGCTCAACGACTTTGCCGGTGACATGCTCGCAAATCTTGTTGGAGAGGTCGGCATAATCCAGTGCCAGATTGATGTCGTCGGTTGCTGCCGCGGGGCGGTTGTCGAACCCCATCTCGAGGTCAAAACGGAGCTTTTGGCGAATGCCCTTCTCCCACTCATATACACCTATGGTGGTCAAAACTTCGAGTCCGCGAATAAACACCTTGTCCATGACTGTACTTCTTCTTTACTCTTGATGGGCTGTGATGACAGCGCAGGGATGCAGGCTCGGCAAGCAGTTTGCCGCGCGGTCGGTTTGGGCGACACGCTTTTGGGCAAGCCCAAGCCAGCGCCAGAGAATGTGGCCCGCATCATACCCCATTCATATCGTGGTAAAAACGACCAAGATGACGGCCCTGACGATTTTGATGATTATTCTGGCCTACCTGGGTGGTTCACTATCCAGTGCTGTGCTGGTCTCCCGCTGCACCGGTCTGCCGGATCCCCGTGACCACGGCTCCCACAATCCGGGAGCTACCAATGTGCTGCGCCTCGGCGGTCGGATGGCGGCACTGGTGGTGTTGCTGCTCGATGTGCTCAAAGGGACGGCTCCCGTCTATCTCGCCTGGTATCTGCAGATCAAACCCGTCTACCTCGGCTTTATCGGGGTCGCCGCCTGTCTCGGCCATATGTACCCCCTCTTCTTTCATTTTCGTGGCGGCAAGGGGGTGGCGACGGCGCTCGGTACCATGCTGCCCATCGGCTTTACCATGGGGGGCGCCGTGATTGGCACCTGGCTGCTGGTGCTGCTGGTGAGCGGCTACTCCTCGCTGGCCTCCATCATTACCGTTTTGCTGACGCCGCTCTTTACCTACCTGCTCAAACCCGAATATACCCTGCCAGTCTCGCTGCTCTCCTGCCTTATCCTGCTCCGCCATCACGAGAACATCTCCCGCCTGCTCAAGGGGGAAGAACCCAGAGTCTGGGGGCGAAAACGTGCGGCCTGTGCCGAGGAAGTGGCAGAAATGGACGATGCTGCGCAAAAAAGAGACGAACGAGACAAAAAGTGAAATTTCCCGTTGACCATCCGCCTTAAAATCCGTTTAATAGCGCCCACGCCCAGATAGCTCAGTCGGTAGAGCAGGGGATTGAAAATCCCCGTGTCGGCGGTTCGATTCCGTCTCTGGGCACCAA
>NZ_JAAKUB010000032.1:0-46598 GCF_049174935.1 Aeromonas sp. 600886 | reverse complement strand
GGAATAGCTCAGTTGGTAGAGCACGACCTTGCCAAGGTCGGGGTCGCGAGTTCGAGTCTCGTTTCCCGCTCCAATCTCTCTTCGAAGTTTTCATAATCCCTTTGAATTGCCCCTCACATCGCGCTGCGATGCTTTGTCGTATCTGGCGTTTACTAGGCGTGTCTCTACCACCTCCTGCCAACAGGAAAGGGATGTGGGCTCATTGTGCGGATTGTACGAGGCAAGCGGTTGTGACAGGTGGTGGAAGGCGAGAATTGCGGGCAAAAAAGAGGAGGGGCCTTGGCTCCTCCTGCATGATTCACTGGCGCGGGCTTAGACCAGAGTAACGTTTTCAGCCTGAGGGCCTTTTTTGCCCTGGGTCACAGTGAACTGGACTTTTTGACCTTCAGCCAGGGTTTTGAAACCGGTGCTCTGGATGGAGGAGAAGTGAACGAATACGTCCGGCCCCTGGGATTGTTCAATAAAGCCAAAACCCTTGGTTTCGTTGAACCATTTTACCTGGCCGGTGCGAATGTCAGACATGTGCTAAATCCTATCAATAACAAAATGAAACTAAGCCCGTGCTGGGCTGCATTTGCCTTGCAATCAGGGGTTGGCTCATGACTGACCACGTCTCTTTGTCCCAGTAGCACGTAGAACAATCCCTGTCTAAAGCACAAACGATTGTACGTTAGCGCCGATCCTTGTCAATTTGACCCCTTTCGTTTTTTGAACAAGCTAAAAATATTGTGAAGTCAGTAGCTTATTTGACGATATTTGACTGAAAAAAAACGGGAGGCCAGCGCCTCCCGTTTTTGTTATTCCTTGAGGGCGAACCCTTCGCCCTGCCGGTCGTAGCGGTAAACCGCCTGACCGTAGGAGCGGATCTCCACCCGCTGGATGCGGCGGGTGTCGTCCACCAGGATGAAGATAGAGCGGCCCGATTGCAGGCGGGTCAGGGGACGATCCGGCCCCTCGATGGCGATCAGGCGGCTCAGCTCGGCACCCGGCAACTCGAATTTACGCCAGATGGAGTAGAGGGTCTCACCCGCCTGCACATCGTGTTGCAGCCAGGTGCCGTTGACCTTCTCTTCGACCGGCTTGGCTGCCGCGGGGGCACTACCTGCCGCGCCACTGCCGACAGTTAGAGCTTGAGCAGGCACGGCCAGCGGCACTTCCAGCGAGCCGGAAGGGGCGGCTTTGGGGGCGGATGGCGCTGGCTCCCAGGCCAGCACCAGCAACCAGAGCGGGATCAGGATCAGCAGACCTATGGTGTTTTTGCGGGGCAGCGGGCTGGACAGCTTGAATTTGCCTGCTTTGGCATCCTGGCGGCGTTGGCCGAGGTTGCTCATCCCTTGGCCAAAACGTTGGCGCAGGGACAGGGTCGCGGCATTGATGCGATGGAGCAGGGATCCTTGTGATTCGTCTTGGCGACGCTGCTGGGCTCGTCTGTTATGGCCTCGTGGGCGACGGTCCGGGGTGGGCACGGCATTTACCTCTCACTACATTGCCTGCCATCAGGCAAATTCGCCGCCTATGGTAAACGGACTCGCCCCCGAGGGGGAGAGTCCTGAGGCGGAAAATTATCAGCTGAGACGAAATTGACCCAATAATTGCTGCAATTTGTCGGCCGCCTGACGCAATGCCTGACTGGCTTTGGCCGTTTCGGTCGCATCCTGAGCAATGTCGTTGGCCAGTGCGTTGGTTTTTGACAGGTTGCCGGAGACGGTTTCTGAGACCGAGCTCTGCTCTTCGGCGGCGGAGGCGATCTGATAGGTCATGTCGTTGATGGTGGAGATGGCCTGGTAGATGCTGCCGAGCGCCTCTTCCGCCAGATCCGCTTCGCTCACTGCCTGATGGGTCAACTGCTGGCTCTGGGTGATGGCGTTGACTGCATTGGTGGAGCTAAGGCGGATCTTCTCGATCAACTCCTGAGTATTCTGCACCGCCTGTTGGGTATTGCCTGCCAGTTTGCGCACCTCGTCGGCCACCACCGCAAAGCCGCGGCCTTGTTCGCCAGCCCGTGCAGCCTCGATGGCGGCGTTGAGGGCCAGCAGGTTGGTCTGATCGGCAATCCCCTGAATGACGGTGAGGATGCTGGTGATCTGGGCGCTGTCGTGGGCCAGCCCTTCCACCACTTCGGCCCCTTTACCGGCTTCTGCCGCGACCTTGTGCATCGACTGGATCACCTGCTGGAAGCGCTCCTTGCCCTGATCGGCGGCGCCTTGCGCCTGTTTGGCCGAGTCGGCGGTATTGTTGGCGTGGGTGGCGACCTCCTGACTGACGTAGGACATCTCCTGTACCGCGGTCAGCATCTGCTCCATCTCGGCCTGATGATGCTGCAGGTTGTTGTCGGTCTGACCGGCAATGCGATCGGTGTCACCAGCGTAGCGGTTCACCTCGCTGGCAGTCTTGAGCACATCCCCGAGCAGCCCTTGCAGCTTGTCGATAAAGCGGTTGATTCCTTTAGCCAAATCACCAAGCTCATCCACCGAGCGGGTTGCGAGACGTTTGGTGAGATCCCCTTCACCATCGGCGATGTCATCCACCAGGCTGACCATCTGACGGATGGGGCCAGTAATGCTGCGGGCAATCACCAGCATGGTGACCAGCGCCAGCACCAGCACGATAACGGCGCCCACCAATTGCTGGGTCATGGCTGCCTGGTTCATGTCGCTCAGCTGGCTTTCCAGTTGATCGGCCCCCGCCAGTACCACCTTGTAGGGCAGGGTGACGATGATGGCCCAGTTGCGGCTCATTCCCGGTACCATGATGGGGACGGAAATACGGAATGACTCGTCCAGCTCCTGACGCTGAACTTCCGGTTTCAGGTACTGCTGCCACTGGTTGCCCAGCACCTTACTTGCGCTGCTGCCGAGCAGGCTAGCATCGCCGCTGGTGCCGGTGATGACACCGGCTGCGCTGACGATCAGGGTTTCGCCCTTGCCGTCATAGATATTGCTGTTGAGGCTCTTGGCCTGACGGCTGATGGAGTCCACCGCCAGATCCAGCGCGGCGATCCCCTTGAACTGACCATCCACCAGAATGGGGGTGGTGATAGTGCTCACCAGCACCTGTTGGCCGTTGATATCCACCTTGAAGGGATCGATCAGACAAGAGCGCCCTTCCCGTTTCGGGCAGGCGTAGTAGTCGTTGGCGGGATTGCCGAATTCGTCCGGGTCGGTTTTTTCGATGGAGAGCAGCAGATCGGTACCGATTTGATCCTTGTCGCGATAGAAGTAGGGCACGAAGCGCCCTTTGTCGTCACTGCCCAGCGCACTCTGGCCAGCAAAGCTGGCATCCTGACCGTCGAAACCGTTGGGCTCGAAGCCGGCGAAGGCGCCATAGAGCTGGGGCTCCAGCGCCAGTTGTGCCTTGAGCAGGTCGGTGGCCTGCTGGCGATCCAGCGGCAGTTTGCCCTGTTGTTGCAGGGCTAGGGCGCTGGCCATCTGCTGGGTGTAGGAGAGCCCTTTTTGCAGCAGCTGGGTGATGGTAGCCGCCTCGGCGCGGGCATTGGCGCTGACCTTCTGCCATGCCTCCTGCTGCAGCGCTTCACGGCTGGAGCTGATGGTCAGTTGTTGGGTCTGTTGGCCGGAGTATTGGTTGAGCAGGATCAGGATGACCAGGGCTGCGGTCATGGCGATCCCGGCCATCACTAGAATGCGATTCTGGATAGAACGGAACTGCATCGTCTCTTCCTTGTTCGTGAGAAGTGTGGTGAGCGTTATCTGGGTATCGACCGGAGGAGGCAGCTCTCCAGCATTGTGCATAGCAAATCGGAAACGGGGCTTCTGTTTTGCGATCCTCTTCAAATATCGGGCTACAGATGCAAATGGCGACAGATTTAACCCCCTACTTTAGCCCGCAATGGCGTCATGGTTTTCCCATCCGTGATTGTCGGTGCTAAAATGCGACGGTTTTTTCTAACGAATTGGCCCAAGGCCCTCTACACAAGGCTTAAAGATGAAAGTCAAAACCCGTTTTGCTCCCAGCCCGACCGGCTTTTTGCATGTCGGCGGTGCCCGTACCGCACTCTATTCCTGGTTGTTTGCAAAGAACCAGGGCGGTGAGTTCGTGCTGCGTATTGAGGATACCGATCTGGAACGTTCCACTCAGGAGGCAATCGACGCCATCATTGAGGGCATGGAATGGCTGGAGCTGAACTGGGATGAGGGCCCCTACTACCAGACCAAGCGCTTCGATCGCTACAACGGTCTGATCGACGAGATGCTGGCCGATGGCCGCGCCTACAAGTGCTACTGCTCCAAAGAGCGTCTGGAAGCACTGCGCGAAGGCCAGATGGCCAACGGCGAGAAGCCACGTTACGACGGCAAGTGCCGCGACCACGCCCACGATCACCCGGCCGATGCGCCGCACGTGATTCGCTTCCGCAACCCGACCGAAGGTTCCGTGGTGTTCGATGACCACGTCCGTGGCCGCATCGAGTTCGCCAACACCGAGCTGGACGATCTGATTATCCGCCGTACCGACGGCGCGCCGACCTACAACTTCTGCGTAGTGGTCGATGACTGGGATATGGAGATCACCCACGTGGTGCGTGGTGAAGACCACATCAACAATACCCCGCGCCAGATCAACATCTACAAGGCGCTGAACGCGCCGGTACCTGAGTTTGCCCACGTATCCATGATCCTGGGTGACGATGGCGCCAAGCTCTCCAAGCGCCACGGTGCAGTCTCCGTGATGCAGTACCGCGACGACGGCTACCTGCCGGAAGCGCTGCTGAACTATCTGGTGCGTCTGGGCTGGTCCCACGGCGATCAGGAGATCTTCAGCCTGGAAGAGATGATCAAGCTGTTCAGCCTGGATGCCATCTCCAAGTCTGCCTCTGCCTTCAACACCGACAAGCTGTTGTGGCTGAACAACCACTACATGCGCAGCCTGGATCCGGCCTATGTTGCCAAGCATCTGGCATGGCACATGGAAAACCAGAAGATCGACACCAGCAATGGCCCGGCGCTGGCCGACGTGGTCACCCTGCTGGCCGAGCGCTGCAACACCCTGGTCGAGATGGCCGCCCAGAGCCGCTACCTGTTCGAAGAGTACGAAGCCATTGACGAGGCGGCCGCTAAGAAGCACCTGCGCGGCGTCGCTGCCGAGCCGCTGGCTCTGGCCAAAACCAAGCTGGCTGCACTGGATAGCTGGACCACCGAAGCGCTGCACGAGCTGATTGAAGCCACTGCCGCCGAGCTGGGTCAGGGCATGGGCAAGGTTGGTATGCCGCTGCGTGTGGCCGTCACTGGTCTGGGCCAGTCTCCTGCTATCGACGCCGTAATGGCATTGGTGGGCAAGGAGCGCGTACTGGCGCGTATCGACCGCGCACTGGCTTACATCGAAGCCCGTATGGCTGCCGAGTAAGTTGTGCAAGAGTGGGCAAGGCGATAGCCGAGCCTGCCCTTTGTCCGATAGAAAAAATCCGAAACCACTGGTTTCGGATTTTTTTATGGCCGGGAGCGGCGGCAGGGCACAACGCGGTCATGCCCGACCAGGGCGAGCAGTCAGGCGAGCTTGAAGGAGTGGATCTGGCTGTCGAGCTCCTTGCTGTGCTGTTCGACCAGCTCGGAGGCCTCTTGCAGCTCGCGCAGCACCACGACGGAGCCTTCGGCAATCTGCTTGACCTGTTCCAGATTGCCGCGCATCTCTTCGGCGACCGAGCTCTGCTGCTCGGAGGCGGCGGCGATGTGGCGGTTCATGTCGGCGACACCCTGTACCCGCTGCACTATGGTGGCGAGCTGGGTACCGGCCTGGGTCACCTGTTCCACCCCCTTGTCGGCCTGGTGCACGCTCTGGGCCATCAGTTCGGCGGCCTGACCGGCATTGCCCTGCAGCTGTTCGATCATCTTCTGGATCTCGACGGTGGCGGCCTGAGCCCGGTTGGCCAGCTCGCGCACTTCGGAGGCCACCACGGCAAAGCCACGACCCGCTTCACCGGCGCGAGCCGCTTCGATGGCGGCGTTCAGTGCCAGCAGGTTGGTCTGCTCCGAGATGCCGCGAATGGTGTCGACCACAGAGCCAATGCGCTCGACCCCCTGCTCCACCTCGTTGACCACGGTGGCGGAGCGCTGGATGTTGCCGGAGAGGGTGTCGATGGTGCTGACGGTATCGGCGACGCAGCGGCTTCCCTCTTCCGCCAGCTGGCTGGTTTCGGCGGTGGCGTGAGAGGCCTGATCCGCATGGGCAGCCACTTCGCGAATGGCGCCGACCATCTGGCTCATGGCGCTCGCCAGCTGTTCGATCTGGGTGAACTCTTCGTTGATCGCTTCGTTGGCCTCCTCCATGCAGAGGGTGACCTGAGAGGCGATGTCGTTGAGCTCCTTGCAGGCGGCGCGCTGGTTGTTAAACACTGCTTTGAGGTTCTCCTGCGAGTGGGAGACCGCCTTGGCGATGTCACCGAATTCATCCCGAGATTTGAGCAACACCTTGTGACTGAGATCCCGCTTGGCGAAGCGCTCCAGCAGATCCACCAGATAGTGCACCTGCTTGACCATCAGGCGGGAACCGGTCATCAGCAGGATCACGAACAGCAGCCCCATGATGGTGGTCTCCATCAGGCCGCTCCAGAGCAGGCGGTCGGCAATGGCGTTGGCTTTGTCCGGATCAAGCCCCTCGCTGAGCAGGGTGGTCTCCAGATTGTTGGTATCAAACCAGAGTTTGGTCAGTAGCAAAATGGTACTCACCACCATCAGCAACACCACTTTCGGCACCAGCCGAATGTTGCTCATCCGCTTCTCCAGCAGGTTCAACTGCATCGTAAAATCTCCTTTGAATATCGCTTTTCCTTTGCCCTCAAGGCTATCGGCATTATCTTCTCTTTTATTAATTCGCACTGTGCTTAAAGTTGGAAAATGTATGCGACATCACTTAACTCATCTACGGGCGATGGATCTGCTGATGGCATTTCTGTCGATTGTCTCGGTTCTGCTGGTGACGGCCCGCTGGTGGGGCCACGAAACCCTGACTCCCCAGACCCTGCAGCTCTTCTATGACCTGGACAGTCTGATCTGCTACTTCTTCCTCGCGCATTTTGCTTATGGCTGGATCCGTGCTCCAGACCGCAAAGCCTACTTCAAGGCAAACTGGTTCTATCTGCCGGGTAGTCTGCCGATGGTGGAGCAGCTGCGTTGGGCCCGACTGCTCCAGTTGTGGCGGGTCTATCAACTGTTCAAGGAGCACCCGGATCTCTGGGCCATGTTCCGTCGCGAGCGCAACGAGACCACCCTCTCCGGCATCCTCTTCCTCTTCGTCCTGCTGCTGGGATTGGGCTCCGGCGTCATGTACTGGATTGAGTCGGGCCAGCCCGGCAGCCAGATTGAGACCCCCTATGACGCCTTCTGGTGGACGCTGGTGACCCTGTCGACCGTGGGCTATGGCGATCTGGTACCCAAGACCGAGGAGGGGCGTTTTGTCGCCAGCCTGCTGATCCTGTTCGGGGTCGGTCTGTTTGGTGCCATAAGCGGTTTTATGGCCAGCATCTTTTTGCAGCCTGCCAAGGAGAGCGAGACCGACAAGTGGCGTCATCACTACAACAACCAGCAAGAGGAGTTGCTGCGAGAGATCCGCGCCCTGCGCAGCGAGGTGCGGGAGCTGAAAAACAAGTGAGGCCAAGGGCGGGCAAGTTGCGAGGTGACTCGCAACTCCGCGCTTTATATCCGGGGGGAGCTGCTTTTTCTTTGCTTGTCCTTTAGCCTGCTGGCGGCTTAACATTCAACCTCTTGTCCACACCAGAAAAAGAGAACCGATCGACCATGCGCGCCCTTCTCGGGATTTTGATCTGCTTGTGTGCCCAACAGGCACTGGCCGATACCCGTTATGTTTCAGACAACATCTTTACCTATATCCACAATGGCCCGGGTACCCAGTACCGGATCCTTGGCAGCGTCAAGGCTGGTGAACCGCTGGAGGTAAAGGCGGTGAACGGCGAGGCCGGTTTCACCCAGGTGGTGGACGGTCGTGGCCGCGAGGGGTGGATCAAGAACAGCGAACTGCAGAGCCAGATCAGCCTGCGCGAGCGTCTGCCCCAGGTGGAAAAAGAACGCGATGAGCTTAAAGATCGCCTGCAGAACCTCAACGGTGACAACGAGAAACGCTTCACCGAGAAGGATGGCCAGATCGCTGCCCAGAGCAAGGAGATCGCCGCCCTCAAGGCCCAGCTGGTCAGTCAGGGTGAGGAGATGAGCAATCTCAAAGAGCAGAATGATGCCCTGACCCAGAGCTACGACAACCAGGAGCACGACATGCAGATGGACTGGTTTATCCGTGGTGGTGCCATGGTGGGGGCCGGTATCCTGCTTGGCATCCTGTTGCCCATGCTGCCCCGTCGTCGCAGCCGTGGCGATCGCTGGATGAACTGACAGCATCTGGCTGAATGAATTGCTAAGAAGGGTCGCCGTGGCGGCCCTTCTTTTTTGGGGCGTATTGGACGGAATGCGTGGCTGCTTTGCGATAGAGCGGCGGAAGATCGTATACAAAATGAAGTCAGGTGACCCTCACGCTTGCTGGCGTATTGGCTTAAAAAGGGAATTTATGGGGGGGATGAGCGATCTTTGTTAAAGAATGGCAACAAATTCATTTCATATAAGGTGCAACATTGTATACATTATCGGCGTTTCGGCGGCACGTCCGCCTTTGTTGATATCAGCCCTAGGGCGTACAGGAAGACCCCATATGTTCAAAGCTACTCAAGTGCTTGCCGCTGACTATATCCCCTCCGATCTGGCCGCCCTGCGCGAAGCCATCACCCAAAACTACGTGGTGGATGAAAATGCCTATCTGGCCGAACTGTCGGCCATGGTGCCGGGGGATGGTGCCTCGCTGGAGCAGGTGACCCAGCGTGCCCGTACTCTGGTGACCAAGGTGCGCAAGGAGAGCGGCTCCGGTGACGGTATCGACGCCTTCCTGCAGGAGTACAGCCTGGATACTCAGGAGGGGATTATCCTGATGTGTCTGGCCGAGGCGCTGCTGCGCATTCCCGATGCCGAGACCGCTGACGCCCTGATCAAGGACAAGCTCTCCGGCGCCAACTGGTCATCTCATTTCCGCAAGAGCGACTCTACTCTGGTCAACGCCTCCACCTGGGGGCTGATGCTGACCGGCAAGATTATCAAGCTCGACAAAAAGCTCGACGGCAACCCGGCCAACCTGCTGGGGCGGATGGTCAACAAGCTGGGGGAGCCGGTGGTGCGATCCGCCATGTATGCCGCCATGAAGATCATGGGCAAGCAGTTCGTGCTGGGGCGCGACATGAAGGAGGCGCTCAAGGCGAGCCGCAAATCCCGCGAGCTGGGCTACACCCACACCTACGACATGCTGGGTGAATCTGCGCTGACCATGCAGGATGCCGACAAGTATCTGACCGATTACCGCAACGCCATCGAGGCGGTGGGTAACGAGCGGATCAGCGACGGCGGCCCGGCCCCCTCCATCTCCATCAAGCTCTCGGCACTCCATCCACGCTATGACGTGGCCAACCGCGAACGGGTGCTCGGCGAAATGTGCGAGCGGCTGGTGGGGCTGGTGCGTCTGGCCCGCGACAAGGATGTGGCCATCAGCATCGACGCCGAGGAGATGGACAGACTCGAGCTGTCGCTGGACTTGTTCGAGCAGCTCTACCGCTCCGACGCCAACCGTGGTTGGGGCAAGCTCGGTATGGTGGTGCAGGCCTACTCCAAGCGCGCCCTGCCGGTACTCTGCTGGCTGACCGCACTGGCCCGCGAGCAGGGTGACCTCATTCCGGTTCGCTTGGTAAAAGGCGCCTACTGGGACAGCGAACTGAAATATGCCCAGCAGGCGGGTCTGCCCGGCTACCCGCTATTTACCCGCAAGGCGGGCACCGATATCTCCTACCTCGCCTGCGCCCGCTACCTGCTGAGCGAGTCGACCCGTGGCTTTATCGCCCCCCAGTTTGCCACCCACAATGCCAATACCGTGGTCAGCATTCTGGAGATGGCCGGTGATCGCCAGTTTGAATTCCAGCGTCTGCACGGCATGGGGGAGGAGCTGCACAACGCCGTGCTGAACGACAATCCCGGCCTGCACTGCCGCATCTATGCGCCGGTCGGCGCCCACAAGGACTTGCTGCCCTATCTGGTACGCCGCCTGCTGGAGAACGGGGCCAACACCTCCTTCGTTCACAAGCTGGTGGATCCCAACACCCCGGTGGACTCGCTGGCCGAGCACCCGCTGCGCACCCTCAAGCGCTACTCCGGTTTTGCCAACGACCGCATTCCCCAGCCGGTGAACCTCTTCATCGACCGCAAGAACTCCAGCGGCGTCAACATGAACATCCTCTCCATCCAGCGCCCCTTCTTCGCCCGCTTGAAAGAGCTGGAGAGCAAGCAGTGGCTGGCGGGCCCCATCGTCGATGGCGAGACCCTCAAGCGCAGCGAAGCCCGCATCGTGCTGAGCCCGCAGGATGTGAGCCTCACCGTCGGCAAGATCCACTGGGCTGACGAGCAGGCGGTGGAGCAGGCCTTGGCATCTGCCCACGCAGCCTTCCCGCGCTGGCGTGAAACCCCGGTGAGCGAGCGGGCCGCCGCGCTGGAGAAGCTGGCGGATCTGCTGGAAGCGAACCGCGAGCAGTTTGTCTCCCTCTGTACCCGCGAAGCGGGCAAGCTGCTGCAAGATGGCATCGACGAGGTGCGTGAAGCGGTGGATTTTTGCCGCTACTACGCGGTGCAGGCCCGCAGCCTGATGGGGCAGGCGACCCTGCTGCCCGGTTATACCGGCGAGCAGAACGAGCTGTTCCTGCAGGGGCGCGGTGTCTTTGTCTGCATTAGCCCGTGGAACTTCCCGTTGGCGATCTTCCTCGGCCAAATTGCTGCTGCGCTGGCCACCGGCAACACCGTTATCGCCAAACCGGCGGAGCAGACCGGCCTTATCGCCCATCTGGCGGTGACTCTGGCCCATCAGGCCGGTATTCCGGGCGACGTGCTGCAACTGCTGCCCGGTGACGGCGCCACCGTCGGTGCCAAGTTGACAGCCGATCCGCGTATCGGCGGCGTATGCTTCACCGGCTCCACCGAGACCGCCAAGCTGATCAACATGACCCTGGCCCAGCGCGATGGCGCCATCCTGCCGCTTATCGCCGAAACCGGCGGCCAGAACGCCATGATCGTCGACTCCACCGCGCTGCCGGAGCAGGTGGTACGCGATGTGGTGAGCGCCGCCTTCCAGAGCGCCGGTCAGCGCTGCTCGGCCCTGCGGGTGCTCTATCTGCAGGAGGAGATTGCAGAGCGGGTGCTGGAGATCCTCACCGGCGCCATGCAGGAGCTGAAAGTGGGCAACCCGGCCGAGCACAACACCGACGTAGGCCCGGTGATCGATGCCGATGCCAAGGCCGGTCTCGATGCTCACCTCGCCTACATGATCCCGCGTGCTCGCCTGATTGCGCAGGCGCCGATGCCCGCCGCGACCATGGAAGGGCACTTTGTCCAGCCGACCGCGCTGGAGATCGGCTCCATCCGCGAGCTGGCCAAGGAGCAGTTCGGCCCCATCCTGCACGTGGTGCGCTACGCCACCCGGGATCTGGACAAGGTGATCAGCGACATCAACGGCACCGGCTACGGCCTGACGCTCGGGATCCACAGCCGCAACGAATCCCACGCTGAAGAGCTGGCGAGCCGCATCAACGTCGGCAACGTCTACATCAACCGCAACCAGATCGGCGCCATGGTCGGGGTGCAGCCGTTCGGCGGCCAGGGGCTCTCCGGCACCGGCCCCAAGGCGGGTGGCCCCCACTACCTGAGCCGCTTCGTTACCGAGAAGACTCGCACCATCAACACCACTGCGGTGGGCGGCAACGCCTCCCTGCTGGCGATGGGTGATGCCTGATCCGCGTCGATAGAGGCCGGATACGGGATACCGGATAACAACGGGCCGCCTTCGGGCGGCCTCTTTATTTGCACCATCCGTTTTTTACGAATGGGACAATCGGCCACAGCGGGGTCGTCAGCGACCCGTGCTGGCCGTAAGATGGGAGTCATTCGCGCGGCGTTTGCCACTTGGTCGGCCAGCCGTGGTCAGGGTTCTGTTTTAACGAGAGTGTTTATCTGATGTCATTAACCGAACAAGCCCGCTGGTTCGTGCTGGGGGGCGATCATCTGGTACTGCTCGATCAGCAGGGAGTGGTGCCACAGGGCAGTAAAGCGTGCCTGCCCGCAGCGCTGGCCGGTGCCCATTTCGAGCGTTTCGACGAGTGGCAGGGGCTACCCTGCTATCTGCTCGATCTGGGGGCTGAGGCCTACACGACTATGATGGCCCCCCTGCGCCAGCTGATGGTGGCGGGAGACGAAGAGGGCTTTCGCCTCGCCGGCCGTGCCTGGCAGCTTGTTACCTTCCGCCGCACCCACCGTTTCTGCGGCGAGTGCGGCGCCCCCATGACCCCGAAGGCGGGGGAGTGGGCGCAGGTGTGCCACCTCGGCCACACGGCCTATCCGCGTATCTCCCCCTGCATCATAGTGGCGGTGCGCAAGGGGCCGGAGATCCTGCTGGCGGCTCATCGCCGTCACTATCAGGCGGACGATCCCATGTATACCGTGCTGGCCGGCTTTGTGGAGGCGGGGGAGAATCTCGAGCAGTGCGTGGCGCGGGAGGTGTTCGAGGAGAGCGGCATCCGGGTGCGCAACGTGCGCTATGTGGCGAGCCAGCCCTGGCCCTTCCCCCACAGCCTGATGATGGGCTTTACCGCCGACTACGAGAGCGGCGAGATAATGGTGCAGGATGACGAACTGGTTGCCGCCGCTTTCTTTGCCGCCGACCGGCTGCCGCGTTTGCCGCCCCACGGCACCATTGCCCGGCGGCTGATCGAGTTGTCACTGGCTGGCGAGGGGTAACGAGGCGCTCATCTTTTCGCCAACTTTTTTGCACTTCTTTTTTAAAACGGGGCGGTCAGGTTTGCGCCCCTTCACATCTTTGCAACCGATCACCCATTTGCCACGTTTTGGGCAGTCCGCTTGACTGGGCAAAGTGGTATTATGGCCGCCATTTTATGCGTGATACGAACTCAGGAACTGGGATGAAAGAGCTGAAGAACGATCGATACCTGCGCGCTTTGCTGCGTCAGGATGTAGACATGACGCCGGTATGGATGATGCGCCAGGCAGGGCGCTATCTGCCGGAATACAAGGCGACTCGCGCCCAGGCGGGGGATTTCATGTCCCTGTGCCGCAATGCCGAGCTGGCCTGTGAAGTCACCCTGCAGCCGCTGCGCCGCTACCCGCTCGATGCCGCCATCCTCTTCTCCGACATCCTCACCGTGCCCGATGCCATGGGGCTGGGTCTCTACTTCGAGCAGGGCGAAGGCCCGCGCTTCGAGCGTCCGATCACCTCCATGGCCGATGTGCAGGCGCTGCCGATCCCGGATCCGGAAGATGAGCTGGGCTACGTGATGAACGCGGTGCGCACCATCCGCCGCGAGCTGAAGGGCGAAGTGCCGCTCATCGGCTTCTCCGGCAGCCCATGGACCCTGGCCACCTACATGGTGGAGGGGGGCAGCTCCAAGGCGTTCACCAAGATCAAACAGATGATGTACGCGGAGCCGCAAACCCTGCACCTGCTGCTCGACAAGCTGGCCGACAGCGTGATTGCTTACCTAAACGCCCAGATCAAGGCGGGTGCGCAGGCGGTCATGGTGTTCGACACCTGGGGCGGCGTGCTCACCCCGCGCGATTACCGCGACTTCTCCCTGCAGTACATGCACAAGATTGTCGATGGCCTGATCCGCGAGCACGACGGTCGCCGCGTGCCGGTCACCCTGTTCACCAAGAACGGCGGTCAGTGGCTGGAGCAGATCGCCGCCACCGGTTGCGATGCGCTGGGTCTGGACTGGACCACCGACATTGCCGATGCCAAGCGTCGGGTCGGCGACAAGGTGGCGCTGCAGGGCAACATGGATCCCTCCATGCTCTACGCCACTCCCGCTCGCATCCGTGAAGAGGTCGCCTCCATTCTGGCCGGTTTCGGTCACGGTAATGGCCACGTATTCAACCTCGGCCACGGCATCCATCAGGATGTGAACCCGGAGCACGCCGGTGTGTTCGTCAACGCGGTGCACGAGCTCTCCGCCCAGTACCACGGTCGCTAAGGCCGGGGCGAGAGAAGAAGAGTGTGTTTGAAATCCGGGGCCGTCAGGCCCCGTTTTACATTAAAAAATGGCGCTGCGACGACGAGAGCGTGGCGGCCGTGCAGGAGGCAAGATGAGCAGCAAGTCACTGGATTGGGGTATCGATCTTGGCGGTACCAAGTGTGAATGTGTAGTGCTGGATGGCGATGAGGTGCTGCTGCGCCATCGGATCCCCACCGAGCGGGCGGGCGGTTATGACCATATGATCGGCCAGATCGCCAAGCTGGTGGATGAGTGTGCCGAGAAGATTGGCCAGCGCCCGGCTGTCATCGGTATGGGCACGCCGGGGGCGCGTGATCCGCAGACCGGCCTGATGAAAAACTGCAACACCACCGAGCTCAACGGCAAGCCGTTCAAGGAGGATCTGGAGCGCAAGCTGGGCGTGCCGGTGCTGATTGCCAACGATGCCAACTGCTTCGCGCTGGCAGAAACCCATCTCGGTGCAGTGCGCCAGCACCATCCCGATGCGAAAGTGGTGTTCGGCATCATCATGGGCACCGGGGTCGGCTCCGGCATCGTCATCAACGGGCAGATCCTCAACGGCCACCACGGCATCGCCGGTGAGTGGGGCCACAACGTGCTCTCCCCTGATGGCCCCGAGTGCTACTGCGGCAAGCGCGGCTGCGTCGAGACCCTGATCAGCGGCCCGGCGCTGGAGGCCTGGTACGAAGCGAAGGCCAAGCGCCACCTCTCGCTCGCTCAAATCGCGGCCGCCACGGCTCACGATCATGTGGCCAAGCTCACCATCGACCGGCTGCACCTGCTGTTTGGTCAGGCGCTGGCCAACGTGGTCAACATTCTCGACCCGGATGTGATCGTCATCGGTGGTGGGGTGGGCAATGTGCAGAGCCTTTACAGCGCCGGACGGCAGACAATTTTGCCCTTCCTCTTTAATCCCCGCTTCAGAGCCCCCATTATTGCTCCTGCCCTTGGTGACAGTGCCGGGGTATTCGGGGCCGCACTGCTGGCCCGCGGTGAATTCAAGGAGGCCCTGCTGTCGTAGCCGGGGCTCCCGGGCGGCCGGTGCGCCGCCCTGTTGCTGGTTCAAGGAAACGGATTCTCGATGATCAAGATTGCCATCAATGGTTACGGACGGATCGGTCGCAACGTGTTGCGAGCCCTCTATGAAAGCGGGCGCGACAAGACCATCAAGATCGTCGCCATCAACGAGCTGGCGGCCCCCGAGGCCATGGTGCACCTGACCCGTTACGATACCAGTCACGGTCGCTTCCACCATCCGGTGCAACTGGCGGGCAACAGCATGCTGGTGGGGGAGGATCTCATCTCCCTGTTTGCCGAGCGGGATCCGTCAAAGCTGCCGTGGCGGGCGCTGGGGGTGGATGTGGTGCTCGATTGCACCGGGGTGTTTGGCTCGCGGGCCGATGCCGAGCTGCATCTGGCGGCGGGGGCGGGCAAGGTGCTCTTCTCCCACCCGGCGGATGCCGATGTGGATGCCACCGTGGTCTACGGGGTCAACCATCATACCCTCACCGGAGCGGAGCGGATCGTCTCCAACGCCTCCTGTACCACCAACTGCGTGGTACCGGTGATTGAAACATTGCATCGAGAATTCGAGATAAATTGTGGTACTATTACGACAATTCATTCGGCCATGCATGATCAGCAAGTCATCGATGCCTACCACAGTGACTTGCGCCGAACCCGCGCTGCCAGTCAGTCCATCATTCCGGTGGACACCAAGCTGGCAAAGGGGCTGGAGCGTATCCTGCCCCACTTTGCCGGCAAGTTTGAGGCGATCGCGGTGCGGGTGCCGACCATCAATGTAACAGCGATGGATCTCAGTATTACTGTTCGTAAAAAAGTGACAGTTACTGACGTAAATCAAGCCCTGCAACGGGCATCCAGAGGTACATTACACGGTATTCTGGATTACACGGAAGAACCTCTGGTCTCCGTAGACTTCAATCATGATGCACACTCCTGCATCATTGATGGTACCCAGACCCGGGTGAGCGATGCCAACCTCGTCAAAATGTTGATGTGGTGCGATAACGAATGGGGCTTCGCAAACCGGATGCTGGATACCACCCGGGCCATGATGGCCGCAGGCTGAGCCTGCCCCGGGCGAAAGGTTACTGTTTTTAACATTACCTGGAAAATATAGAGGACTGAATATGTCTGTTATCAAGATGACTGACCTGGATCTGGCGGGTAAACGCGTTCTGATCCGTGCTGACCTGAACGTACCGGTAAAAGACGGCAAGGTCACCTCCGATGCACGTATCGTTGCGACTCTGCCGACCATCAAGCTGGCTCTGGAAAAGGGCGCCAAGCTGATGATCACCTCCCACCTGGGTCGTCCGACCGAGGGTGAATACAACGAAGAATTCTCCCTGGCTCCGGTTGTCAACTATCTGAAAGACGCTCTGTCCTGCCCGGTTCGCCTGGCCAAGGATTACCTGGATGGCGTAGAAGTCGCTGCCGGTGAGCTGGTTGTGCTGGAAAACTGCCGCTTCAACAAAGGCGAGAAGAAGAACACCGAAGAGCTGGCCAAAAAATACGCCGCCCTGTGTGACGTCTTTGTAATGGATGCGTTCGGTACTGCTCACCGCGCCGAAGGTTCCACCTACGGTGTGGCTCAGTTCGCACCGGTCGCCTGTGCTGGTCCGCTGCTGGCGGGTGAACTGGAAGCCCTGGGCAAAGCCATGCTGAAGCCCGAGCGCCCGATGGTTGCCATCGTTGGCGGCTCCAAGGTCTCCACCAAGCTGACCGTTCTGGAATCCCTCTCCAAAATCGCTGACCAGCTGGTTGTCGGTGGTGGCATCGCCAACACCTTCATCGCTGCTGCCGGTCACAACGTCGGCAAGTCCCTGTGCGAGCACGATCTGATCGACACCGCCAAGAAACTGGCTGCCGAGACCAACATTCCTGTGACCACCGACGTGGTTGTAGGTGCCGAGTTCTCCGAATCCACTCCGGCGACCATCAAGTCCGTCTCTGACGTGACCGACGGCGACATGATCTTCGACATCGGCCCGGATTCTGCCAAGGCCCTGGCTGACATCATCATGAACGCCAAGACCATCCTGTGGAACGGCCCGGTTGGTGTATTCGAGTTTGACCAGTTTGCTGAAGGCACCAAGGTTATCGCTGAAGCCATCGCTGCTTCTCCGGCCTTCTCCATCGCTGGCGGTGGCGACACCCTGGCTGCTATCGACAAGTTCGGCATCGCTGACAAAGTCTCCTACATCTCCACTGGCGGCGGCGCCTTCCTGGAGTTCGTAGAAGGCAAGGTACTGCCGGCTGTTGCGATTCTGGAACAGCGCGCCAAAGCCTAATTGACCCGGAACGGGGGGCAAAAGCCTCCCGTTTCGTTTATCATGTGCCCGCTGTGCCGGTTCATGATGAACCCCCCATTTTTTATTAACGGCATACGAGACAGGACGATTAAACATGTCTAAGAAAATTTTCGACTTCGTAAAACCCGGCGTGATCACTGGTGATGACGTTCAGAAAGTGTTCGCCATCGCTAAAGAGAACGGCTTTGCTCTGCCGGCCGTAAACTGCGTTGGTACCGACTCCGTGAACGCCGTACTGGAAGCTGCCGCCAAGGTTAAAGCGCCGGTTATCGTTCAGTTCTCCAACGGTGGTGCCGTGTTCACCGCCGGTAAGGGTCTGAAGCTGGAAGGTCAGAAAGCTGCCATCCTGGGTGCCATCTCTGGTGCCAAGCACGTTCACGCTGTTGCCGAAGCCTACGGCGTGCCGGTAATCCTGCACACCGACCACGCTGCCAAGAAGCTGCTGCCGTGGATCGACGGTCTGCTGGAAGCGGGCGAGAAGCACTTTGCTGAAACCGGCAAGCCGCTGTTCTCCTCCCACATGCTGGATCTGTCCGAAGAGTCTTTGGAAGAGAACATCGACATCTGCTGCGAGTACCTGACCCGCATGGCCAAGATGAACATGACTCTGGAGCTGGAACTGGGTTGCACCGGTGGCGAAGAAGACGGCGTCGACAACAGCCACATGGATCAGTCCGCTCTGTACACCCAGCCGGAAGATGTTGCTTACGCTTACGAGCGTCTGTCCAAGATCAGTCCGCGTTTCACCATCGCTGCCTCCTTCGGCAACGTACACGGTGTATACAAGCCGGGTAACGTCAAGCTGACCCCGTCCATCCTGGACGCTTCCCAGAAGTACGTTTCCGAGAAGTTTGGCGTTCCAGCCAAGTCTCTGGACTTCGTATTCCACGGTGGTTCAGGTTCCACTCTGGAAGAGATCCGCGAGTCCATCTCCTACGGCGTAGTGAAGATGAACATCGACACCGACACCCAGTGGGCAACCTGGGAAGGTCTGCTGAACTTCTACAAGAAGAACGAAGCTTACCTGCAAGGCCAGCTGGGCAACCCGGAAGGTGCCGACAAGCCGAACAAGAAGTACTACGATCCGCGCGTATGGCTGCGTGAAGGTCAGACTTCCATGATCGCTCGTCTGGAGAAAGCATTCTCCGACCTGAACGCCATCGACGTACTGTAATTCGTTACAGCACCTTGATTGCATGAAAAGGCGCCCTTCGGGGCGCCTTTTGCATTTCTGTGATCCGCACCGGTTGGTGAGTGGAGGGGGAACTGGGTATTATCGAAACAACTTTGCTTATTTTATTAAACAATTTGCAACCAAGGCAGGATGCTGAGTATGCAGGCAGGAAAGCATAACGGATATCAGGAGCACGTCGCCTCCTACTACGCGGCCACCCGCAACGACTCGCAACAGTGGCCTGAGCTGGAGGGGGAGCACAAGGCTGACGTCTGCATCATCGGCGGCGGTTTTACCGGTCTCAATACCGCCATCAATCTGGCTGATGCCGGTTACAAGGTCGCCTTGCTGGAGGCCAACCGTATCGGCTGGGGCGCCTCCGGGCGCAACGGCGGTCAGCTTATTCGCGGTATCGGCCACGATACCAGCCAGTTTGCCCGCTGGATTGGCGAGCAAGGAGTGCGCGAGCTCGATTTGATGGGGCTGGAGGCGGTGCAGCTGGTGCGCGAGCGGGTCGAGCGCTTCAATATCGACTGCGATCTTACCTGGGGCTACTGCGACCTCGCGACCCGTCAGCGCCATCTGGCCGGTTTCGAAGAGGATCTCGCGCATCTGGCGAGCCTCGGCTATGAGCACGAACTCAAGCTGGTCCCGCGTGAAGATATCCATACAGTGGTGGGGTCGGATCGCTATATCGGCGGCCTCATCGACATGGGCTCCGGCCACCTGCATCCCCTCAATCTGGCGCTGGGCGAGGCGCGCGCCGCCGCCAGCCTCGGGGTCTCCCTGTTTGAACACTCCAGAGTGACCCATATCGACTACGGCAAGCAGGTTGAAGTGACCACCGCCCACGGCCGGGTCACTGCCGACTATCTGGTGATCGGCTGCAACGCCTACCTCAACGACCTCAATCCGGAGCTGGGGGGACGGGTACTGCCGGCCGGCTCCTATATCCTCGCCACCGAAGTGCTGGATCGCCGCTTGCGCCAGCGCCTGCTGCCGCAAAACATGGCGGTGTGCGATCAGAATGTGGCGCTCGACTATTACCGCCTCTCCGCCGACGGCCGCCTGCTGTTTGGCGGCGCTTGCAACTATTCGGGGCGGGATCCCCACGACATCAAGGCGTTCATGCTGCCCAAGCTGCTGCGGGTCTTCCCTGAGCTGGCTGGCACCGCCATCGAGTTCCAGTGGGGCGGCATGATCGGGATTGGCGCCAACCGGCTGCCGCAGATTGGCCGCCTAAAAGAGCATCCCAATGTACTCTATGCCCAGGCCTACTCGGGCCACGGTCTCAACGCCACCCATATGGCGGGCAAGCTGGTGGCCGAGGCGATCCGCGGCGAGAGCCGGGGTTTCGATCTCTTTGCCAGCGTGCCCCATATCACCTTCCCCGGCGGCCCGGCGCTGCGCTCCCCGCTGCTGGCTTTGGGTATGCTGTGGCACCGGATGAAGGATATCTTCTGACCCCCATTGTCAGCCTGCGCAGTGCTGGCTGAACGTGGCCCTTTTTGCCAACCCCTTGTTTATAGCGGGTTGGCACTATCGTTCCGCCCTATAGACCAAAAGATGCATTCGCGCCAATCTCGTCCCGTTGGCGCTATCTTTTAGGTGTGAGAGCGGTTATCTGCCAAGGGGCAAGGATTTGACAGATTGCCGAATATTTGCCGAGAAAGGGCTGGATACGGGGGGGGAGGACCAAGATGGAGATAAATGTGGTCGCGTCAGGCGGGCTCAGCCCGCTGGCGCAACGGCAGGGTTCTCCCGCTGTGCAGGCACAGGAGCGGACTGTGACCTCGCCATCAACGGGCGGCGACAGCCGGATGGTGCGCGACCTTGGTGCTGTGCTGGACGAACTGGGACTGTCACCGCAAGGGGAGAGCAGTGGTGGTGGCACTGTTTCAATTAGGGATTCGCTGGAAGCGTTCATCAACACCATGATGGGCTCCCTGCAACAGCAGCAGGAGCAACAGTTGGCATTGCAGCAACAACAGCGGCAAGAGCAGGAACAGCGCAAACTCGCCATCGCCGACAGCAGCGAAAACCCGCTCAAGCGGGATCTGGAGCGCCTGCTGGAGACGCTGGATCAGCAGGGCGGACAGGGAAAAGAGAGCGAGCAAGGAGCCGAGCGTGAAGCGGTCAACCCCTTGCAGAACCAGCTGACCAAGCTGCTGGAGAGCAGTGGTGCGGTAGAGAGCGGGGTCACCCTCAAGGAGGTGCTGTCAGGGTTGGCCAGCAAGTTGCCGAGCGAACCTGCCGAGCGAAAAGGGTATCGGGTCGATACCCAGGTTTGAGCTGGTTGGCAACAACAGTCCCGTAGTTGCAGTGCGTAAGGGGCGGGCAGCCCTTTATTGGGCCGGTTCCGCCAGTCGCCACCCCTGTTCGTCCTTCATCATCCACACCTCGGCCTCTTGTGGCAGCACCTGGCCCGCCTCGAACTCGCCATATTTGCGCTCGAGCTCCATCAGCCCCATCTCCTGCTGGAAGGGGCCAACCCGGTCGTAGACCAGGTCCTCGTCGTGCAACACCTGCAACTGATCGAGCCCCTGCTTGAAGTGGAGCTGGTAACTCACCTTGACCAGATAGACCCCCTCCATCCGCTCCTCCTTGCCGAGGATGGTGAAGTCGCTGATATCGAACAGGTTGGCGTCTGTCTCGGCCAGCAGCTTGGCGGTGACCTGCTGGCGGATATCCTCTTCACCGGGCCCTGCACTGCAGCCATAAAGCCAGAGGGCTAGCAGGGGGATGAACCACTTTTTCATCAAAACTCCGGACAAGTGCAAAACGAGAGGGGCGATTGTGCCACGCGAATGCGCGGCGGCAAACCTCGGCTCACGGTTCCAGTGAACGTTCCAGCACGATGGCCTCGGCCCGATAACCAGCCAGCTCGCGGCGATAGCACTCGGTGAACCCTCTGCGCAGCCAGAAGGATAGAGCACTCTCATTGCTGGCAATCACTGACAGGCGAAGCCGGGTAGCCCCCTATGAGCTTGCCAGCGTGCAGGCGTGAAGATAGAGCGACTGACCACGGCCACTCCCTTGCCAGGGTTCCCCCACCAGTAACAGACCCAGATAGGCGGTGTCTGGATTGGGGTAGCCGCGCAGCAGATCAATGACAGCGGTGAGTTCTCCCTGCTCCCAGCGGCCGATGAGATGTTTGTCGGAGAGAGGCTGGCCGGATGGGCAGGCGACAAGTTCCTCTTCTCCTGCCTGTGCAGAGAGAGGGTCATTGCTCACCGCCGCCTGATAGGAGGGGGCCTGCTCGAACAGCCGCTGCAAGGCAGGTGCATCGCTTGTCTGCAGCCGACGCAACTCAGTGTGCATCACTTACCATCTCGAGATGTTTGGCAAAGGGGATAGGCCCCATAAAACCGGTGACCCGCTGGCCTGTCAGCTCCTTGCCCTCGCGGTCGAAGAAGATGAGGGTCGGCAGTCCCAGCACATTGAGGCCGTTGAGCAGCTCGACATCGGCATCGTCGTTGGCGGTAACATCCGCCTGCAGCAGCACCATCTGGCCGAAGCGCTCCCGCACAGCCGGGTCGCTGAAGGTCTTGTGTTCGAACTCCTTGCAGGCGACGCACCAGTCGGCGTAGAGGTCGAGCAGCACCGGTTTGCCGCGGGCGGCTGCCAGCTGCACCTTGAGATCATCCAGCGTCTTGATGCGGATAAACTGCGGTGCCGTTTGACTGGCATCCGCCGTGATGACTGCAGGGGGGGCCGGTTGCAGCAGATCCTTGCCCACTACCACGGCGCTGATCATCGCCAGCAACAGCACGAAGCCGCGCACGCTTTTGGCCACCGAGTGGGGCTGGTGCTGGTTGTGGTGATAGAGATAACCGCACAGCAGCAGCCCCCAGCCGAGCCAGGCGAGGGTAGTAACTTGATCGCTCCAGAGCCGTGACAGCAGCAGGATGGGCACCGCCAGCAGGGCAAAACCAAACAGCTGCTTGATCACATCCATCCAGGCGCCCGCTTTGGGCAGCAGCTTGCCACCCGAGGTGCCGAGCAGCAGCAGCGGCAGACCCATCCCCAGTGACAGCGCATAGAGCGCCGCCCCGCCGAGCCAGAGATCGCCGCTCTGGGCCACGTAGATCAGCGCCCCCGAGAGCGGCGCCGTGGTGCAGGGGGAGCAGACCAGCCCGGAGATCATCCCCATGATGGCGACCCCGACTACCGAGCCGCCCTGCTGGCGGTTGGAGAGACCGGAGAGACGGGTTTGCAAACTGCTCGGCAGTTGCAGTGTATATAGGCCGAACATGGAGAGGGCCAGCAGCACGAACATCGCCGAGAGGGCGATCAGCACATAGGGGTGTTGCAGCGCCGCCTGGAATTTCAGACCTGCCGAGGCCACTACCAGCCCCAGCAGGGTGTAGGTGACCGCCATCCCCTGCACATAGACAAAGGAGAGCAGGAAGGCGCGACCGGTGGAGAGGCGATGGCCGGCACCGGCGATGATGCCTGTCAGGATTGGGTACATGGGGAAGACGCAGGGGGTGAAGGCGAGCCCCAGCCCCAGCGCGAAGAAGGCGACGATGCTGAGCCAGAAACCCTGATTGCCGAGGGCGGCGGCGAGCTGATCCTGCTGGCTAACCGGTGCGACGCTTTGTGCCGTTTCAGCAGTGGAGGCTGTGGTTGCCGTGACCAGCGGGGCCACATCGATCAGCTTGTCGGTCGGCGGGTAGCAGAGGCCGTCGGTACAGCCCTGATAGCGCACCCGCAGGGTGGCATTTTCCCCCACCTCCTTCAGCGGCACCGCAATGCTCACCTGCTGGTAGTAGACCCGGGTTTTGCCGAAGAAGTCATCCTCGTGCTCGGTGCCTTCCGGCAGGGTCGGCTCGCTGAAGGTGAGGTTGTTCCCCTTGAAACGCAGGCTGTGGCGATAGAGGTAGTAATCGTCGGCGATGTGAAGGGTCAGCAGCAGCTGATCGCCACGCTGTTCGCTCTCGATCTGAAAGGCCTCATTGACCTGCAAAAATTTGGGTTTGGCATTGGCTTCAATGCCCAGCGAGCTGAGCAGATCGGCGCCGCTGGCGTGGGCTGGGGCGCTGCCCACTGTTGTCATCAACAGGGCACAGAGCAGCAACAGGGGAGAGAGCAAGCGGGTGAACGTCATGCGGTCTCCCCATTGAGCCAGTCGAGATAGGCAGGTAGTCCGGCACTCACCGGCAGGGCCAGCAGTTCGGGCACTTCATAGGGGTGATTGGCTTGAATACATGCCTGCAGCTCGGCAAAGCGCGACTGGCGGGATTTGATGATGAGCTGGATCTCGGTGGCGCGCTCCACCTTGCCTTGCCAACGATAGACGGAGGTAATGCCCGGCAGTTGATTGATGCAGGCGGCCAGCCGCTGGTTCAGCAGCTTTTCGCAGAGAAGGTCGGCACTGGTTTGATCTGGGCAGGTGCAGAGCACCACAATGGCGTCGGTCATAAAGCGGATCTTCACCTCGTTGGGGTAAACCGGGCAGGCGCCCTTGCCGTCTCATCCTTTTCTGCGGATGAAGGTGAAAAAAGCGCCTGAAAATCAGCGGCTACTATACCCCAGAGGCGCTTCAAATAGCATCTGTAGCCATTTGTGAGCCAGCGCCAAAAATTTGTGGGGGGCATGAGATAGACGCTGTCATGGGGACAGGGCAGAATGAGCGGGCTTGTTCCCAATTGACGTAAGGAAATGTATGACCCAACAGAATGAGCAGCAGAGAAACCGCATGTTGAGCCTGCTGCGCGAAGGTGAGCGCCGCATGTTGGTTCAATTGGCCGGGCTGCTGCGCACGACCGCCGATGAAATCAATGCCGAGCTGGAGAAAGAGGAGCTGATGGCCACCCTGGAGCAGCCCATCACGGTGGAGTATCTCAACGGCGTGGTGCAGCACCATCTGTTCGAGCGCAAACACAAGGGAGATATGGCGGTTGCCCAGCAGATCCTGAGCGATTATCAGAGCGAGCTGGAAGCGCTGCAGACCGCTCAGGCCCAGCCTGAAGAGGCTGTTGCAACTGACGAGAGCGGCGAAGAACTCAAGGCCCAGGCCTGAGCGACGGGCAGGCCTGAATCCTTACCTCTGAATCAGCCGGCCTGCCAGCGCTGATCCCTGTTGCGGCCCCATCATGTCTGCCATGGTGGGGCCGTATCGTTTCTTTTGTTGCCTTCCCTTGTTGACCTTCACTTCTCGGTTTCAATCCAACTGATTCGTGCCTTAGCGCGCCTCTTGGGGCATGCCGTGCGGCACTTCGCGGGGGATGGGGAACACCTTGTCATAGCCCCAGTTGTAGACGAAGGCATAGATCAGGTAGAAGACGACGAAGCCCAGATCCAGCACCAGCGCCTCCAGCAGGCTGACGCTCAGCCACCAGGACATGACCGGCAGCGCGACGATCAGCAGACCGCCCTCAAAGCCGAAGGTATGCAGCACCCGTTGCCACAGGGTTTTGTGGGTATGGCCCTGATATTTGAGCAGCAGCTTGTCGACCCCGATGTTGTAGATGTAGTTCCAGACGGTGGCCAGCACCGAGAAGAACAGTGCCAGCGGGCCCATATGGTTGAGCCCGACCCCGGTAACCCAGCTGGCCAGCGGGGCGGCAATCAGCAGCCCAATGAATTCAAAGCCAATGGCATGGCGCAGGCGATCGTTACGGGTACGCATAAGTCACTCTCTCAATCAGATTTATTCACGGATTGCTGGTTAATCTATAGATCTTTAGCGATAGATTCATGTTGGTATCCATCGCTAAAATAGATGGATGAGAGAGCTTGCCGGAGGGCTATAAGATGATGCCATCACTGGAACAACTGAGGATCTTGCTGGCGGCCGCCGAAACCGGCTCGTTTTCCGCTGCCGCCCGCAAGCTGGGCAAGGCGCAGTCGGTGGTGAGCAGCGCCATCGCCAATCTGGAGATCGATCTGGCGCTCACCCTGTTTGACCGCAGCGGCCGCTATCCGCAGCTGACGGAGGCAGGGGCCCGCATGGTGCAGGAGGCGGGGATCCTGTTGGCGCAGAGTGAACGGTTGCAATCCATTGCCGGGGAGCTGGCGGCCGGGGTGGAGACGCGCCTCACCCTAGCCATCGATGATGACTCCCACCTCCCCTGGCTCGGCACCCTGCTGGAGGAGTTCGCCACTCGTTACCCGACCGTGGAGCTGGAGCTGCTCTTCCCGTTGATGGAGGATGTGACCGAGATGTTGGTGACTGGGCGGGCCCAGCTCGGCATCAGTTATCAGAAGGTGCATCCCCAGCGGGAGATTGTCGCCCGTTCGCTGGGGGAGGTGACCATGCCGCTGGTGGTGTCACCGGATCATCCGCTGGCCCGCAAGCAGCCGCTGCGGGAGGTCGATCTGCAGGGGGCACGTCAGCTGATGGTGACCGGCCGACGTGAAGGGAGCGAGCGCCAGCGTTTTCGCATCTCGGCTCAGGTGTGGTGGGTCGAGGGGGATCTCGGGGTGCTGGAGCTGGTCAAGCGGGGCCTTGGCTGGTCCGCCATTCCGGAATTTCTGCTGCATCAACCGCTGAAGCGGGGTGAAGTGGTGGTGCTGGAGCCGGACTTTATCGCCAGCCACGCGCTGGCGCTGGAGTTGCAGTGGCATCGCGCCCGCCCGCTGGGGCAGGCGGGGCGCTGGCTGAAGGAGGCACTGCTGGCGCGGGTGCCTCGCTAGCCGACCTTACTCGGTCAGGGCGTAAGGCAGGGGTTGCAGGGTGAGGCGGGAGCCTTCGTCCTGCTTGAGGCGGAATTGGGCGTCAGCCTCGGTATCTTTTGGTAGCACGGCAGTGAGCCACACCTGCCCGGCCTGTTGCCAGGCGTTGAGCACCATGCCGCTGCGGCGCCAGTTGTCACCCAGTTGCAGCTCCAGGGTATCGCCGCTGGTGACCGGCTCGCCGGCACTGCCCGCCAGCAGGAACAGGGCGCGGTTGTTGGCGCCGCGATACTTGGCGCGGGCCACCGTCTCTTGCCCCATGTAGCAGCCCTTGTTGAAGCTGATGCCGTCCAGTGCCTGCAGGTTGAGCATCTGCGGGATGAACTCCCCCTGATGCACAGCTTCCATGTGTGGCAGGCCCGCCTTGATCTCGAGCCCCCACCAGAGTGATTCGTCACCTTGCGGCAGGGCGTCGGCTTGCTGATTGCTCACCAGCAGCCAGCGATCCTGCTCAATCTTCACCGCCATGCCGCCGTCGATAAGACCGCTCTGCAGAAGGCCAAATTGCGCAGCGATCCACTCATCGCTGCCCGCACCGGCGATCCCAGTGGCGTGACGCTCATCGGCGGCGATCTCGACCTTGGAGAAGACGGCAAATTTCTTCAGCTCCGGCAACTGACGTTCCAGCACTGAAGGGCTGGTCAGCAGCAGCAGGCTGTCGTCGAGGCAGAGCAGGCGGAAATTGCTCCACAGCTTGCCCTTGGGATCACAGTGGCCGCCCGGGGTCTGTTGCCCTGGTTGCAGGGCGTTGACATCACAGGTGACCTGACCTTGCAGATATTTGGCGCGATCCTCGCCGCTGATACGGGTGATGGCCAGCTTGGTCAGGGGGAAGCGGGTCGGCTCGGCAGGAAAAACAGGTGGTTGCAGGCTCACGATGGTATTCCAGAGAGAAAGTATGTGAGCTGCATGGTAAAGACGTAACTAATGTTTGTCAGCCGGAAAATCCAGCTGGTACCATCCCCCGGTCTTTGTAAGGAGAGTGCCATGTTGAGCCCAGTTGAAAAATCCCGCCTGAAGTGGGCCTGCCGTCGCGGTATGCTCGAGCTGGATGTGATCTTTATGCCCTTTTTCGAACACGAGTTCGACTCCCTGAGCGAAGCCGATCAGCAGACCTTTATCCGCCTGCTGACGAGCGACGATCCGGATCTGTTCAAATGGTGCATGGGTCATGGTGTCCCTGCCGATCCCGCATTTGCCGCCATGATCCCGATGATCCTGGAGCGCAATCAGGCGCGCCACGACCGCCAGGGGTAATACCGTGGAGCGGGTGATCATGACGGTTCACCCCTCCCGCCATCAGCAATGTTTGCTGGTGGCCCTCTTTTTGTTGCTGCTCTGGCCGGTGGCTGGCCTGATTGCCGGTTGGCAGTGGGCGCTGTTGCTGCCCGTCTGGCTGGCGGCGCTCTGGTTGAGCTGGCGCTCCCTCGTCGAGCTCCCGTTCGAGCTTGTCTGGGATGGCCAGTGGCTACAGTGGCAAGGTCGCCGCTATCAGCTCGGCAAGAAAAGCCGTATTCTGCCCGGCGTGCTCAGGCTGGTGCTTTGTCCCGAGCCGGAAGGCTCTGAATCGGCGTCGCCACGGCAACTGTGGCTCTTCTCCGACGCCCTTCCCCCCGAACATTACCGCCTGCTGGCGCGAGCCATCCACTTTCTGCCGTCCCGACGTTGACGCCTGCTTCCCTGATAACCAGGCGCTGAGTTATCGCGATAAGCCGCTGCCATGTGGCTGATTACGGTACTCTTTTTGTGGCTGAAAAGCGGTTGAAAACAAGTGACCCCGCCATGGCGGGGTCACTGATTGCTGCAACGCTTTACGGGAAGGGGGATTAATCCCGCTCCGGGGTCAGCACAGTCGGTTTGGAGTCCGGCAGCATATCCGGATAATCCAGGTTGTAGTGCAAGCCGCGAGACTCCTTGCGCTGCAGGGCGCAGTTGACGATAAGCTCGGCCACCTGCAGCAGGTTGCGCAGCTCCAGCAGGTTGTTGGAGACACGGAAGTTGGCGTAGTACTCCTGCACCTCCTGCTTGAGCAGGTCGATACGGCGCTTGGCGCGGGCCAGGCGCTTGTTGGTACGCACTATCCCCACGTAGTCCCACATCATCAACCGCAGCTCGTGCCAGTTGTGCTGGATCACCACCAGTTCGTCGGAGTCTTCCACCTTGCTCTCGTCCCACACCGGCAGGCGCGGCGGCTCCACACTCATCGGCAGCTTGGCCAGAATGTCGGCCCCCGCCTGATGGGCATAGACCACACATTCCAGCAGGGAGTTGGAGGCCATGCGGTTGGCGCCGTGCAGACCGGTGTAGGTCACTTCGCCGATGGCATAGAGGCCGGGGATATCGGTCTGGCCGTTGTTGTCGATCATCACGCCGCCACAGGTGTAGTGGGCGGCCGGCACGATGGGCATCGGCTCCTTGGTGATGTCGATGCCAACCGCGAGGCAGCGCTCATAAATGGTCGGGAAGTGCTTGATGATGAAATCGGCCGGTTTGTGGCTGATATCCAGATACATGCAATCCGCCCCGAGCCGCTTCATCTCGTGGTCGATGGCGCGGGCGACGATATCCCGCGGCGCCAGCTCGGCCCGCTCGTCAAACTCCGGCATAAAGCGGCTGCCGTCCGGGCGGCGCAGATAGGCTCCCTCGCCACGCAGCGCTTCGGTCAGCAGGAAGTTGGGGTCGTCCGGGTGAAACAGGCTGGTGGGGTGGAACTGGTTGAACTCGAGGTTCGCCACCCGGCAGCCGGCCCGCCATGCCATGGCGATGCCATCGCCAGAGCTCACATCCGGGTTGGAGGTGTACTGGTAGACCTTGGAGGCACCACCGGTCGCCAGTGCCACGAAACGGGCACGGATCACCTCGACCTGCTCGGCGTTGCGGTTCCAGACGTAGGCGCCCAGTACCTTGTTGCCCGGCAGGTTGAGCTTGCGGGTGGTGATGAGGTCGACCGCGTTGAAGCGCTCCATCAACTGGATATTGGGGTGGGCACGAACCTGATCGATCAGGGTGAGCTGCACCGCTTTGCCGGTGGCATCCGCCGCGTGGAAGATGCGGCGATGGCTGTGACCCCCTTCCCGGGTGAGGTGGTACTGGGACTCGCCGTCGGCGTTCTCCTCCTGATCGAAGGGGACCCCTTGCTGAATGAGCCACTGGATGGATTCGCGGGCGTGGCGAGCGGTGAACTCCACCACTGCCGGATCACACAACCCGGCGCCCGCGTTGAGCGTGTCGCTCACGTGGGATTCGATGCTGTCGGTTTCGTCGAAAACGGCAGCGATGCCTCCTTGCGCATAGAAAGTGGCCCCTTCACTGATGGGCCCCTTGCTCAGAACCAGGACTTTGGCGTGGTCTGCCAATCGCAACGCGAGGGACAAACCAGCGGCACCGCTGCCAATGATCAGTACATCGCAAAGGTATTCAACACTTGCTTTCATAAGTATCATTGGCCTGGATTAAGAACTGGCACCATGGTAGCCCAAGCGAGGGCGAGGATGCAGCCTGCATCACATTTTTTTCAATTGAAGCGAACTTTCTCTGATTCTCCCTGTCTGAACTTGTGCGCTTAGGAAGGGCCGGAAAAGAAAAACGATAACCTGATGGGGGTTTTACGGCTCTGATGAGCGACCAGAATCTACTGGACGAACAGCTGGTTGAACGGGTCCAGCGCGGCGATAAAGCAGCTTTCAACCTGTTGGTAAAAAAATACCAGCATAAGGTGGTCAACCTGGTTGCCAGGTATGTCAACAATCCCGGTGATGTGCCCGATGTGGCGCAAGAGGCCTTTATAAAAGCCTACCGTGCATTGCCGACATTCCGTGGCGAAAGTGCTTTTTACACCTGGTTGTACCGAATTGCCGTGAACACGGCGAAGAATTATCTCACCTCCCAGGGGCGCAGGCCGCCCAGCAGTGATGTGGAGGCTGACGAAGCGGAGTCTTATGGTGGTGGTGAAGCCTTGCAAGAGGTCTCAACCCCCGAAAACCTGGCGCTGACTGACGAGATCAAACGTACCGTGTTTTCAGCCATAGAGGCATTGCCGGAAGACCTGAGGACAGCTATCACCCTTCGCGAACTGGAAGGGCTGAGCTACGAAGAGATTGCCGAAATCATGGATTGCCCTGTGGGTACGGTCAGATCCCGTATCTTCCGGGCGAGGGAAGCAATCGATAAAAAGCTGCAACCTCTGATCGAGAATTAACTGGGGAAAGACGGGTTAACTTATGGCAAATAAAGAGCAAATCTCTGCCCTGATGGATGGTGACCTGAGTGACGCAGAGGTACTGAACGAGCTGGAGATGGACTCCGACTTGCAAGATACCTGGGGTCGTTACCACCTGATCGGCGATGCCATGCGGGGTGACCTGCCGGTCAATCTGCAACTGGATCTCAGTGACAGCATCATGGCTGCGCTGGAGGATGAGCCCACCATACTGGCACCCAAGCCGGTCGAGACGGCTCCCGTGCTGCAACCAGCCGTTGCGCCGGTCAAGACTGATTCCAATGTGGTTCCGTTGTTCCGCCGTGTCGGTCAGCAACTGGGTCAATATGCCATTGCGGCATCTGTGGCCGCTGCCGTTATCTTCGGGGTGCAGCAGTATCAGGGGCAGGATGGCGTTCCGGCCAATCCGGTGCTCAATACCATTCCAATCGGTGGCAGTGCGGCGCCTGTGAGTGTTCACTATCCGCAACAGGATGGTGCCCGTGCCCGTCAGCAAGGTCTGACCGAACAGCAGATGCAGGAACAGCGGGAGCGGATCAACGCCTTCCTGCGTGACCACCAGTTGCAACAACGCCTGTTGCAAGACAGGCAGAACCAACAATAACGAGTCGTCAGGGATATCAACGTGCGCCAGTACAGCCGTATTTTACTGGCCTCTCTCCTGCTGATCAGTGCCAAGGCCTCGGCCGACGATAAGTCGGCCGAGGCCTTGTTGCAGCAGATGCAGAGTGCCGTGCAGCAACAGAACTTCGAATTGTCCATGGTCAAGGCCCGTCAGGGACGTCTTGAACCGATCCGCATCAGCCATGCCGTGATCGATGGCAAGGAGGTAGCCCATCTCAGCTATCTCGATGGCAAGGCGATCGAGTATCTCCAGCGTCAGAACGAGTACACCTTCTTTGAAAACAGCCATGATCCCTACACCCTGAAGGATGCCCGCTTTCCCGGTATCTGGTCGACCCTGGTGAAGATGCCGTTGGCACAGGTGCTGGAGAGTTATGATCCTGTGCTTGCTGGCCGTAGCCGGGTGGCCGGCGAGGTCGCTCAAGTCGTCAGGTTGGTTCCCAAGGAAGCTGACAAATATGGCTTTGTGCTCTGGATTGACGAACGTAGTCACCTGTTGCTGCGAGTCGACATGGTGGAGCGGGAGGGCAATCTGGTGGAGCAGATGCTGGGGGTGGATCTGCAATTGCAACAAAAACCGTCCCCATGGCTGGTAAAGCTGGCCAACAGCAAGCAGCCCTCGGCGCTGGCGCTGGAGGATGCCTATCCTGCACCGCAACAGCAGTTGAACTGGCAGATCACCTGGTTGCCCGATGGCTTCAAGGTGCTGTCGCAAGACCGGCACCAGCTGGTGACCACCAGTGTACCGGTGGATTACATGATGCTCTCCGATGGCCTGGTGGATCTCTCGGTCTACGTCTCTCGGGTCGATCCCAAGCAGGCGGTGCGCCAGCAGCTGATCCGCCAGGGGGCGACCTCGCTGGTGAGCTACGTCAACGAGGTGGGGGTCGAGATCACCGTGGTTGGGGAAGTGCCTGCCGAGACAGCCAAACGCATCGCCGAGTCGGTGCAGCCGCTGGCTCGCAACGAAGCGGTGCAGTGAGTCCATGTTCTGGGTTCACAGTAGTGTGCGGCTTGCCGTTGGCTGTGAGTCGTGTTCAGATCCTGCCATTGCATGAGCACGAGGTGTTGCCGTGAACGAGATGAGTGAAGAGCTGGCGACCGTGGTGGCCATTGAGGGTGACCATGCCTGGGTGGAGTGCGAGCGTCGCTCCGCCTGCAGTGGTTGTCAGCAGCAATCCAACTGCGGTACCGGCACCGTGGCCAAGGCGTTTCCCCTGAAAGCTCCCCGCTTGCGGGTCAGGCTGACCGCCGAGGTGCGGGTTGGCCAGCAAGTGAGGCTCGGTATCCCGCAGGAGAGTCTGCTGCGCGGGGCGGCGCTGGTCTATGTGCTGCCGCTTTTCTGTCTGTTGGCCGGCGCCTTGCTGGGGCAGCTCTGGCTGGCGCCGCTGCTCTCGGGCGGGGAGGGGATTACCATTCTCTGCTGCCTGCTGGGGGGCGTGCTGGGCTTTTTACTGGTTCGTTACTTTTCCAACCGCCTGGATCAGGGGCGCTACGGCCCGCAGATGCTCGGCGTCGTGGTCCCTGTCCGCATCCTCCCCTGACTGAACAGGCGCTATTTCACTGGCGCTGGCGACTAAAGAATGGCCGTCAGCCGGGTTATCCAGTAAAATCGCGCCTCCATAACTGACCTTAACTAATTTTGAGTGACTCTTGCTCGATGAAACACATTCGTAACTTTTCGATTATTGCGCACATCGACCACGGTAAATCGACCCTGTCGGACCGTCTGATCCAGACTTGCGGTGGCTTGTCCGACCGCGAGATGCAGGCTCAGGTGCTTGACTCCATGGATCTGGAGCGCGAGCGCGGCATTACCATCAAAGCACAGAGTGTGACCCTGAACTACCAGGCACAAGACGGTAACACCTACCAGCTGAACTTTATCGACACCCCAGGCCACGTGGATTTCTCCTACGAGGTCTCCCGCTCTTTGGCGGCCTGTGAAGGGGCGCTGCTGGTGGTGGATGCCGGCCAGGGGGTTGAGGCACAGACTCTGGCAAACTGCTATACCGCCATGGAAATGGATTTGGAAGTGGTGCCGGTGCTGAACAAGATTGACCTGCCGGCCGCAGAACCCGAGCGGGTTGCCGAGGAGATCGAAGACATCGTCGGTATCGACGCGGTCGATGCGGTGCGCTGCTCCGCCAAGACGGGTCTGGGTGTTGATCTGGTGCTGGAAGAGATCGTCGCCAAGATCCCGGCGCCGGAAGGTGACCCGGATGCCCCGCTGCAGGCGCTGATCATCGACTCCTGGTTCGACTCCTATCTGGGCGTTGTCTCTCTGGTGCGGATCAAGAACGGTTCCCTGAAGAAGAACGACAAGATCAAGGTGATGAGCACCGGTCAGGTGTGGGGTGTCGATCGTATCGGTATCTTCACGCCCAAGCAGGTGGATACCCAGGGTCTGGGTTGCGGTGAGGTAGGTTGGGTTGTCTGCGGTATCAAGGACATCCACGGCGCGCCGGTGGGCGATACCCTGACTCAGGCCAAGAACGGTGCCGACAAGGCGCTGGCCGGCTTCAAGAAGGTGAAGCCGCAGGTTTATGCGGGTCTGTTCCCCATCTCCAGCGATGACTACGAGTCGTTCCGTGACGCCCTCGACAAGCTCTCCCTGAACGATGCCTCCCTGTTCTTCGAACCAGAGAGCTCCACTGCGCTGGGCTTCGGCTTCCGTTGTGGCTTCCTCGGCATGCTGCACATGGAGATCATTCAGGAGCGTCTGGAGCGTGAATACGATCTGGATCTGATCACCACGGCGCCGACCGTAGTGTACGAGATCGAGCTGACCGACGGCTCCACCATCCACATCGACAGCCCGGCCCAGATGCCTGCCATCACCAGCATCAAGGAGATGCGCGAGCCGATCGCCGAGTGTCATATCCTGCTGCCGCAGGAGTACATGGGCAACGTGATCACCCTCTGTATCGAGAAGCGTGGCGTACAGACCAACATGGTCTACCACGGCAAGCAGGTGGCACTGACCTATGAAATCCCGATGGCGGAAGTGGTGCTCGACTTCTTCGACCGTCTGAAATCCACCAGTCGTGGTTACGCCTCGCTGGACTATGGCTTCAAGCGTTTCGAAACCTCCGACATGGTCCGTCTGGACATCATGATCAACGGTGAGCGGGTTGATGCCCTGGCCATCATCACCCACAAGGACAACGCCCAGTATCGCGGTCGTCAGGTGGTGGAGAAGATGCGCGAGCTGATCCCGCGCCAGATGTTCGATATCGCCATTCAGGCGGCCATCGGCAACCAGATCATCGCACGCAGCACCGTCAAGGCACTGCGTAAAGACGTAACCGCCAAGTGTTACGGTGGTGACGTGAGTCGTAAGAAGAAACTGCTGAACAAGCAGAAAGAAGGTAAGAAGCGGATGAAGTCCCTCGGCCGTGTCGACGTGCCGCAGGAAGCCTTCCTCGCGATTCTCCACGTCGGAAAGGATTAATAGATGGCAAGCACGTTTTCCCTGATCCTGGTGGTGGTCTGCGCGATCACCGGTGTTATCTGGTGTCTGGACAAGATGATTTGGTCCAAGCAGCGCGCCGCCAAGATTGCCGTGGCTCGTGCCCATGGCGGTGCCCACCTGGATGAGAAGACCCTGGCCAAGGTCGCCCCCGTGCCGGTCTGGATTGAGCAGACCGCCGGGGTGTTCCCGGTCATCACCTTTGTGCTGATCCTGCGTTCGTTCATTTTTGAACCGTTCCAGATCCCGTCAGGTTCCATGATGCCCACCCTGCTGGTGGGCGACTTCATCCTGGTGGAAAAATTTGCCTATGGTCTGCGGGACCCGGTGACCAACACCAAGTTCCTCGAGACTGGCGAGCCCAAGCGTGGCGACGTGGTGGTGTTCAAGTATCCCCTTGAACCGCGCGTTGACTACATCAAGCGGGTGGTCGGCATGCCGGGTGATCGGGTCATCTATCGCAACAAGGAGCTGATGATCCGGCCCAAGTGCGAAGAGCAGGAAGGGAAAACGTGCCCGGGCTTCAAGAAGCTCGACGTCAAGTTTGAACAAAGAGGCGAATTTACCCAGATGGGGATCCCCCTTGATCGCTATACCGAGCAGTTGGGCGATGTCTCCCACGAGACCCTGCGCAATCCGCTGATGCCCGACATGGTTGGCCGTTACTATCGCCAGCCCGGCACCTACCCCGACGAATGGGTGGTACCGGAAGGCCAGTATTTCGTGATGGGCGACAACCGCGACAACAGCACCGACAGCCGCTTCTGGGGCTTTGTGCCCGAGCAGAATCTGGTCGGCAAGGCGGTCGCTATCTGGATAAGTTTTGAATTCGAGCGCGAAGAAGGCTCCCTGCTGCCAAGTTGGGTACCGACAGGTGTGCGCTTCAACCGCATTGGCGGAATCAAGTAAATGAATATCAAGATGAACAGACTGCAGTCCCGTCTCGGGCATGTCTTTGCGGATCTGGAACTGCTGACCCGGGCGCTGACTCACCGCAGCGCCGGCTCTCGTCACAATGAACGACTGGAATTTCTGGGTGACTCGATTTTGAGTCTGGTGATTGCCGACGATCTGTTCCACCGCTTCCCGCAAGCGGCGGAAGGGGATCTCAGCCGGATGCGCGCCACCCTGGTGCGCGAGAAGACCCTGGCCGAACTGGGCCGGGAGTTTGACCTCGGGGATCACCTGATCCTGGGGCCCGGCGAACTCAAGAGCGGCGGTTTTCGCCGCGAATCCATTCTGGCCGACACGGTCGAGGCGGTGATCGGTGCCGTCTATCTGGATACCAATCTTGAGACGGTGCGGACACTGCTGCTGAGCTGGTACGCCAGCCGCCTGGAAGAGATCAAGCCTGGCATCGAGCAGAAAGATCCCAAGACCCGTCTGCAAGAAATTTTGCAGGGAAGCCGCAAATCCCTGCCGACCTACACAGTGACCAACGTCAAGGGCGAGGCCCACAACCAGGAGTTCACCGTCCAGTGTGACGTGGAAGGTCTGGATGGTCCCCTCGTCGGGGTCGGCACCAGCCGTCGCAAGGCCGAACAGGCCGCGGCGCAGCAAGCATTGGAAAAACTGTCATGACAGATACCACCTATTGCGGCTTTGTCGCCATCGTGGGCCGCCCCAACGTGGGCAAGTCCACCCTGCTCAACAAGCTGCTTGGCCAGAAGGTCAGCATCACCTCGAAGAAGCCCCAGACCACCCGTCACCGGATTTTGGGGATCGACACCGAGGATAACTACCAGACCATTTATGTAGATACCCCGGGTCTGCACATTGAAGAGAAACGGGCCATCAACCGCCTGATGAACCGTGCCGCCACCAGTTCGCTGGGTGATGTGGCCATGGTGGTGTTCATGGTCGACGGTACCCACTGGACCAAAGACGACGAGATGGTGTTGGGCAAGTTGCGCAATCTCAAGTGCCCTGTGGTGCTGGCGGTCAACAAGATCGACAACGTCAAGGAGAAAGAAGATCTGCTGCCCCACCTCGAGTGGCTGGGACAACAGATGAACTTCGCCCATATTCTGCCCATCAGTGCCGAAAAGGGCACCAACGTGGAGAAGATCCGCGAGTGGGCCAAGGATCTGCTGCCGGAAAACGTCCACTTCTTCCCGGAAGATTACGTGACCGACCGCTCCTCCCGCTTTATGGCCTCCGAAATCATCCGCGAGAAGCTGATGCGCTTCACCGGTGAGGAGCTGCCCTACTCGGTGACGGTGGAGATAGAGCGCTTCAAGGTGGAAGAGAACGGCCTCTACCATATCCACGGCCTGATCCTGGTCGAGCGCGATGGCCAGAAGAAGATGGTCATCGGCAACAAGGGCGAGAAGATCAAGACCATCGGCACCGAGGCGCGCCTCGACATGGAACGTCTGTTCCAGAACAAGGTGCACCTCGAGCTGTGGGTCAAGGTCAAGTCGGGCTGGGCTGATGATGAGCGCGCCCTGCGTAGCCTCGGGTATGGCGACGACTGATTGCTGACCCCGGCTTTCGTCATCCACAGTCGGCCCTATCGGGAGACCAGCCAGCTGGTCGAGGTCTTCACCCAGGATAGTGGCCGATTTACCCTGGTGGCTCGCGGTTCTCGCGGGCCACGCTCCCCTCTCAAGGGGCTGTTGCAGCCCTTTACCCTGCTCACCATCGCCTGGCGAGGCAAGGGGGATCTCAAGAATCTCACCCAGGTCGAATGCCCGGATCACTCCCTGCGACTCGGCGGTGATCGCCTCTTCTACGGCCTCTATCTCAACGAGCTGGTTTACTACCTGCTGGAAGCGCACACCCCGTTCCCCGAAGTATTCGATGCCTATGCCCGTGCCATCATGGCGCTGGCCGATGGCGAGACGCCGGAGCTGCCGCTGCGTCGCTTCGAGTTCCTGCTGTTGCAGGCGCTCGGGTATGCTGTGGATTTCGAATACACGGCGGACGACGAGTCGCCCATCGAGCCGAACTTGCTCTATGGCTTCGAGCGTGAATTGGGCTTTGTTGCTTGCGAGCGGGCGCCGGATCCCCGTACCCTGTTTCTCGGTGCCCACCTGCTCGCCTTTGCCGAGGGACGTTTCGATACACCTCCCTTGCTGCAGGCGGCCAAACGTTTCAGCCGATTGGCACTGCAACCCTATCTGGGCAAGCGCCAGCTAAAGAGCCGGGAGCTGTTTTTAAAACGCAAAGCCAGTATGCAAGGCTGACACAGATTACAGACATACGGATATTGGCGCGGTGTGATTCGCTGACCGCGCAGTCAACAGATGAAGCCTTTCAAGGAGTTCTCAATGAGTGAAATCTATCTGGGTGTGAACATCGACCATATCGCCACCCTGCGCAACGCCCGTGGCACCCAGTATCCTGATCCGGTACAGGCCGCCTTCGTGGCCGAGCAGGCCGGGGCCGATGGCATTACCGTGCATCTGCGTGAAGATCGCCGCCACATCACCGACCGCGATGTGGAGATCCTGCGCCAGACTATCCAGACCAGAATGAACCTGGAGATGGCAGTGACCGAAGAGATGATCGGCATCGCCTGCCGCATCAAGCCCCACTTCGTCTGTCTGGTGCCGGAGAAGCGCACCGAAGTGACCACCGAGGGCGGTCTGGACGTGGCCGGTCAGCGGGACAAGGTGACTGACGCTGTTGCCCGTCTCTCCGCGGTGGGGGCCCAGGTTTCCCTCTTTATCGACGCCGATCCCATCCAGATTGATGCGGCTGCCGAGAGTGGCGCCCCTTTTATCGAGATCCACACCGGTCGCTATGCCGATGCCACCACAGATGCCGAGCGCAACGCCGAGTTCAAGCGTATCGCCGCCGGCGCCTCCTATGCCGTTGGCAAGGGGCTCAAGGTCAATGCCGGCCACGGCCTGCACTACCACAACGTCAAGGCCATCGCCGCCATCCCCGAGCTCTATGAGCTCAACATCGGCCACGCCATCATCGGCCGCGCCGCCTTCGATGGTCTGGCCAAAGCCGTGAGCGACATGCGCCTGCTGATGCAGGAAGCCCGTCAGGGGATCTGAGTTGCAAAATAGGCCCGCGGCCTGAGACCGGCCGCTAGAAATAACAAGGGACGCCACGGCGTCCCTTGTTATTTTTGGCCCTGTTCGAGCGAGGGCAATGCGCTGGTGGCCTCCGAGCTGTAATAACCCAGCACAATCGGCTATAAGCAGTTGATGTCAAAAGGGTTACACTGGTTGACCCTGTGAGCTGGACGAGAATGTTATGGATCATCCCTTGTACCACCCCGATATCACCGAACTTGAACCTGTCGCCCGCGCGGCGGGGGCGGCCATCATGGCGATCTACAGCGAGCCTTTTGCGGTGGAGTACAAGAGCGACGAGAGCCCGCTTACCGCTGCCGACAAGGGGGCTCATGAGGTGATCGTTCAGGCGTTGGCACGGCTGACACCCGACATCCCTCTATTGTCCGAGGAGTCGGGGCCCGAGGTGATGGCGGCGCGCCACGGTTGGTCCCGCTACTGGCTGGTGGATCCCCTCGACGGCACCAAGGAGTTTGTCTCCCGCAACGGCGAGTTCACCGTCAATATCGCGCTGATTGAAGGGGGGGCGCCGCGCTGGGGGCTGGTCTATGCCCCAGTGCTGGACAAGCTCTGGTATGGCGGAAAGGGGCTCGGTGCCTGGCGCATCGCCGATGGTAAGCGCGAGCCTATCCAGACCCGGCCTCATCGTGAAGGCGAGGCGTGGCGAGTGGTGGGCAGTCGCAACCACCTGTCGCAGGAGACCCTCGATTTCTTGGCTCCTTTTGGCGAGATCGAACTGGTCTCGATGGGCAGCTCCCTCAAGTTCTGCATCATTGCCGAGGGGGGCGCCGAGCTCTATCCGCGCCTTGCTCCTACTTGCGAGTGGGATACCGGTGCGGCGCAGGCGGTGCTGGAGGGGGGGGGCGGCAGCGTCACCCGACTCGATGGCTCACCCCTTGCCTACAACAAGCCCGATATCCTCAATCCCTGGTTTGTCGCCAGAGCGTGACCTTGTTGGTGCGCTGAGCATCGCGCAATAAAAAGAGGCCGGAGCGGGTTGTACATCCGTTCCTGCCTCTTTGTATTTGACGCAGTTTTAAAAGACTTTCTTGAACGGCTTGATGGTCACTTTGGCATAGACGCCAGCTGCCACATAGGGATCGGCATCGGCCCAGGCCTGGGCGTCCGCTTGCGAGGCAAACTCGGCGATGACAGTGCTGCCGGTAAAGCCTGCATCGGCCGGATCCTCGGCATCGATGGCCGGGTTTGGACCTGCGGTCAGCAGCCGACCTTCATCCTGCAGGGCTTGCAGGCGAGCCAGATGGGCAGGGCGAACTTGCTTGCGCAGTGGCAGGCTATCGGGGACATCTTCGGAGTAGATGAGATACCACATGAGACAATCCTTTTCTGATGAGGGTTACTTTTTGAGTTCGTCTTTTTGCTGGGACAACTGCTCGGCAGGGATGTGGCGGTAGAGGTAGACGCCGCTCAGCAGGGTAAAGACCAGCGTCATCCCCAGCAGGCCGAACACCTTGAAGTTGACCCACATCTCTTGCGGCATGTTGAATGCCACATAGAGGTTGAGCAGGCCACAGACGGTAAAGAAGCCGACCCAGCCGAGATTGACCTTGTCCCAGACTGCATCGGGTGCCTGCAGTTCCTTGGCCAACATCTGTTTGATCAGATTCTTGCCAAAGCCGTAGCGGCTGATGAGCAGACCCAGTGCGAACAGCACGTTGATGACAGTCACTTTCCACTTGATGAAGGTGTCATCGTGGAAGAAGACGGTGAGGCCGCCGAAGAAGCCGACCAGCAGGAAGGTAAAGAGCTGCATCTTCTCGACTTTGCGATAGCGGATCCAGCTATAGGCGAGCTGCAGACCGGTGACCACCACCAGTGCGCCGGTAGCCATGTAGATGTCGTAGAACTTGTAGACCGCGAAGAAAACGATAAGTGGAATAAATTCAATAAATTGCTTCATGTCTGGCGCCTAGTCCTCAAAGATGGCCTGCAAATTTCGCCCAGTCTACCTGCATGGCGGACAACGGCAAATGAATAAGACCGCTCATTTTTACGCCGGTTCCGTGCCGTCGCCAAACAGTTGGCGTGCAATGGATATCCCCAGTCGCTGCTGATCGGCCAGCAGGTCGCGGATATGGCGCTCTTCAATCAGAGGGTTGAGCAGCACGGCGCGCAGCAGGGTGAGCGGTTGGGCACCGTAGCGTACCACCGCTCGTTGGGTGCGGGAGACAAAGCTGTGCCCCTCGGCCCGCTGGGCTTTTTGCAGGGACACGTTGAAGTCGTTGATCTGCGCATTGGCCGTCTCATCCAGCACCTTGCCCTGCAGATGGGGCGGGATGCAGCGATAGGAGAGCAGGTTCATCACCGGAGCAGACATCAACTCGAAGGCGGGGTCGCTTTCGATGAGCTCGGCCATCAGTCTGGCTCGGTCGTAGTTGGCTTCGATAAGCTCGGCATAGCCTTGCTGGCCGAAGAGCTGGAAGGCGGCATCCAGATAGAGGGCGTTGGCCGGGCGGGTGCCCTCCAGGGTAAAGCGACCCTGATCGAACGAGGTGGCGCGAATGGCATAGGGCGCCTCCCGCTTGACCGCCATCATCAGGTCGGGCTGGCGGCAGAGCAGCATGCCGGTACCGAGCGGCACCAGAAGTTGCTTGTGACCATCCAGGGTGACGGTGTCGGCCTGCTCTATTCCGGCTAGCAGACCTTGATAGCGGGGGGAGAAGAGGGTCGGGCCACCCCAGGCAGCATCCACGTGGAAGTGGATCTGCTCTCGTTCGGCAATGGCCGCCAGCTCAGGCAGGGGATCGATGGAGCCAAAGTCGGTACTGCCTGCCACGCCGACCAATGCCAGTACTTTCAATTTCTGCTCTTTGCACTGGATCAGCGCCTGTTCCAGCGCAGCCAGACTGAGCCGGTTCTGCTCGTCGGTCTCGAGGCGCCAGACGCTGCGGGCGCCCAGTCCCAGCAGATCCATCCCCTTGTCGAAGGAGTAGTGCATCAGCCGGGAGCCCAGAATGACTGCACCGCGATAGCCTTGCTCATAGAGCGCGAACAGGTTGTCGCCGCAGGCGCGGTTGCGGGCCAGCCAGAGAGCTGTGACGTTGGCGATGGTGCCGCCGCTGGTCATGACGCCGAGGGCGGCATCCTTGGCATGCATCTGCTCGCCGTAGAAGGCATCGTCCCTGCCATAGATGAGGCGGTGCAGCTTGGCCAGCACCTCCCGCTCCAGAAAGCTGAGCAGGCGGGAGGACTCCATCTTCATCGGATTCTGGTTGAGCATCACCAGCAGGCGCGACAGCTCGGCGGTATAGGCCGGCAGGGGCGCCGTCATGTGGCCCATGTAGCGTGGCGAGGTGAGGTGCGAGGCGCCGGGTACCAGAGTAGCCAGCCGCGCCAGATACTCCTCGATAGGTTGGCCGACTGCAGGCATGCGGGATTGATCGAGCTGGTGGGTGAACAGGTCGCGCTGATAGGGGGCCTGACTGTCGTCGGAGTGGTGGAAGCTCTCCAGCAAGGTGTTCATCGCCTCGCCAAAGGCGGGATCCGCTTGTGCAAACAACTCAGTCAACTTCATCAGGTTCTCCAGACCAGGTCACCGGGTTAGGTGTCTATGCCGCTTGTCTCGGGCATCGGCGGCAGAGCATACACCAAAGGGGGGCGGGTGACAGCCACCCCATTTTTTAAGCGAACACTTGTACTCCGAAATGGTGCTGGGTAGAGTGAGCCACAGTTATTGTGGAGTCGATGTTATGAGTGGTGTGATGGATTACTCCCCCCGGGAGGAGCTGGCAAACCGGCTGAGTCACGGTGCGGGATTGTTGCTGGGGATTGTCGGGCTGGTGCTGTTGCTCATCAAGGGATGGGGACAGGGTACGCAGGCGCTGGTGAGCTACAGCCTCTATGGCGGCAGTTTGGTATTGCTCTATCTCGCCTCGACCCTCTATCACAGCATGGCTGAAGGGCGTGCCAGACGCTGGTGCAAGGTGTTTGATCACTGTGCCATCTATCTGCTGATTGCCGGCACCTATACCCCCTTTCTGCTGGTGGCGCTCGATACGCCGTTGGCGAAGGGGTTGATGGTGGTGATCTGGGCCCTGGCGCTGGCCGGGGTGGTGTTCAAGCTGGTGTTTATCAACCGCTTCAAGAAGTTGTCGCTCTTTACCTACCTGATGTTGGGCTGGCTGTCGCTGGTGGTCATCTACCAGCTCTATATCCATCTGGCCGGTGAGGGGTTGTTGCTGCTCGGGCTTGGCGGCCTTATCTACAGCCTCGGGGTCATCTTCTATGTGGCCAAGCAGCTCCCCTATAACCACGCCATCTGGCATCTCTTTGTGCTGGGTGGCAGCGTTTGTCACTTTATGGCCATTTACGGCTACGTCGCCTAACGTCTTGTAACTAGCCCTTAATTGGTATTTTTGGCGCGTAAAAGGATAAATTCGTGCGGTATCACACAGTTGGCATCAGCGTTTGCTGACAAGCTAGGGCCAGTTCAATTCGCAAAGGATGCACGAAATGAGTGAAATCGCGCTTTCCATCAGCATGTTGTCGCTGGTGGCAGTGCTGGGACTCTGGCTGGGAAACTGGCGAGTCTATGGCGTTGGGTTAGGGATCGGTGGGGTGCTGTTCGGCGGCATCATAGTGGGTCACTTTGCCGGGGTGTCAGAGCTGGCGCTCGATGAGCAAACACTCCATTTTATTCAAGAGTTTGGCCTGATCCTGTTTGTCTATACCATCGGCATTCAGGTCGGCCCCGGTTTTTTCTCGTCATTGCGCAGCTCCGGACTCAAGCTCAATGCCTTTGCTGCTTTGCTGGTTATCCTGGGGTGCATCGTTGCGGCGGCACTTCATCAACTGTTTGATGTGCCGCTACCGGTGATCCTCGGGGTCTTCTCCGGTGCCGTGACCAATACCCCATCTCTTGGTGCGGGTCAGCAGATCCTGGCGGAGCTGGGAGCTCCCCATGGTTCAACCGGGCTGATGGGGATGGGATACGCAGTGGCCTATCCATTCGGCATCTGCGGCATTTTGCTCACCATGTGGCTGGTCAGGGTCTTCTTTCGCATCAAGATCGACGATGAAGCCGCCCAGTTCGAGTTGCAGACAGGTAAAACCAAGGAGAGCTTGCAGACCATCAACATCGCGGTACGCAACCCCAACATGCATGGCTTGATGCTGAGCGAGATCCCGAGTCTCGACGAGTCTGATGTCATCTGCTCACGCCTCAAGCGTGGCGACGAGCTGATGGTGCCGCGCCCTGATTCCCGTATCGAGCTGGGCGACCTGCTGCACCTAGTTGGTGAGCGCCATGCACTGCACAAGGTGTTGCTGGTGCTGGGTGAAGAGGTCGACACTTCCCTATCGACTCGCGGTACCGACCTGAGGGTGGAGCGGGTCGTGGTGACCAACGAGCAGGTGCTGGGCAAGAAGATCCGCGATCTTGACATCAAACAGCGCTATGACGTGGTGATCTCGCGCCTCAACCGGGCCGGTATCGAGCTGGTACCGACCAGCCAGACCAGTCTGCAGTTTGGTGACATCCTCAACCTGGTAGGTCGTCTCGATGCCATCGAGGCCGTGACCAATGTGGTCGGCAACGTGCAGCAAAAACTGCAACAGGTGCAGATGTTGCCGGTATTTATCGGGATTGGCCTCGGCGTATTGCTCGGCTCCATCCCCTTCTACCTGCCCGGATTCCCGGCCGCTCTCAAATTGGGTCTGGCGGGGGGGCCGCTGGTGGTGGCGCTGATCCTGTCGCGGATCGGCAGCATCGGCAAGCTCTACTGGTTCATGCCCCCCAGCGCCAACCTGGCGCTGCGGGAGATCGGGATCGTGCTGTTTCTGGCGGTGGTTGGCTTCAAGTCAGGGGCCGGCTTTGTTGATACCCTGATCAACGGTGATGGCCCCTCCTGGATGCTATATGGGGCAGCGATTACCCTGATCCCCTTGCTGGTGGTCGGGGTGCTGGCGCGTCTCTATGGCAAGATGAACTATCTCACCCTCTGTGGCTTGCTGGCTGGCTCCATGACGGATCCTCCCGCATTGGCCTTTGCCAACGCCATGCACCCGACCAGTGGTGCCAGTGCGCTCTCCTATGCCACTGTCTACCCGCTGGTGATGTTCTTGCGGATCATCTCGCCGCAACTGCTGGCCATCATCCTCTGGGCCGGTGCATAGGGTTAATTCTGACAGGAGCATGCCTTGTCATGCTCCTGTCATGATAATGTAATGTATTGATAATTTTAGTTTTTATTTTTCGGTAATCCCCTCGTCACCCTTCTGTCTGGCTGAACGGTCCAGCCTCAAATCAGTCTATTCTTTCGAATTTTCGAACTGGTTATTTGCTCTCTCTCTGTGCAGAGTAGGCTGTGGCTTTTTGCATGCAAATCAGGATTCAGGAGAGAACATGATTACCAATTCCGTTACTCTGGAACAGGGCGTAACCGTCACCCAGCTCAAAGGTCAAGTTTATCAGGTGGCTGCAGATGGTAGCCGCAAGTTGCTGGTGGAAGGGGATGTGCTGCCGAAAGGGGCGGTGATCATGTCGCCGGATGGCGCCAGTTTCATGGGCGGCGGACAGTCTTTCAATGTGCAACCTGCCAGCGAGCAGAGTGAGCCTGCCGAAGAGGAAGCTGCTCCCCAGCTGGCGCAAAACAGTGCCGCAGGCACACCCGATGATATCAGTGCCCTGCAAGAAGCCATTTTGGGTGGCGCTGACCCGACCCAGGCCTTTGAAGCCTCCGCCGCAGGTGGTGCACCTGCTGCCGGTGTTGGTGGTGTCGCCGGAGCCAGTGGCAACGGCGGTTTTGTCACCATCGACCGTACCGGTTCCGCAACCATTGCTGAAGCCACCTTCGATACCACCTACAACACCAATGGCGAGCCACCGCTGGATGCTGCAGGAGAAGATGAGGTATTTGACCTTACGCCTCCAACCATCTCCGTGGTAGCGCCAGACAATACCAATGACACCACTCCGACCCTGACCGGAACCACGGATGCGCCTGCTGGCAGCACGGTGACCCTGGTGGTGACCGATGCCAACGGCAATCAGCAGACCCTGACCACTATTGTCACACCTAATGGCACCTTCACCGTGGATGTCGCCACACCGCTGGCCGAAGGGGGCTATCAGGTGACGGCTTCCGTGACCGATCCGGCCGGCAACACCGGCACCGCGACCGATGATGGCAGTGTGGATGTAACCGCTCCAGTGATTACTGTTGATGCACCTGACAATACCAATGACACCACCCCGACCATCACGGGTACTACGGATGCACCTGCTGGCAGCACGGTCACTCTGGTCGTGACCGATGCCAATGGTAACCAGCAAAAATTGACCGCCACGGTACAACCTGGTGGCAGCTACAGCGTAGATGTCACTACTCCGCTGGCCGAAGGCAGCTATGAGGTGACGGCCAGCATCACCGATCCGGCTGGCAACACAGGTACCTCTACCGACGATGGCAGTGTTGATAGCAAGGCCCCTGACCTGGCCATCACCCTGGATGCCGACATCACCGCCGACGACGTCATCAACGCCGCCGAAGCGGGTCAGCAGATCCCGGTCAGCGGCACCGTGAGCGGCGAGTTCAAGGCAGGGGACACCGTCACCCTGACCGTCAACGGCAAACCGTTCACCGGTCCGGTGGATGCCGATGGCCGCTTCACCATCTTGGTGGCGGGCAGCGACCTGGCGGCAGATGGCGACCGCACCATCGATGCCAGCGTGACCAGCACCGACGTGGCGGGCAACAGCGCCACCGCGACCGACAGCGAAGGTTATGAAGTGGATACTGACCTGCCGAGCATCGACCTGGCGGCGATTGGCGATGGCAACCTGTCGGTGGCGGAAGCCAAGGCGGTCGAGCTCAAGGGCACGACCAGCAACGTGGAAGATGGCCAGAAGGTCACCCTGACCGTGACCGACGTGAACGGCAAGTCGGTGACCTTCGAGGCGACCGTGAGCGGCGGCAAGTTCAGCACCACCGTAGACCT
>NZ_JAAKUB010000031.1:0-54703 GCF_049174935.1 Aeromonas sp. 600886 | reverse complement strand
TCCTTAGTTCAGTCGGTAGAACGGCGGACTGTTAATCCGTATGTCACTGGTTCAAGTCCAGTAGGAGGAGCCAATTCAAAAAGCCCTTGTCGCAAGACAAGGGCTTTTTTCTATTTGGCGCAGCCATTTTTTAACCATAAAAACAACCACACACGCACAGATGAACCGCAGGATAGATATGGAAAATCATGTACTTATAGAGTCAAAGGGGCGACTTGCCGCCATTCGGAACTGGATGGAACCCGTGCTGGTGCTGCTTATTCTTGGCAGCCTGTTCGGTTACCTCGGCAGCCAGATGGGCCTCTCTGCCATGGTCAACACCCTGTTCAATACCGCCCACCAGCTGCTGCTCAATACCGTACTCTTTATCATGGGGATCACGGTGCTCTCCGGTGCCCTGAGCCAACTCTTGAGCGAGTTCGGGGTGATCCGCCTGCTGGAGGTACTGCTGGCCCCGCTGATGAAGCCGGTGTTTCGCCTGCCTGGCCGCACCGCGCTGGCGGCGCTGATGACCTTCTTCTCCGACAACCCGGCGGTGATCAGCCTCGCCAAGGACAGCCGCTTTCGCAAAGGCTTCACCCCCTGGCAGCTGGTGTCGCTCACCAACTTCGGCACCGCCTTCGGCATGGGGCTGATCGTGGTGACCTTTATGGCCACCTTGCAGCTGCCGAGCGGTGAATCCACCGCCAGCGCGGCGCTGATCGGGCTGCTCGGTGCTCTGGTGGGCTCGGTGGTCTCTACCCGACTGATGCAGCGGATGATCCGCCCCTTGGTGGGGGAAGTGCTGAACGATGACGCTGTATCGTCCGACGGCCGCAAAGTAGGGGTAACTAAAGAGGCTGCTCCCGGCTGGCTGCGGATCCTCAACTCTCTGCTCGATGGCGGCAAATCTGGCGTGGAGCTGGGGATGGCGGTGATCCCCGGGGTGCTGATCATCAGTACCTTCGTGATGCTGCTGACCTTTGGTCCAGGCGACAAGGGCTATACCGGCGAAGCGTTTCAAGGGGTTGCCCTGCTGCCGGTGCTGGCCGCCAAGGTGAGCTGGCTGTTTGACCTGCTGTTTGGCTTCCAGCAGCCGGAGCTGGTTGCCTTCCCGGCTACCTCCCTCGGTGCGGTCGGTGCCGCCATGTCGCTGGTGCCCCCCTTTATTGCCAAGGGGTGGATCACCGGTAACGAGGTCGCGGTGTTTACCGCCATGGGGATGTGCTGGAGCGGCTTCCTGAGCACCCACACCGCCATGCTGGATGCCCTCGGCTATCGCCACCTCACCTCCCGCGCCATCGTTGCCCATACCATCGGCGGCCTGTGCGCCGGGTTGGCAGCGCACCAGCTTTATATGCTGCTGGGCTGAGCAGGGTGAAAAGAGAGAGGGGCGCTGTGGTGCCCCTCTCTGTATCTATCGGTGACGAGTTGGCTCGTCCTTCTGTTTACTCAACATCGCCGAACAGGCTCTGTGTGATCACCGATTCCGGCATCATCTCCCGCAGTCCGGCGACCAGTTTTTCCCCCGCCTCATGCAGCGCAGCCAGCGGCATCTCGGGCAGGCTCTCAAGAATAAACCACATCTGGCCCGAATCGACACTGAGTCGGGTACGCACACCCTGCCGCCAGTTCCAGCGCCGACAGGTGACCCCCTTGTCATCCCGCCAGACCACCTCGCCGGGTTCCGGAGATTCGTGTGCGGGTTCGCCCCCCTTCATGGTATCGAACTGCTCGCTGCCATCGGCTACCACCAGTCGCGGTAGTCCCTCATAAGCAAGCAGGTTTTCGCCCCCCACCGGAATGGCGTAGCGGATACTGATGGCGTTGTAGAGATCGACCACGGGATCGATGGCGGGCAGGTTGCCGTCGCGGGCGACCAGCTTTCTCAGAGCCTCGGCGGAACAGGGAGTCCGCTGCGGCTTGGCGCCAAATTTTCTGAACAGCTCGCCCCAAGCGGCGAGATGCGCTTCTGCCCACGGCACATCGGCGCCCAGCATGGCGGTGCAGGCTTCATCAAGGGCGCGCGCCCCCACATTCGGGTCGACCACGGCGGCGGCCTGTACCGTGATGCTCAAAGCGCGGAAGCCGGGAGCCAACTGGCTGACTTCGGGGGAGATATGGGGGGTGATCAGGGACATAGCGACTCCATAAACGAAAAAGGCAGGGAGAAGGCGGCTGCCGGCCAGCATAGCGGTGACGGCAAATCCGGTTTGAGAGCCATCTTGCGCGAACATTTTAGATAAGAAAATTTACATGATCTTAATAGCCATAAGTTTTATGAATTAAAAATGATGTGATCGAGGGGATGGCGGGCATGTACCGGCATATAGCGTAGAGGAGCCCTGCCGCCTCCGGTTTGCTGCGGCAATGCCCTTTTGCCGCCTCGATCTGCAGCGGCAGCCGCTGGCCGCCCGGCTCTCTTGTGATGACCTCAGTTGCAATGCCAGAACACAAGGCGGCGATTCAAATCACTCGGTGACTCAATGGGTTGGTTTCTCCCTGCGCTGTTCACTGCATTCTGGCCCCGCTTATGCACTCCTCCTGGCAACACCATCAAGGGTCGTTGTCGCGGAGAGATATCATGATCAGCAGCCTGCTTCCCCTTGCCTCGATCGCCCTCAAGCTGGGCAGTCAGCTGCTTGGCAGCAGTAGCAAACCCCAGCCCGTGCAGCCTGCCGTACAGGAGGAGCACCTAGCCCCGACCGTCCAGAGCCTGTTCCAGCGACTTGGTATCAAGGATGCCGACAACGAGCAGAACCGCACTGCCATCAACCACTTTATGGGGGAGCTGATGCAGACTCTGGGGCAGGAGAATGGTGACCAATCCCTCCCAGCCGCCATCGATAGCGCCCGCAATCAGCTGGCGAGCGGCACTCAGAGCACCCGCCTCGATGCCCTGCAAAGCGAGCTCGATACCCTCAAGGATTCCCTCGGTGCCAGCCATCTCAACCTCGATCAGCTGCTCGGCGCCTTTAAACAGACCCTGCCAAATGGCAAGGGAGAGGGGGTCGGCAAACTGCTCAATGCCAGTGCGTGAAATGCCTGAGCAGTATCGACTTCAGTAGATGACGAGCCTGTCAATAAATAATCTGGTAGCGTATTCGTGTGGATGTGATGCAAAGCGTGACTATGGCTATTTCCTAGGAATAGCCCACCCGTTTCATATCCATAGAAGAGAGGAATTCATATCTTTCTATTCGTGGAGAATCAAATATGCCGTCAGTTACACCTATGTATTGCAAAAAGTGTGGTAACCATTTCAATGGCTATTCAAACGGACTTCTCGCTGTTCGGTGTGAATACACGGCCAATTGTCCAGCGTGTGGAAACACAATCGCAATACATAATATTGGGGCTTTTTTTACATCGGTACGTCCTGCTAATTCAGTAGAACTAAAGAAGTCGTAAATAAGGGGAGCTATCGCTCCCCCTCCTCACTTTCAGATATGCCCGAATTTAAGTGCGTTGCGCCAGACATGTTTCGGCAGCAGTGAGGGCCGCTTCCACCTGCTCGCGGGCAACGCCGCCTTTGGCAACCCGCTTGGCCAGGGTCGCTTCCAGTTCCAGATTGGGGTAGACGTCGAACTCGATCACCGGGCTGAAGCGCTGGAACTCGCCAATGGAGAGCTCCTCCAGCGGTTTGCCCACACTGATGGCGAAGACCACGGTTTCGCCGACGATATGGTGCGCTTCACGGAATGGAATCCCCTTGGCTACCAGATAGTCCGCCAGCTCGGTGGCGTTGGCGTAGCCGCCCTGCGCCGCCGCCATGGTGCGCTCGCCATTCACCTTCAGATCGATCAGCACCAGCGCCGCCATGTCGAGGCAGTCGTGCCAGGTGTCGAGGGCATCGAACAGTCCCTCCTTGTCTTCCTGCATGTCCTTGTTGTAGGCCAGCGGCAGCGCCTTGAGGCTCATCAGCATGCCCATCTGGGCGCCGACCACCCGACCGGTTTTGCCGCGAATAAGCTCCAGCGCATCGGGGTTTTTCTTCTGCGGCATCAGCGACGAGCCGGAAGTGACCGCATCGGAGAGCTCGACAAAGCCCGCCTCGCCGGTGTTGTAGAAGATAAGGTCTTCAGCAAAGCGCGACAGGTGGGTCATGGAGAGGGACGCCACGTGCATCAGCTCCACTACGTGATCCCGATCGGAGACCGAATCCAGACTGTTGCGGGTGGCGCCGGCAAAGCCCATGTCCAGCGCCAAGGCTTCGCGGTCGATGGCATAGGCGGTGCCTGCCAGCGCGCCGCAGCCGAGCGGGCTGGTGTCGAGCCGCTTCAGCGCATCCTGCAGCCGGGAGTAATCCCGCTCCAGCATCTCCACATAGGCCAGCGCCCAGTGAGCGAAGGTGACCGGTTGGGCCCGCTGCAGGTGGGTGTAACCGGGCAGCACGGCAGCCTGATTGGCACGAGCGGAGGCGACCAGCCCCTGCTGCAGGGCGGTGATGGAGCCGAGCAGCAGCTCGCCCTGCGCCTTGCACCAGAGTTTCAAGTCGGTGGCGACCTGATCGTTGCGTGAGCGGCCGGTGTGCAGCTTCTTGCCAAGATCGCCGACGGCGGCAATCAGTTGGCTCTCGACCCAGGAGTGGATATCTTCGGCATCCGAGCTCAGGATCTGCTGGGGATCCTGCTGCACCGAGGCGAGCAGCACCTCCATCGCCTGCTGCAACTTGCCCTGCTCATCGGCGGTCAATACGCCCACCTTGACCAGCGCTTTGGCCCAGGCCATGGAGCCTTGAATATCCTGCTCCGCCAGCCGGTAATCGAACCGCAGCGAATCGTTGAACTGCTTGAACCGGCTATCGGCTCCCTGACTGAAGCGTCCACCCCAAAGTGCCATACTGCTCTCCTTGAATGCGTTGTCGGCGGCGCCCTGGCCACCGAGCTTGAAATCGTGCCCTGTTTTTCTGCGAGTCTGTTATCTCACAGAAGCGGCCGGGGCGCTGCCGCTCTTGTCACACCCGCTGATGATGGCTCAGGGGCTATGCCCTCTGCCTGTAGAAGAGGGGGCCATGCCCCCTCTTCGGTACCAGCGGATTAACTCCAGTGGCTTAACCGTGGGTATGATCACCACCGATGGCTTGATGCTGCTCCTTCATGGCGCGGATCCGGCTGGCCAGTGTGTAGAGACGGATAAAGCCTTCGGCATGGCTCTGGTCATACACTTCGTCGGCGCCGAAGGTGGCGAAATCTTCGGAGTAGAGGCTGTTCGGCGACTTCTTCTGCACCGCGGTGACCTGACCTTTGTACATCTTCAGCACCACTTCACCATCCAGATCTTCGGCGATGGCGTTGGCCGAGGCGAGGATCGCCTTGCACAGCGGAGTGAACCAGCGGCCGTCATAGACCAGATGGGAGAACTCGGCACCCAGCTTCTCCCGCCAGGCGCGGGTCGGGCGATCCAGTACCAACTCTTCCACGGCGCGCAGCGCGGCGACCATCACGGTACCGCCCGGGGTCTCGTAGCAACCGCGGGACTTCATCCCCACCATCCGGTTCTCGGTGATGTCGATGCGGCCCACGCCGTGCTTGCCGGCACGCTCGTTCAGGGTCATCAGGATCTGGTGCGGGCTGAGCGGCTGGTCGTCAACGGCCACCACTTCACCCTGCGCCACGGTCAGCTTGACGTACTCCGGCTGATCCGGTGCCTGTTCGGCCGGTACGGTCCACTGCCAGACCGCTTCGGACGGCTCGTTCCAGGTGCTCTCCAGCTCGCCACCCTCGGTGGAGATGTGCCAGGCGTTGGCGTCGCGGCTGTAGATCTTCTTCAGGGTCGCCTTGCAGGGGATGTTGCGGGTCTCCAGGTAGGCCAGCAGATCTTCCCGGGAGCGCATGTCCCACAGACGCCAGGGGGCGATCACTTTCAGCTGGGGCGCCAGCGCGGCGACCGCACCTTCGAAACGCACCTGGTCGTTGCCCTTGCCGGTGCAGCCGTGGGAGATGGCATCGGCCCCTTCCGCCAGCGCGGCCTCGACCATCGCCTTGGCGATCACCGGACGGGCCATGGAGGTACCCAGCAGATAGGTGCCCTCATAGACGGCGCCGGTCTTCAGGGTCGGGTAGACGTACTCTTTGACGAACTCTTCCCGCAGATCCTTGACGATGCACTTGGTGGCGCCGGAGGCGATGGCTTTTTGCTCGATTCCTTCCAGATCGTCACGCTCCTGACCGACGTCGGCGACGAAGGCGATGATCTCCGCATCATAGTTTTCCTTCAGCCAGGGAATGATGGCCGAGGTATCCAGTCCGCCCGAGTAAGCCAGTACGATCTTGTTGATTCCGCTCATTTACTTCTCTCCATGATGATTCGATAAAAGGGTGTTATTGGGGGTCGGTTGCCGTTATTTGTGCCCAAGCAGGGTTAGCAGCACGGCGTTCTGGATATGCATCCGGTTTTCGGCCTCGTCCATGATGAGGGAGGCGGGGCCATCCATCACCTGCGAGGTGATCTCCAGCTCCCGGTGCGCCGGTTGGCAGTGCAGCACGTGCTGGATGCCGGTGCGGTCGAGCAGGGCCTGGTTGATCTGGTAAGGCATAAAGAGGTCTTTGACCTGCTCCATCGGGGTGTTGTCACCCATGGAGACCCAGGTATCTGTGTAGGCAACGTCGAACCCTTCGATATCCGCCACGTCATCACTGATGTGGATGGTTGCCCCCGATTTGGCCGCCAGAGCCTGCGCCTGCAGGAAGATCTGGGTATCCGGGCCGTGGCCTTTCGGGCAGATGAGGGTGACGTCTGTACCGAGGGTCGCCCCCAGCAGCAGCAGAGAGTGGCTGACGTTGTTGCCATCACCGAGGTAGGCAAGCTTCACCTTCGACAGGTCATCGTAGTGCTCGGCAATGGTCATAAAGTCGGCCAGCCCCTGACAGGGGTGGTAGAGGTTGCACAGGCTGTTCACCACCGGCACTGTGCCGTGCTCTGCCAGCTCGACCAGGGTCTGGTGATCGAACACCCGGGCGACGATGGCATCACACCAGCGCGACAGGTTGGCGGCGAAATCCTTCACCGACTCCCGCTTGCCCAGCGCGCCGTTCTGCTGATCCAGATAGACGCTGTGGCCGCCCAGTTTGGCGATGCCGATGTCGAAGGTGACCCGGGTGCGCAGGGAGGGTTTCTCGAACAGGGTGACCACGCTCTTGCCGGCCAGCGCCTGGCTGTACTTCTTTGGGTCGGCCTTGACCGCTTGGCCCAGCGCAATCAGCGCTTCAATCTGGGCTTTGTTCAGATCACTGTCTTTCAGAAGATGTTGCATCGGATGTTCCTTGTTCCGGTGGAGATCAAATAGCTACCTGGGTGCCGACCGCGCCGCCAGCCAGCAGCTTGAGCAGCTGATCCGGGTAGCGCCAGCTGGCGACACAGACCGGCTTGCCGAGGGTCTCGGCGGCGTGCAGGGCCGCTTCTACCTTGACCGCCATACCATCGCGGATCACCCCTTTCTCCATCAGATCCAGCGCGGTCAGCTTGTCGAGCTGGGGCACCAGCTTGCCCTTGCCATCGAGGATGCCGCTCACATCGGAGAGCATCACCAGATCGGCACCGAGCGCCTCGGCAATGGCGGTGGCCGCCTGATCCGCGTTGACGTTCATCAGCTGCCCCTCGGCAGTGATACCGATGGAGCTCACTACCGGCAAGAAGCCCTGACCGAGGATGCCTGCTACCAGCGCCGGGTTGCCCGGCTTGCACTCGCCGACCGCGCCGAGATCCGGGTCAAGCTGGGTCACCTGACACAGGCCGCCATCTGCTAGACAGAGCCCCACAGCCGGAATGCCGGTGGCGATCGCCTTGGCCATCATCTGCTTGTTGGCGGTCCCTGCCAGCGCACCGGCAATAAAGGGGATCTGCTCGAACGGGGTTACCCGCAGGCCGTTCTTCTTGGTAGAGGTGAGACCCAGCCCCTTGAGCAGGTCATCCACCAGACAGCCACCGCCGTGTACCAGCACCAGCGGACGGTGCTGATCGTCGAGAAAAGTTTTGAGGGTGGCGAACAGGGCGGTCAGCGCCTCGTCGTTCTCGATAAGGGCACCGCCCAGCTTGATTACCAACGTCTGTTTGTCCATGTTCGAGATCCTTCCTAAGTCCTTAAATCAGGCCGGTGGCCGGTTCAAAACCAAATTTGATATTTATGCACTGCATGGCTTGCGAGGCGGCGCCCTTGAGCAGGTTGTCGATGGCCGAGACCACCACCAGCATGTTGCCCTGCTGTTGCCAGGCGATGTCGCAGTAAGGGGTGCCCGCTACGCCACGGATGGAGGGCATCTGGCCGGTGAGGCGCACCAGCGGCTTGCTTTCGTAAGCCTTGAGGAAGGCCTGATCCACCTGGGTGGGAGTCACGCCGTCCGCCAGCTGCACATAGATGGTGGCCAGGATGCCGCGCACATAGTTGCCGAGGTGGGGCTGGAACAGCACCTCCTTGCCGAGGTGGTGGCTGATCTCCGGCTGGTGTCTGTGATTGAAGGTGCCGTAGGGATTGAGGCTCACTTCGCAGAAGCTGGTGTTGATGACTGCCTTGCGCCCGGCGCCGGAAACCCCGGAGACAGCGTTGATGATGGGCTGCCACCCCTTGGCAATCAGGCCATCTTGCTGCAGCGGCTTGAGGGCGCACAGCGATGCGGTCGGGTAGCAACCGGGCACCGCAATCAGCTGGGCGGTGGCGATGGCATCGGCGTTCCACTCGGCCAGGCCATAGACGGCCTGATCCAGCCACTGTTCGCTGTCGTGGGTGAAGCCGTAGAAGCTGTCGTAAAAGCCCTGATCCTTGACCCGGAAGGCGCCGGAGAGATCGAACACCGGCAGCCCCTTGGCGAGAAACTTGGGGGCAAGCGTGGCGCTCACCTCGTGGGCGGTGGCCAGCAGTACCAGATCGGCCTGGGTCAGGATCCGGGTCATGCCGTCGTCGTCCAGCGGCAGCAGCGGCTGATCGAGGGCGCCGACCCACTGGGGATGCAGGGAAGAGAAGCGCTTGTGGGCATCCTGACTGCCGGCGGAGACATAGAGGCCGAACAGCTTGAGTTGTGGATGGTTCTGTACCAGTGCGGCCAGTTCGGCTCCCGCGTAGCCACTGGCACCGACGATAACGGTGTTAAGCATGTTGAATATTCCAAGTCAGAGTTCGAGATTCACAGCATGACGCTGCAGTGCACAAGGGTGTTCGAGCGCCCCTTTGCACAAGTGCGGAGGGGCAATTCAGGCGGGTGTGTGTCGTCGGTTATAGATCAGGTGACAGAACATTAACTTTCCCTTACAACTAGAAGCCTTTGTTGATGAGCCAGATATTCAGGTAAAATTACAGAATATTCATGCACTCACTTTGCATTTGTATTTTCTAACAGAAACATTCCGGGGACGCAAGGAGGAGCTGATGGCCAATCTGGATTTTTTTTCACTTTATAAGAATATTATTGCGATTCCCTCTATCAGCAGCACGGATCCCAAGTGGGATCAGAGCAATGAGGCGGTGATCCGGCTGCTGGCCGACTGGTTCGGTCAGCTCGGTTTTCAGTGCGAGGTGACGGCGCTCCCCGATCTGCCGGGCAAATTCAATCTGGTGGCGACGATGGGTCAGGGGGAGGGCGGTCTGCTGCTGGCGGGCCACACCGATACGGTGCCGTTCGATGAGGGGGGTTGGAGCAAGGATCCCTTCAAGGTGACCGAAGAGGGCAATCGTCTCTATGGCCTCGGCACCATCGATATGAAGGGCTTCTTCGCCTTTATCGTGGAGGCGCTCAAAGATATTGACCTCACCAAGCTGACCAAGCCGCTGCGCATTCTCGCCACTGCCGACGAAGAGACCACCATGGCGGGGGCCCGCGCCATCGCCGCGGCGGCCGAGCTCAAACCCGACTACGCCGTGATTGGCGAGCCGACCGGACTGGTGCCGGTGGTGGCCCACAAAGGGCACATGTCGGAGGCGATCCGCATTACCGGCAAGAGCGGTCACAGCTCGGATCCCGCCAACGGTGTCAACGCCATGGAGATCATGCACAAGGCGATGGGGCAGGTGCTGCGCTTGCAGCAGGATCTGAAAGATCGCTACGCCGACCACCGCTTTGCCGTGCCGCAGCCAACCCTGAACCTGGGTTACATTCAGGGGGGTGACAGCCCGAACCGCATCTGCGGCTGCTGCGAGCTGCATATCGACCTGCGACCCACCCCGCAGGTGGGGCCGGACGAGCTGATGGGGATGCTCAAAGAGGCGCTGTCGCCCATCGAGATCCACCAGCCGGGCTGTCTGCATCTGCAACATCTGCATGAACCCATTCCCGCCTATGCCTGCGCCGACGACTCTGTGCTGGTGCGCGAAGCTGAGAAGGCGAGCGGTCGCGCCGCCGAGTCGGTCAACTACTGCACCGAGGCGCCGTTTATCCAGCAGCTTGGCTGCCAGACCATAGTGATGGGCCCCGGCCATATCACCCAGGCGCACCAGCCTGACGAGTACCTTGACCTCTCCTTCGTCAAGCCGACCACCTCGGTGTTGCAGCACCTGATCAGACGTTTTTGCCTGTAGTGGCGGCGGTGAGAGGGGCGTAAGAACTGTAAGTAAGTTACATAACAAGCCGGTTGTGGAGTGGTGATGGAAATACATGTTCTGAATCGGCCTGTTATTTGACCTTGCGCAGACAATCTGGGTAGATTGTCACCCTAAGATGACGGAGCATATGTTGTAATCGCACAACAATAAGTGAGGTCGTCTAGCACCCCGGATGGGTGTCAGGCACCAACAAGATAAGGATGTGGAATGAACGAAAAGTACGCCGCACTACGCGCCAACGTAGGTATGCTGGGTCAGCTGCTGGGTAAATCCATCAAGGATCATCAGGGTCAGGCCTTTCTCGACAAGATCGAAACCATTCGCCAATTGGCCAAGTCCTCCCGCAAGGGCAATGAATCAGACCGGGAACGTCTGCTCGATACCCTGCGCACCCTGAGCGATGACGAACTGCTGCCGGTGGCTCGCGCCTTCAGCCAGTTCCTCAATCTGGCCAACGTGGCGGAACAGTTCCACACCATCTCCCGTCGCTGCGAAGAGCAGGTCTGCACCCCGGATCCGCTGGAGCAGATGTTCGACAAGCTGAAAGCGTCCAACCTGTCGCAAGAGGCCATCATTCAGGCCGTGCGCGAGCTGGATATCGATCTGGTGCTGACCGCTCACCCCACCGAGGTGACCCGTCGCACCCTGATCCACAAGCACGTACAGCTCAACGACTGCCTCGAGGCGCTGGAGCTCTCCGACCTGCTGCCCCGCGAGCGGGACAAGATCCTCAATCGCATCGAGCAGCTCATCAATCAGGCGTGGCACACCAACGAGATCCGCGAACAGCGCCCGACACCGGTCGACGAGGCCAAGTGGGGCTTCGCCGTGGTGGAGAACAGCCTGTGGCCCGCCATTCCCGAATTCATGCGCAATCTGGACGAGCGTCTGCAACACCATCTGGGTGTGCGGCTGCCGCTGGATGCCGCGCCGGTCAAGTTCACCTCCTGGATGGGCGGTGACCGTGACGGCAACCCCTTCGTCACCGCCAAGGTGACTGCCGAAGTGCTGGAGCTGGGCCGCTGGATGGCGGTGAGCCTGTTCTACAAAGACATCAAGGAGCTCACCTCCGAGCTCTCCATGTCTGACTGTACCGACGCCGTGCGCGCTCGCGTTGGCGATCACCCCGAGCCCTACCGTGCGCTGGTGCGCGAGCTGCGTGAAGCGCTGCGCGAGACCAAGGAGCACCTCACCGCCAAGGTGCAGGGCCAGGCGAGCGAGAGCCAGGATCTGGTCAAGACCACCGCCCAGCTGCGCGAGCCGCTGGAGCTCTGCTACCACTCATTGCACGCCTGCGGCATGGGCAACATCGCCGATGGCATGCTGCTGGATGTGCTGCGCAAGGTCGCCTGTTTCGGCATCCATCTGGTCAAGCTCGATATCCGTCAGGATGGCGAGCGTCACGGGCTGGTCTTCTCCGAGCTGACCCGCTATCTGGGTCTGGGTGACTACGCCGAGTGGAGCGAAGATGACAAGCAGGCCTTCCTGCTCAACGAACTGAACTCCCGCCGCCCGCTCATTCCCCACGACTGGGAACCGAGCGCCGAGGTGCGCGAGACGCTGGATACCTGTCAGGTTATCGCCGAGCACGACCCCGATGCGTTCGGTATCTACATCATCTCCATGGCCGGTGCGCCGTCCGACGTGCTGTCGGTGCAACTGCTGCTCAAAGAGGCGGGCTGCAAGTTCCGCATGCCGGTCGCCCCGCTGTTTGAAACCCAGGATGACCTGATGGCAGGCACCGCCGTGATGGAGCGTCTGCTCTCGGTGGACTGGTATCGCGGCTACATTCAGGGCCGTCAGTACGTGATGATCGGCTACTCCGACTCTGCCAAGGATGCGGGCATGATGGCCGCCGGCTGGGCCCAGTACGCCGCCATGGAATCCCTTGTGGGTCTGGCCGAAGCCAACAATATCCGCCTCACCCTGTTCCATGGCCGTGGCGGTACCGTCGGTCGTGGTGGTGCCCCTGCCCATCAGGCCATCCTCTCCCAGCCGCCGGGATCCCTGCGCGGCGGTCTGCGTACCACCGAACAGGGGGAGATGATCCGCTTCAAGTTCGGTCTGCCGAAAGTGGCGATCAAGAGTCTGGAGCTCTACACCAGCGCCGTGCTGGAAGGGAACCTGCTGCCGCCGCCCAAGCCGAAAGAGTGCTGGCGCGAGGTGATGGAACAGCTGGCCGCCGACTCCTGCGATCACTACCGAAGCATTGTGCGCGGTCATCCGGACTTCGTCCCTTACTTCCGTGCCGCCACCCCGGAGATGGAGCTCGGCAAGCTGCCGCTCGGCTCCCGTCCCTCCAAGCGCAAGCCTAACGGCGGCGTCGAGAGCCTGCGCGCCATTCCGTGGATCTTCGCCTGGACCCAGAACCGCCTGATGCTGCCGGCTTGGCTCGGTGCCCACAAGGCGCTGCAGCAGGCCATCGACGGCGGCAAGCTGGCGGTGTTGGAAGAGATGAGCGCCCAGTGGCCCTTCTTCCGCACTCGCCTCGAGATGCTGGAGATGGTGTTCCTCAAGGCGGACGTCTGGCTTGCCGAATACTACGACACCCGTCTGGTGCCGCAGGAGCTGTGGGGCCTTGGCAAACAGCTGCGTCAGGAGCTCGCCGAATCCATCGAGGTGGTGCTGAAACTGAGCCCGCGCGGGGATCTGCTGGAGGATCAGCCCTGGATCAAGGAGTCCATCAAGCTGCGCAACCCCTACACAGACCCGCTCAACGTGCTGCAAGCCGAGCTGCTCAACCGCTCCCGCAACCACCCGGAGACCCTGCACCCCGAGCTGGACAAGGCGCTGATGGTCACCATCGCCGGTATTGCCGCAGGTATGCGCAACACCGGTTGATCGCCAGCCCAAGCCAGCAGGCTTCAGCAATATCCATCAAGCCAAAGGGCGCCGACACGGCGCCCTTTGTTTTTTGTTGCCCAGCAGAATTCGGCTCGATGGGAACCCCACCCATGTTTTGGACTGTATTTTGTAGGGTGCAGCAAGCGCAGCGCATTGTACGGCTCGGAAATGATTTTATCCCTGACTCGTCCTGTGTTTAATTCGGCAAGCAGCACAATTCACCTTGTTCATTGCTCTCTACTCATTACCGGTGATGGGTACAGATTTCCCCTCCGGCTTGCATCCCTCGCCATGCAGGCGCAGACTGTTTGGCCTTGTTTTTATGCGATTCGATTCAAGGCAACCATCATGACTCCTGCCATCAACCTGCTGAAGAAGCTCAAGATTCCCCACAAGCTCTACCCCTACGAGTGCGACGCCCACGACGATTTCGGCAAGCATGCCGCGACCCAGCTCGGGTTGCCGGAGGCGCAGGTGTTCAAGACTCTGGTTGCCCATCACGACAAGCAGGCGGTGGTGGCCATCGTTCCCTCATCCGGCATGTGCAGTCTGAAACAGCTGGCCAAGGCGACCGGTCTCAAGAAGGTGGAGATGATGAAACCGGCGGAAGCGGAGAAGCTGACCGGCTACAAGGTGGGTGGCATCAGCCCGCTGGCCCAGAAGAAATTGTTGCCCACTGTGCTCGACGAGTCGGCGCTGCAGTTTGACGAGATCCTGGTGAGCGGCGGCAAGCGCGGCCTCTCGGTCGGCGTGGCGCCGCAGGATATGCTGACGCTGATGAAGTGGATCGCCGCACCTATCGGCGAAGAGTAGTGCCGGGCAAGGTGTGAACCCGCTATCCGGGCCTGTGGTGGCCCGGATTGCCCCACCTGTGAGCGGGCGCGAGCCCTGTGCTCAACGGGGTGCGTGCCAGTCTATACTGGGTGAACCCCGTTGTATGAGTTCAGCCATGATGTACCGACTTCTGTTGCTTTGTCTCTGTTTATCCTTCCCCTCTGCCTTGCTGGCTGCCACCCGTTTTACCCTGCTCAGTCCTGAAAACAGTCAGGACATGCGGATGCGTTATTACCGTGAGGTGATGCAGCTGGCGCTAGAGAAAACTCGCTCCGAATATGGTGACTACGAGTTGCTGGACTCCCTGCCGATGAACAAGGCGCGGATGCGGATCGAGGTGCAGGAGCAGGGCAAAAACGCCCTCTTTATTCTCGACAGCTGGCCTTATCAGGGGGAGGCGGTGGCGGATCAGGTGGCATTGATCCCGTTCCCGATCGATATGGGGATCCTCGGCTATCGGGTCTGTTTTGTCGGCTCGGATCGTGCTGCCGAGCTGGCGCGGGTGAACACCCTGGATCAGTTGCGCCACTTCACTCAAGGGGTGGGCACCGGCTGGCAGGATGCGGTGATCCTGCGCAACGGCGGGCTGACGGTACATGAGGTGGATAACTACGAGTCGCTGTTTCGTATGGTGGCACGAGGGCGCATCGATCTCTTCTGTCGTGGGGCCAACGAGATCCTGCCGGAGTGGCAATCTCATCAGGGCAAGGTGGCCGGTTTGACGGTCGATCGCCATCTGGCCCTTTTCTATCCGCTGATCCACGTGTTCTACAGCAATGCCCGCTACGTTCAGGAGCGCGAGCGCCTTGAGCGCGGTCTGCAACTGGCCTGGCAGGATGGTTCGCTCAAACGGCTCTGGCGCCATCACTTCCAACCCTCGCTGGTGTTTGCCAATCTGGGAGCTCGCCAGATTGTCCGGCTCGGCAATCCGCAGTTACCCAAGGACGGTTTTGACTATCGCCCCTACCTTTACAACCCGCTGACGGATGATTTCGGTTCACAACCCTGAGCCGGGTTATCAGGTGCGCAGCTCTGATAGAGTAAGGGAGAGATCATTGCCGCAAAGGAGATGGCCCATGCACGCATCTGCCCTCTCCTTGCTCTTCATCGCGTCGCTGCTGCCTGCCACCGGCGGTGCAGCCCCGGTCTTTACGCTGCGTACCTGCCTCGAAAACAGTGACTCCTACCCCTGGCTGCTGCAATCGGGGGAGGGGATTGTCCAGTATCACCTAAAGGCGGTTGCTACCGCTCTTGATGCCGAGATCGTGCTGACGCCGCTGCCGTGGAAGCGCTGCCTCTCTCGGGTGAGCAGTGGCCAGATGGATGCGGCCATCAAGATGAGTTACAGCGTCGAGCGGGCGACCAGGGTGGGGGTCTATCCCATGCGTGAGGGCAAACCCGACCCCGCCAAGCGGCTGCTGACCGAGAGCTACAGCCTCTACCAGCTAAAGGGGGGCAAGAGCCAGTGGGATGGCACCACCCTCAGGATCAAGGGCATGGTGGCGGCCCAGTCGGGATTCTCCATCGTCGACTGGTTGCAGGCTGCGGGAGCCGAGGTGGATGACTCCAGCCGTGACCCGCTGATCATGTTGAAAAAGCTGGTGATGGATCGGGCGCAGGCGACCGCCATCCAGACCGAGGTGGCCGACAGCATTCTGGCGGCCCATCCCGCGTTGCAGGCCCGTATCGAGCGGCTGTCGCCGGTGCTGGTGGAGAAGCCCTACTATCTGGTCTTCTCTCACCGCTTCTATCAGGCCCATCCCCGACAAAGCCGGCAGGCGTGGGATGCCATCGAGCAGGTGCGCGACTCTGCTGCTTATCAGCGTTATGCCACATCGCTCAGAAGCACACCTCCGGTGGGGGAGTAGGCTGATGGATGCGACTGGCCGAAAAGTGGAGGAGAGCGTGGGGTGGTGGCAGGGCCGAGCGGCCAAGCTAGGGGCTACACTGAAAGTACCCTTTCAGCCAAGGCGCGGTTTATGTCACCCCTGCATCTGCTTGCTGCCGCTCTGCTCTGCGTGTTGTCGCTGACCGGACAGGCGGCCATCCGGTTTACCCATATCAGCCCGGAGAGCGAGCGGGATCCGCGCACTACTTATGATCGGGAGCTGCTGCGGCTCGCCCTCGACAAGACCCGCGACCAGTTTGGCGACTATCTGCTGGAGCCTGCGCCGCCCATGACCAAGGCGCCCGAGCGGCTCAGCATGCAGCTCGACAGCTATCCCAACCTCTTTGTGATGGACAGCTACAGCAGCACCCGCGAGGATCTGGGGCTCGCCTATGTCCGTTTTCCCATCCATCTGGGGATCGTCAGCTACCGCATCTGTTTTGTCAGTCCGCAGCAAAAGGCGGCGGTGAGCAAAGTGACCGACCTCAAGGGGCTGCGCCAGTTCACCTTCGGTCAGGGCAAGGGGTGGCTGGATGTGGATATCCTGCGCTACGCCGGGATGGAGGTGGTGGAAGTGGAAGGGTACGAGAAGCTGTTCAAGATGGTGGCGCGGGGCCGCTTCGATCTCTTCTGCCGCGGGGTGAGCGAGCTGCGCAGCGAGCAGCTTACCCACAAGGAGATGACGGATCTGCTGGTGGATGACGCCTTGTTGATCTACTACCCGCTGCCCCGGGTTTTCTACACCAATCCCAACAATCGTGAGGCGCTGCAGCGGGTCGAGCGGGGGTTGCAGCTGGCGTGGCAGGATGGCTCGCTACAGGCGCTGTGGCGCAAGAGCTTTGGCCCGGCCATCGCTTTTGCCAAGCTCTCCCAGCGCCGACTGTTGCGACTGGATAACCCCTTCCTCGACGGGATCAGCTTCGATTACCGCCCCTACTTCTACAATCCGCAAACCGATCGCTTCGGCGATTACTGAGGTGCCTGCCGCTGGCGGCAGAGGGCCAGCCAGGCCTCGGCGGTGCGCGACAGATAGCGCTCGCTCGGCCAGATCACCCCGAGTCGCCAGCTCAATTCGGGCTCCAGCGGCCGCAGCACCAGACCATCCGGGGTCAGCCGGTGGCAGACCGGCTCCGGCAAGAAGGCGACCCCCATGCCGCTGCGTACCATGGCGGTGAGAAAATCCCACTGGCTGCTGCGCGCCGCCACCTGCGGCACAAAGCCCGCCTCCTGACACGCCTGCTCCAGTCGCTCGCTCAGGGTAAACGCCTGGGTATAGAGCAGGAAGGGCTCCTCCTGCAGAGACTCCAGCCGCAGCGGTGCATCGCCATGCCAGCGCGGTTGATCAGGCAGCACCACCCGGATCGGGTATTGATCCAGCTCCAGCGCGCTGAGGGCGCCCCCCTCTTTGGTCGGCAGCATGGTGATGGCGAGATCCAGCTCCCCCTCCAGCACCGCCTGTTCGATGCGGCGACCGCCGTACTCCACCAGGGTCAGCTCCACCTTGGGATAGCGGGTGCGGTAGGCGCGGATCAGATCCGCATAGACGTGACCCACCATGGGGGGAATGCCGAGGGTGAGGCGACCATGTTGCAGGCTCTGCAGATCCGCCAGTTCGGCCTCCAGCTGCTGCATCTCAGCCAAGATGGTCTGGGCCCGGTTGAACAGCACCTGGCCGCTGTCGGTCAGGGTGAAGCGGCGCCCTTCCCGGTTGAGCAGGGGTTGGCCCAGCTCCTCTTCGATATTGCGGATCATCTTGCTGATGGTGGGCTGGGTGACGAACAGCTTTTCAGAGGCGCGGGTGAAGCTTTTTTCCCGCACCAGTTCGACAAAATAGCGCAGGGCGCGAATATCCATGGACTCTCTCGACTCGTGTTGGCGGGTACGGGATGAAGTATGCCTATGCGGCATGAATTTGATAATTTTAATTCATTTCTGGCAGGTTTTGCTCAACTCTATACTGTGAGCCGGTTCACAGAAAGACGATGATCATGAAAGCCCTCTGCTTGCGCTGGTTACAGACTCCCTTCCAGATTGTGTTGCTGGCAGCCATCTGGCTGCTGGCCGATACCGCGGTGCGTACCCTCCATCTGCCGCTGCCCGCCAACCTCACCGGCATGCTGTTGCTGCTGGTCTGCATCCTGCTCGGGGTGGTCAAGGCCGAGTGGTTCAGCGCGGGGGCTCGCTGGCTGCTGGCCGAGATGCTGCTCTTCTTCGTGCCCGCCGTGGTTGCGGTGGTCAACTATCAGGATCTGCTGCTGCAAGAGGGGTGGCGCATCATGGTGGTGCTGCTGGTGAGCACTACGCTGGTGCTCGGTACCACGGCGCTGGTGGTGGACCGGGTCTACCGCCTCGAACTGAAACTGGCCCGCCGGAGTCGCCGTCATGTCTGATACCCTGCTCGGGCTGATCTGTTTCGCCCTCACCCTGATCTTCTACTACGCCAGCAAATGGCTCTATGGCAAAAAGCGCATTCTGCCGCTGATGCCGCTGCTGCTGGCGCCGACCCTGCTGGTGGCCGTGGTGCTGCTGTTCCACATCCCCTATCAGGATTACATGGCGGAATCCCACTGGCTGCTCTGGCTGCTGGGCCCCGCCACCGTCGCCTTCGCGGTGCCGGTCTACGAGAACCGCCAGCTCATTCGTCGCCACTGGTTGTCGCTGTCGGTAGGGGTGGTCGCATCGGTCATCATGGCGGTGGGGAGTACCGTGCTGCTGGCCCGCTGGCTGGATCTCTCCGACATGTTGCAGCGCAGTCTGGCGATGCGTTCCATCACCACGCCGTTTGCGGTGGAGGCGACCCGCGCCATCGGCGGTCAGAGCGACCTCACGGCGCTGTTTGTGGTGCTGACCGGCGTCATCGGTATGGCGGTGGGGGAGAGCGTGCTCACCGTGCTGGCCATTCGCAGTCGCCTCGGCAAGGGGGCGGGGTTTGGTGCCTCGGCCCACGGCGCCGGCACTGCCAGGGCTTATCAGATGGGTAATGAGGAGGGTGTGGTCTCCAGCATGGTGATGATGATCGCCGGTATGGTGACCGTGCTGCTGGCACCCCTGCTGGGCCGGATGTTCTGGTAGGCCGGGCTTCCCTTTAGAAGGCGGCTCGTCCCGGCGCTACACTCTAGTGAGCCTGTATTCCCGGGATGAGCAGTATGACCTTTCATCGCCTCGCTTCCTGCTTGCTGTTGTGCAGTCTTTCCCTCCTTGCCACTCCCCTACGGGCGAGCGACGTCATCACTCATATCAGCCCCGAGAGCGATCGGGACTTGCGTACCCTCTATTTTCGCGATCTGTTGCAGCTGGCGCTGGAGAAGACCCGCGACAGCTTCGGTGACTACGAGCTGCGAACCGCGCCGCCGATGAACCGTATCCGGATGCGACAGATTGTGCAGACTCAGCAATACCCCAATCTGTTTGTGGCCGACAGTCTGCGCCCGGCCGCAGAGAGCGGTGCGCTGGATTACGTTCGTTTTCCGGTGGAGCTGGGCATCCTCGGTTATCGCATCTGCTTTGTCAGCCCGCAGCAGGCCGACGCGGTGGCAAAGGTCAATACCCTGACCGACCTGCAGCAATTTCTGCACGGGCAGGGACGTGGCTGGCAGGATGCGGAGATCCTGCGTCATGGGGGATTCAAGGTGCAGGAAATCGACGGTTACGAGCGGCTGTTCAAGCTGGTGGCTCGCGGTCGCATCGATCTCTTCTGCCGCGGGGCCAACGAGCTCTTCATCGAGCAGGAGCAGCACAGTGATCTGCCCGGCCTCACCGTGGATCGGCGAGTGGCGCTGCACTATCCCTTCCTCCACCTCTTCTACACCCACAAGGATAATCAGGCCGCCATCCGCCGCCTCTCGGTCGGCCTCAAGCTGGCGTGGCGGGATGGCTCGCTGCAACAGCTCTGGCTGCGCCACTTCAAACCTTCCCTCGAGCAGGCGCTGCTCCCCAGACGCCTGTTGTTCGAGTTGGCCAATCCGCGCCTTGATAAGGTGGACTTTGACTATCGGGCGTACCACTACAACCCCGTCGACGGGACGTTCGGGCCCGGGTTGCCTTGATCCTGATGGTGTTGTTAGCGGATAAAGGGCCGTCTCTACCGATGCGCTTAATCATGCCAAAAAGGCATGTTTTTTATTATTTAAATTCATTTTTTGAAGGTTGGTGCGCTGCATATACTGGTGGTCGCTTCACGGTTCAGGTTTGCCCTTGTACTGCTTCTGGCTTGTGCGAGTGAGCTTGAATCGTCCTGCTGCGGCGTCTGGATGTTCTGCATGAAGGCGTCCATCACTGGGCCGGGATCGATCCCGGCAGGTATTACAGCTGACGGAGCCTTGTTATGTTTAATCCCCACTCTTGTGCCCTGATTGTCGAAGGGGGCGCGATGCGCGGCATCTTTGCCAGCGGCGTGCTCGATGCCTTCGTGGAAAGCCATCACTATCCGTTCGATTTCGTCATGGGCGTCTCGGCCGGTGCCACCAATCTGGTCTCCTACCTGAGCGAGCAGCCGCGCCGCAGTCACCACATCATCACCGAGCTGGCTTGCAGCTCCCGGTTTCTCGATCCCCTGCGTTTCGTCAAAGGGGGCGATCTGGTGGACATCGGCTGGCTGTGGCAAGCCAGTCGCTATCGCTTCCCGCTCGATCTCGACACTTTCTGCGCCCGCGACATTCCCTTCTATGCGGTGGCGACCGATGTGGCGAGCGGCAAGGCCATCTATCTGCCGGTGCGGCCCGACAACATGGATGAGGTGCTGACCGCTACCTGCGCCCTGCCGGTGGTGCAGCACGATACCCCCTGCGTCGATGGTCGCCCGATGGCCGATGGCGGGATCAGCGATTCGATCCCGGTGATAGAGGCCTATCGGCGCGGGGCGCGGCGGATGACGGTGGTGCTGTCGGAACCCTGGGGCTATCGCAAGAAGCCGGCCCGTTTCTGCTGGATGGTCAAAGCCTTGCTGAAAACCCAGCCTGCACTGGCGCAAGCTATGCTGGAGCGGGATCGCGCCTACAACCGGGCGCTCGATTTCATCGCCAATCCCCCTGCCGATTGCGACATCGAGGTGATCGCGCCACCGGCCGATTTCATGGTCTCCCGTTTTACTCAGGATCCGGTCAAGCTGGAGTCCGGCTATCTGCAGGGCTACTGGCAGGGGCGCCAGAGCGTGTTGCGAGCAGCCAGGACTGTACGTGCAGCCTAGTGGCAACCTGACGGTTTTACACAACTGGGACGGGGTTGCCACCCTCTGAGGCAGGTCACTGAATCGGGGGCGCTGGCGTGGTTAAATGGTCGGCTCACATCTTGCCGGATATTGCTGTGACCATGCCATCTGACCTTCAGCCGCTGCTCGCCTGGCCTGACTATCTGCAGGCATCCTGGCTGCGCTGCGCCCACCAGACCAGTGCCACCCTCTGGCATCCGCCCCACAGCGCCAAGGGGCAGACCTTGCAGAGCCTGCGCCAGCGCAAGCGGGATCTGCTCACCACCGGCGAGATGGCCCTCGAGGATCTCTACGAATTTATGGAGGGGCGCCCCTGCGCCCTGCTGCTCACCGACGAGAGTGGCTGCCTGCTGGCCCAAACCGGCCACCCGGATACCCTGCGCGAGCTGGCGGCGCTGGGGTTTGGCCCCGGCGCCTTTTTCAGCGAGGGGCGCATCGGCACCAATGCCATCAATCTGGCGGCGCTGGAGGGCGTGCCGCTCTGTGTCAGCGGCCCCCAGCACTTCAACCAGACCCTCCACCCGTGGCACAGCTGCGCCAGCCCGGTCTACAACAGCAATGGTCGTCAGGTCGCCATCATCGCCCTGATCTGCAAGGTGGAGGAGGCGAGCGCCGGCGATCTGGCGCTCACCGTCAGCGCCGGGCGCGAGCTGGCCCATCTGCTGCAGATGGAGACCCTGATGCAGGAGTCCCAGCACCACCTGAGCGAACTTTACGCCCTGCTCGACGGCATGGATGACGGCGTGCTGGCCTGGGATCCGCAGGGGCGGCTGCGCTACCTCAATGCGCTGGCAGCCCACCGGCTGCGGCTCGATCCCGCACTCTGTCTCGGCCAGCCGCTGGAGCAGCACCTGTTGTTGCCCCAGCGGTTGCAGCTGGCCATCAGGGGGCAAACGCCACTGAGTCATGTGGAGGTGACGCTGGAGCGGCTCGGCGCGCAGGAGGGGGAGTTTATCAATGCGCTGGTGAGCCTCAAGCCGCTGCCGGGGCCGGAAGGGGTCAGCTTTATCGCCCTGCTGCACCCGGTCGATCGGCTGCGGGCCATTCATCAGCTGCGCCAGACGGTGCCCGAGCTGTCGGCGCTGGTGGGGGAGTCGAGCGCCATGCGCAAGCTGCTGCGCTACGCCCGGCAGGCGGCCCAGAGTCAGGGGCCGATCCTGCTGCGCGGCGAGGAGGAGGTGGGCAAGGCCCAGCTGGCGGAGGCGATCCACTTTGGCAGCGAACGGGCCGCCGGGCCGCTTATTACCCTCAACTGCAAGGCGCTGCCGAGCGAGCGGATGGCGCTGGAGCTGATGGGTTCCGACGAGGCGGGGCAGGAGCGGGCGGGCAAGTTCGAGCTGGCCCACGGCGGCACTTTGGTACTGGAGCAGGTGGAGTGCCTCTCTGCCCCCATGCAGGCGGCGCTGCTGCAACTGCTCAAGACCGGTCGCATCCAGCGCTTCGATTCGGCCCGCATCCTGCCGCTCAAGGTGCGGATCATCGCCACCAGCAGCGCCCCGCTGGAGCAGCTGGTGCAGGAGGGGTTGTTTGGCCGCCAGCTGCTCTATGCCTTGCAGGCGTGCGAGCTGTGGCTGCCGGGATTGCGGGAGCGCGCGGCCGATCTGCCGGGCCTGATCAGCCAGCAGTTGGCAGCGCAGGGGCGCGAGCCGGTGCGCCAGTTCAGTCCGGCGGCCCTCGATTGTCTGCTCGCCTATCCCTGGCCCGGCAATCTGGGGGAGCTGCGCAGCGCCGTCGAGCATGCCCTGCTTCATGCCGGTCAGGGGCCGATCCCGCCCGAGGCGCTGCCCGCCGCCATTCGGCACGGCTATCAACGGGTGGCCGACGAGGTGGTGGGGCAACCGCTGCTCACTCTGGCGGAGCTGGAGCGGCAAGCCATTTTGCGCTGCGCTCACGCCTGCAAGGGGCAGGTGAGCCAGATGGCCCAGCATTTGGGTATCAGCCGCACCACCTTGTGGCGACGACTCAAGCTGCTCGAGATCGATCCTGCTGACTATCACGGCTGATGGTTATTGAGGTCGTTGCGAATCGGCCCGCCATATAAAACGGCCCCGCAGTTGCGGGGCCGTTTTATATGGCGGGGTCAGTGGTGGCGCTGCTACAGCCCCAACTGGTGGGCGGTGACGATGGCCGCCAGCACATCCTCGGCGGTGACCTTGAACGGCATGTTGTGGATGGTCTCCCCTTCGGCGGTGGAGGCTTTGGCCACCTCCATCAGGCTCGCCATATCCAGCTCCTTGACTCCCATCATATGCAGGTTGGTCGGTAGGCCAACCGAGCGGCAGAAGCCCAGCACGGTTTCGATCTCCGCCATCGGCGCGTTCTCCAGCACCAGTTGCACCAGAGTACCGAACGCCACTTTTTCACCGTGATAGAGGTGGTGACACTCGGCGAGCTGGGTCAGACCGTTGTGGATGGCGTGAGCGGCGGCCAGTCCGCTGCTCTCGAAGCCGATTCCGCTCAGGTAGGTGTTGGCCTCGATGATATTCTCCACCGCCTTGGTGCATAGCCCCTGCTCTACCGCCAGCTTGGCCTTGTAACCATCGGCCAGCAGAGTCTTGTAGCAGAGCTCGGCAATGGCCTGCGCCGCCAGGGTGGAGGCGCCACCGGCCATGGTCTGGCAACCTGACACCTTGTTGGCCCGCGCCTCGAAGTAGGTGGAGAGCGCATCACCCATGCCGGAGACCAACAGCCGTACCGGGGCGCGGGAGACCACGCCGGTATCCATGATGACCATGTTGGGGTTGGTCGGGATCATCAGGTATTCGCTGAACTGCCCCTCCGGGGTGTAGATGACCGCCAGCGCGCTGGTGGGGGCATCGGTGGAGGCGATGGTGGGTACTATGACCACCGGCACCTTCTGGTAGAAGGCGACCGACTTGGCGGTATCCAGCGTTTTGCCGCCGCCGATGCCGATGATGACGTCAAACGGGGTCTGCTGGCAGCGGGCCAGCAGGCGGTCGATCTCGGGGCGGGAGCACTCGCCGTTGAAGCAGTCGAACTCCGGCTTGATACCGGCGCCGTGGAAGCTGGTGGCTACGGTATCGCCCACCAGCTTGGTGACGAAGGCGTCGGCCAGAATAAGCGGCTTGCTGCCGAGCGCCTTGACGTAGTTGCCGATATTGGCGAGGGCCCCGTTGCCTTGCACGTATTTGCTGGGGCTGATGATAATGCGGTCCATATTTTATCCCTCTCTCTTTATGAATTAAGAATCGGGGCGAAGGGGCGGCTGTGCCGGGGACTCCTTCGTCTTGAATGAAGCTGCACAGGCTCAGCGAGCGAGTGCAGCCCTTGAAACAGTGGCGTGCGGCGTCAGTCGCCGAAACGCTCGTCGGCCAGCTGCTGGAAGCAGGTCAATGCTGCGGTGGCATCCTCGCCGCGCGCCAGCAGGGTGAGCGCATCGCCCTGACGCACGTTGAGCATGGCGAGCCGGGTCAGGCTGCGGGGATTGGCCTCTTTATCCCCCTTTTGCAGCTTGAGTTCGGCGGCAAAGGGCTTGAGGGCGGCCACCAGTCGGGCGGCGGGGCGCACATGCAGGCCGTGGGGGTTATCCACCACCACCTCGCAGCGCAGCCAGCCGTCGTCGACAACGGGGGCTGTCTCGGTGGCGGCCTGCGCCGCGCTGGCAGGCAGCATCGCCTGTTTCGGGCCCAGCGCGCCGATCGCCTCGGCGGCCACCTCATCCAGCGTCAGGCCGGAACCGGCCGCCACCATGGCGGCCAGGGTACCCTCGACCAGCGGGGCGGGGCAGAGTCGCACCCTCGCGCTCAGCTCCGGGGGCAGCAGTTCGAGGGCGGTCTCGGCGCTGAGCAGGGCGCTGCCCAAGTCCATCAGCACCAGCACGCCGCTGCCGTCGTCCGCTTCTTCAATCGCACTCATCACCGCGATGGCATCGGTACCGATGGGGTGGTCGGGGTCATCGACCCCGGCCGCCAGCAGCAATCGGGCCGGGCTGCCGAGCTGGTCGGCCAGCGCTTTCAAACCGGCCGCCAGCATGGCGCTGTGAGAGACAACTACGATTCCGATCATGTCACAACCTCGCTCTGTCACGCAGGGCGGTCAGCAGCAGCAGGGTCGAGGTGGCCCCAGCATCCTGATGGCCGATGCTGCGCTCGCCAAGATAGCTGGCGCGCCCCTTGCGGGCCTGCATCTGGATGGTCGCCTCGGTACCGGCCGCGGCGGCTGCCACCGCTTTATCCAGTGCTTCGTTGAGCGGCAGCTCTTGCTGCTGCGCCTGTTGCAGGGCGGCCAGTGCCGGCCACCAGGCGTCGCACATGGTCTTGTCGCCCGGCTCGGCACGGCCGCGGGAGACGATCCCCTCGACCCCGTCGCTCAGCATTTTGCACAGCTGACTGAGGCTCAGGCTCTGGCAGGCGTCACTGCTGGCCGCCGCCCGGATGAAGAAGGTGCCGTAGAGCGGGCCGCTGGCACCGCCGACCGAGGAGAGCAGGGTCATGCCGGTGGTTTTCAGTACCTGCCCGATATCCTTGTCCGCCACTGCTGGCAGCTTCTCGGCCACCTTGGCGAAGCCGCGCTGCATGTTGAGGCCGTGGTCGCCGTCGCCGATGTCGGTATCCAGCGCGGTGAGGTAGTCACGCTGCTCGGTGAAGATATGCTCGCAGTCGAGCAGCCAGTTGACGATGTGATGCTTGCTTAACATGGGTTCTCCTTAGCAGCCGCGACGCAGGGCGGGGGTGTGAACGGGGGCATCCCACAGGGTCATCAGTTCATCATCCACCTTGAGCAATGTGATGGAGATGCCGGTCATGTCGAGCGAGGTGCAGTAGGGGCCAATCAGGTTGCGCACCAGATGGATGCCCGCCTCCTCGCACAGGGTGGCAAGGCGACCATAGACGCCATAGAGCTCGGAGATGGGGGTGCCGCCGAGGCTGTTAACCAGCGCGATAACCCGATCGCCCTTGTTGAGTGGTTCAATAAAGGTGTGCTCTTCCTGCCAGCTGCCGCTGGTGCGATCCCAGTGGCGCAGGGTACGGCCGTAGGGAGTGTTGTCCGCCAGCTCGCTGAACATGTCGTCCACCAGGGTATTGAGGTCGGTGAAGGGGCGACGTTCGATGCCCGGTTCGCCGTGGATACCGACGCCGAACTCCATCTCGTTGTCCGCCAGAGTGAAGGAGGGCTTGCCAGCGGCCGGCACGGTGCAGGCATGCATGGCCACGCCTATGGTGCGGCTCTGGTTGTTGATGCGGCGGGCCAGCGCCTCGCAGCGGGCAAGGTCATAGCCCGCCTCGGCTGCGGCACCGACCAGCTTCTCGCACAGCACGGTCGTGGCAACCCCACGGCGACCGGCGGTGTAGAGGCTGTCTTTGACCGCCACGTCGTCATCGATCAGGGCGAAGCCCACTTTTACGCCGTCGCCGTGCAGGAGCTCGACCGCGGTCTCGAAGTTGAGCACGTCACCGGTGTAGTTCTTCACCAGAAACAGCACGCCCGCGCCGCCATCAACGGCCTGACCGCACTCGTACATCTGATCCGGGGTCGGAGAGGTAAAGATCTCGCCGGGGCAGGCGCCATCCAGCATCCCTTTGCCCACCAGACCGCCGTGCATCGGCTCGTGGCCGCTGCCACCGCCGGAGACCAGCGCCACCTTACCCATCACGGGGGAGTCGGCGCGGGTGATGTAGTGGGGTTCGATACGTACCTTGAGCTCGGGGTGGGCGGCTGCCATCCCCATCAGTTGTTCACGGACCACAGCATCGACGGCATTGATCAGTTTCTTCATGGCTCACTCCTTGGCTTGCCACCGCACGGGTGGGCAAATGGTTGATGGAGCCAGTCTAACGACAGAAAAAGGGATAAAAATGACGGGTGATTTGGTTCGGATTTGAAACAGCAGAAGGGGGCTCGGTGTTTCAATCTGAAACGGCGCAGGGCTGGCGGGCGGGAAACTGTTAGCTGACTCACAGCCATGAAAAAGGGCCCCGCAGGGCCCTTCGCTACAACCGGAATATGCGGGCGGGTTAGATGGCCCAGCCACCGGCATAGAAGACCACCAGCGCCAGGGCGATGATGACGGTGCCGACGTTCAGCTTCTTCCACTCGGCAGCGAAGATGCGGCCAACGACCAGCGCCACGAAGCCCAGCATGATGCCGGTCACGATGTTGCAGGTGAGCACGATAAAGACGGCACACAGCATGCCGGAGAGCGCATCGACCGAGTCGCTGAAGTCCAGCTTGGTGACGTTGCCCAGCATCAGCAGACCGACATACATCAGCGCCGGTGCGGTGGCGTAAGCCGGTACCAGATAGCTCAGCGGGGAGAGGAAGATCATCAGCAGGAACAGCACGCCGACCAGTGCAGCGGTCAGACCGGTCTTGCCACCGGCCGCGGTGCCTGCGGCGGATTCGATGTAGACGGCCGCCGGAGCACCGCCAACGACGCCTGCCACCATGCTGCTGACGGAGTCGGCAGTCAGGGCCTTGCCGCCGCTGATGATGTGGCCACGCTCGTTGATAAGGCCAGCCTGACCGGCCACGGCACGGATGGTGCCGGTGGCGTCAAACACGGCGGTCATCACCAGCGCCAGCACGGTCGGAATGACCACCGGATTGAGGGCGCCCAGCAGATCCATGCTGCCCACCAGTGAGCCCTTCTCACCGGTCAGGCTCGGCATGGCGAAGAAGCCCTGCCAGGTCACTTTCGGGTCGAAGATAAGGCCGAGGATGGAGATGGCGATAATCACCATCAGGATGCCGCCCGGCACCTTGCGACGTTCCAGACCGAAGATGGCGGCCAGACCCAGCACCGTCATGATGACCGGGAAGGCGGTCACTTCACCCAGTTGTACCGGCAGGCCAGCTCCTTCGTTCTTGATCACCATGCCGACGCCGTTGGTGGCGATCAGCAGCAGGAACAGACCGATACCGATGCCGGTACCGTGGGCGATGCCGGAGGGGAGGTTGTCCAGGATCCACTGGCGCACGCCGGTGACGCTGATCAGGGTAAACAGCACACCCATCAGGAAGATGGCGCCCAGCGCGACCGGAATGCTCAGTCCCTGACCCAGCACCAGACTGAAGGCGGTAAAGGCGGTGAGGGATATGGCGCAACCGATGGCCATTGGCAGCTTGGCCCACAGCCCCATCAGCAGGGAGCCGAAGGCGGCGATCAAACAGGTGGCCACAAACACCGGGCCCTGCTCAAAGCCGGCTGCGCCCAGCATGTTCGGCACCACTATGATGCTGTAGACCATCGCCAGGAAGGTGGTCAGCCCCGCGACCAGCTCCTGACGCACGCTGCTGCCGCGCGCAGAAATGGAAAAATAAGAGTCCAGAAAGCCGCCAGTCCCTGTTTGGGCGGCCATATCTTGCTTTGCCATAACTAATCCTGAAAGTGTGAAGGAAATCGTTTGCGTTGGTGGCGCGCAAAATAGCAAGAATTCGCGGCAAATACAGCGGATAACCTGACTTTTTCGTCACTATTTTACATTTTGAGTCCATTCGGAGCTCATTCTAAGACTCAAGCGGTGAGAGCGTGTAAGGGAGGGATCAAGCGGTCGGGGGAGGGGAGATCAGTGAGGAAAAAGCGGGGAAAAACAAAAAACCCGCCTAAGCGGGTTTTTTTAATTCTTGCAGAGCTGTCAGCAGTTGGCATGAGCCATCAGCAGCATGCTCCGGCTTGAATTACAGACCAACTACGTTGGCAGCAGCCGGGCCTTTCTGGCCTTGCTCGATGGTGAACTCAACGCGCTGACCTTCGTCCAGGGTTTTGAAGCTGGTGGACTGGATAGCGGAGAAGTGTACGAACACGTCTTTGCTGCCGTCAGCCGGGGAGATGAAACCAAAACCTTTCTCAGCGTTGAAGAACTTAACGGTACCAGTCATTTTGTTAGACATAATAATTTCCTTAAATAGTGTTGAATGCCACCTAAATGGCAATTTTTGATTTTTCGTCAGCAATACGTATGGGGAGCACTAAAGAAGGAGAATTATTTGATAAGAATTATCCGAGGATAACGCTTATGCTAATCACTGCTTTACTAAAATGACTGCCTAACATAATCAGGTCTGAACTGCCGAACCATCGAGAAAGATTAAAACACGCTCTCATTTTTAAAGCAAACTTTATCTCGATATTAATGTTTTGTAACAGCCAAAAATATCATTTTTTATAGTAAATATGATGCATTTCAACGGCATAGAAAAATCAGTGCAGACTCATATCACCCTGTAGCAAGCCGGATTCGGCTTTTTTGTCCTGACTATGTAGCCAGTTCTGGCAAAAAATATGAGAAAAAATGAAAAAGGTGGCGATAGACCGGGGATTGTCAGTTGGCGTTCTCTCTAACTCACAATGTAAATCACTTCTTTGCTGCTGCGATTAGCTTCTGGGCTGCAAATCAATGGCGGCGCCAAATCTGGCCCATCGAGCATCGCCCAGACATGCAAACGCCCGCAGGCACAAGTGCCAGCGGGCGTTTTGCAAGAGGGGATCAGCGCTTGCTGCGAAACTTGTTGCTGACCGAATCAATCCAGCTGAAGGTTTCCGGCAGTACCTGGTTCTTGGCGCGCTCTTTGGCTTTCTCGCGAGCCAGCTTGGAGGCTGCCTTGGCCGCTTCGGCGCGGTCGGCCACAATTTTCAGGCGACCCTCTTCGCGGATCTTGTTCCGCTCTCCGTTGGTCAGCTGGTGGTCTGCATTGGCTTGTGCCTTTTGCAATAACAAGGCTATCTCGGCTTTTTCGGCCTCGGTCAGATCTTTCATTTCCAGCTTTTTCACGGCGCGCTCCTGCGGCAGGGTGGTTAGACACCCTAACACAGTTGTGCCGATCACTTCTTATGCAATCGGCTTTCCGGCAGTAAAAATGCGGGTTTGTGCCAACTTTCTGTTATTTCGCTGCCACTTTCCCGCCTGTTTGCCACATTTCAATTTATGGCGAGCGGTGAGGGCAGCTCTTGCTCCTCTGGCTCGACGTGGATCAGCACGATGGCGTGGGGCAACTGCGCCATGATGGCGTGTTCGATGCGATCACAGATATCGTGGGCTTCGCCGATGCTCATCTCCGTGGGCAGGGTGAGATGGAAGTCGATATGGCGACGACGACCGGCACGACGGCTGCGCAGATCGTGAAAACCGCTGGCGGCAGGGCAGCATTCGGTGATGATGCGGCTGGTCATCGCCAGCTCTTCCGGGCTCATGCTCTGGTCGATCAGCGGCTGGAAGGCCTCGTTGAGCATGCTGATCGCCTCTCTGACAATAAAGATGGCGACCGCAATGGCGACCAGCGGGTCGAGGATGGAGAGTGAATGGCCAAACAGACCGGCCAGCCAGATCCCGCCAAGACCGACGGCGACACCGGCTGAAGTGAGCACATCCGCCTTGAGATGGAGCGCATCGGCCGCCAATGCAACTGACTCTTCTTCCCGGGCCACCTTGTAGAGGTAGGCCGAGACGCCGCTGTTGACCAGCGCCGAGATCACCATCACCAGCACGCCCCAGCCAATGCTTTCAATCGGGCTGGGGGTGATCAGCTTGTCGACGGCTTCGAAGATGATCCAGCCCGCGGCCAGCAAGATAAGCAGTGCTTCGATGACGCCGGAGACATTTTCAATCTTGTCGTGACCATAGGGGTGGCGTTCATCGGGCGGGAGATCGGACTTTTTCACCGCGAACAGGGCGATCAGGGCCGCCACCAGATCCATGGCGGAGTGGATCGCCTCCGAGATGATACTGACCGAGCCGCTGGCGAACCCGGCCACCATTTTCATGATGATCAGACTGATATTGGAGCAGACCGACACCATGGCGGCTCTGGTTTTTCTGTTCATGTCACAGCTTCCTGAATAAAAACGGATATTTCGGTGCGGCGCGCATTATATCCGGCTGACCGGAAATAACCTATTCGGTGTTGTAACCTGATGTTTCCGGTGATATTGCGAATGCTTATTAAAATGGTGGCCTCTTGCGCGGTAATAAATAATGAGAGGGATTTATATTTATCCGTGAAAATATCCAGGTAACGATGGCTTAATATAAGCGTGACAACATTTAATAATGCGAATTACTCTTTTTTGGTCTTTCCTGTCGAGGTCGTTTGGCCTCCCAGCTCAAGGGGCTGCGCGCGACATCTTTTGGACGAGAATGAGGCTGGATCCGGATGCCGCTGGAGGGTATGCTGGGTCTGGTGATGGTCTTGCACCATCCCACCAAGCGTACTGAAGTTGATGATTCGGATGGCATGCTGGCTCCCATGAGGAACCAGCTGTCTGGGTAACATTTTTGGAGTTTGATGATGAGTAACAAAGAACATCACAACGGCAAAGATGCCAAGAAAAAACCGCAGATGTCACTGAAAGAGAAACGCGAAGCCAAACGTCAGAAAGCAGAACTGAAAAACGGCAGCGCAATGAAGTAACGCTCCCCTACTGCTGTTCCTTCGGAGCCAGTACAAAGCCAGCCCTTACCGGCTGGCTTTTATGTTTGTGGCTCACGGCGTGGCGCCGTAAGCCGCGAAAATCTGGTGATAACGACCATCCTGACGCATCGCCTCAAGGCGCTTATCAAACAGATTGCGGGCATCGGCCGTTCGGAAGGCAAAGTGATAGACGGTGGGCGGGAAGAGGTCTGCTTGCCTGACCTGATTGCGCTCGTAGTGCTCGCCTGCCTGGGCGGTGGCAATCAGCTGGTCGAGGTAGTAATAGAACACCCGCTCCTCCAGTACGACTGCATCCACCCTGCCGCGCATTAGCTGATGTACCTGCACCTGCTGCTTGGCTACCTCCTCATAGTGGGGATTCTGGTTGGCCATGGTGGCGAACGCGCCCCCCAGAATGATCCTTGCCCGTTGAAAGGCGGTGACCCGTTTTGAATGCAGATCATCCAGGGTACTGATGTGGGTGCTGCGCAGGGTGAAGATCCGGTTATGGAAGGTGATAACGGGCTGGGTCAGAACGTGAGGATCAACCATACCGGGTCTGACGTTGATGATGGCATCCAGCTTTCCTGACTCGAACAGGCGGAAGGTGCGCTCCAGCGGCAGAAATTCAAAGCTGGGCTCATAGCCGCTGCCAGCGAACGCCTCTTTCAGCAGATCCAGCTCGATGCCACGCTGATTACTTTCGATGACATAAGGGGGGATGGCAAAGCTGACCCCGACCTTGAGTGGCGTTGCCTGCAACTGGCCGGAGAGCATGCTGGTCAGCATCAGCAATAAAGGGGTGAGCAGTTTCATTGCACTTTTCACAAAGCGTTCCTGTGGAGAATATCCATCACTGTAGGGGAGGCAACCAAAAAGCGTTATATCCCTTTCGGGCTGAGAGGTTCAGCCTGAGTGCATAAAAAAAGACCCTGAGTTATCAGGGCCTTTTCAATATTCTGTTCTTAGAACGGGATATCGTCGTCGAAATCCATCGGTGGCTCGTTATATACCGGCGGCGCAGATTGCGGCTGCTGGGCAGGACGGCCATAACCGCCTTGCGGCTGCATGTTCTGCTGCGGAGCCGGCGCCGGGCGCTGCTGATTCATCGGCTGCTGCATGGCTTGCTGCGGTTGACCCCAGCCACCTTGTTGGCCACCCATGTTCTGGCCCATGCCCTGACCACCTTGCGGACGGCCACCCAGCATCTGCATGACGCCGGTGAAGCTGTCGACCAGCACTTCAGTGGTGTAGCGCTCCTGGCCACTCTGATCCTGCCACTTGCGGGTCTGTAGTTTGCCTTCCACATAGACCTGGGAGCCTTTCTTCAGGTACTCGCCAGCCACTTCGGCCAGCTTGCCCATGAAGACGACACGGTGCCACTCGGTGCGCTCTTTCTGCTCACCGGTCTGCTTGTCGCGCCAGGTTTCAGAGGTGGCCAGAGTAATGTTGGTCACAGCACCGCCACTCGGCATGTAGCGTACTTCCGGGTCTTGCCCGAGGTTACCGATCAGAATGACTTTATTGATGCCTCGACTGGCCATAATCTCTCTTCCACCTTATTTACCGGCCAGGTCGAAACCTGGTCCAACACGACTAGATACCTGATTAGTTGCTGTGTGCGGGGCGCAATGTCCCGCAGACGCATGTGACGGTCATAGTAACAGTTGCGAAGCGGATTGGCAGCATCCTTAACCGGCTTGATGTGCCAAAGGCAACGGTTGGCTCCTGCTGTGGTGATGGTCGGGTTGCATCTTTTTTCGGCGCATCCTGCATCACATTTCTGCCATATATTCCTGTTATGCTGGCAGATTGGCGAATTGGGAACAGTTTTTAAATCGACTAAAAACATATGGTTACGATATTTATGAGATCCATTCTCATACTTTTTTAATATTGTGCTCCCATACCTCCTTGGTAGACTCAGTCGGCCAGATTAGGTGGTTTACAGGTTCAAGGAAGAGCACACAATGAAAGCCGCATGCCCGATCGCACTGGTCACTGAAAATAATGTGCAGGCCAGCACATTTGCTGCATATCTCATCTCTCATTTGAGCCGTCCCGTCCAGCTAATCCACGAGATTAATCAGCTAGATAACCAGTGTGACGGCACGCTGTTTCTCATCGATCTCGACTATATCCGCTCCGGCCAGTCACTGGGCTGGAACCGGGCGATCTCTGAACGCTTTGGCATGGCGGCCACAGTGCTGCTCAATGCTCCCACTGCGACGGATCGCGACCTGCTGCTGATGTGGCCGCAGATCTGCGGTCTGTTTTTCCGTCAGGATCCGCTCGACCGACTGGTTGCCGGGTTGCAGAAAATCCTGTTGGGCGAGTACTGGATGCCGCGCCACCTGCTGTGCGAGCTGGTCGAATACTATCGCCAGGGCAATAGCTACCTGCTGCGTAACGACACCCTGCTGACAGCCAGAGAGCAGGAGATCATCCGTTATCTGATGACGGGCGCCTCCAATGTCGAGATCGCCGACAGCCTGTTTGTCAGCGAGCACACCGTCAAATCCCACCTCTATAACGTTTTTAAAAAGCTGAACGTGAAGAACCGGATCCAGGCGGTGAGCTGGGCCAAAGAGTATCTCGATGCTCCGGACTCCCACTGATGAAAGCGTTCTCTCTGGCATGTTGCCTTGTGCTGCTCTGGGGCTTCACGACCGTTGTGGCGGCCGAGGCCGATGCTCCGCTGGAGTCGGTACAGCCGGAGCAGGAGAGTGATCGGCTGGATGTGGATGGTTTGGTGCTGGACCGCACTTTTACCCGCTTCGGTCAGGGCTTTTATAACGAATTTACCCGGTTGCGCAGTGATGAAGACCCGAATGCCAGAGAAAATCTGACGATTCATGAGCGCCCGACTGCTCGCTGGGGCAGCCTGATCTGGATCACCCATAACCGGAAGGTGATTTTTAAAACCGCGCTCTCTCCCGGCCGCAATCAGCAGGAGCAGAGTGCCAAACTGGCTTGGTCACAGGTCAGGCAGACCCTCGAACAGCAGAAGATCGCGACCCTGTTCATGGATACCTTCGATTTGGAACATGATGAACTATAAGGATATTTCTCATGCGTGCCCGGTTATGGCTAGTTGCAGCACTGATAGCGCCAGCGCTCCATGCGTCGGAGCTTGTCTATCGCCCCGTCAACCCCAGCTTTGGGGGTAACCCTCTCAACAGCAGTCATCTGCTTGGCACCGCCAATGCGCAGAATGATTACAAGGATCCCGCCAGTGGCAGTGGTAGCAGCGGCACCTCGGCGCTGGATCGCCTGACCTCCAACCTGCAATCCCGCCTGATCAGCCAGCTGTTGGCCGATATCGGCAAGGATGGCAGCCAGAGCGGCAGTCTGGTGACCGATGATTTTGCCATCAATGTGGTGGATGAAGATGGCACCCTGGTGGTTTCGATCACCGACCGGGTGACCAACCAGACCACCATGATCGAAGTGAATGGCCTGATTGCTGATTGAGGGCGCGATGAAACGACAACTGTTATTGATAGTGCCCCTGCTTGCGCTGGCTGGCTGTGCGACCCATATCGGCTCGCCCGTTGCCGATGAGAAGGCAACCCTGATGCCGCGATCCGTCTCTTACAAGGAGCTGATCAGTCTGCCCAAGCCAAAAGGGAAAATTGTCGCGGCCGTCTACGATTTTCGCGATCAGACCGGTCAGTACCTGCCCGCACCGGCATCCAACTTCTCCACGGCGGTCACCCAGGGCGGGGTAGCCATGCTGAGCACGGCTTTGTGGGATTCCCAATGGTTTGTGCCTCTGGAGCGGGAGGGGCTGCAGAACCTGCTGACCGAACGCAAGATTGTGCGGGCGGCCCAGAACAAGCCCAACGTTCCCGGCAACAATGCCAATCAACTGCCCTCGCTGGTCGCCGCCAACATCCTGATCGAGGGGGGGATCGTCGCCTATGACAGCAATGTACGAACCGGTGGGGCGGGAGCCAAGTATTTTGGCATTGGCGCCAGCGGGGAGTACCGGGTCGATCAGGTGACGGTCAATCTGCGTGCCGTCGATATCCGTTCAGGCCGGATCCTGAACAGTGTCACCACCTCCAAGACAGTATTGTCGCAACAGGTGCAGGCCGGGGTATTCCGCTTCGTCGAGTACAAGCGCCTGCTGGAGGCCGAGGCCGGTTTCAGCACCAACGAACCGGTACAGATGTGTGTCATGTCGGCTATCGAGTCCGGAGTGATCCGGCTGATAGCCAATGGTGTACGGGACAATCTGTGGCAACTGGCCGACCAGAGGGATATCGACAATCCGATCCTGCAGGAGTACCTGCAAGACAACGCCCCGCTGCTTTGAGTTTTCCCTCTCTCGCAATGCCCTCCCTAGTGGAGGGCATTTTTTTGGCCTCTATCGAATACGACTTAAGACTTTCTGCTCAGCGACAGGGCGGTGTTTTTCATCCTCGAATCAGCGGAGTGCCTGATAGGCCGCCTCTTGTCTGACAGGGATACTGTGGGCGTTTTCCAACAAGGCGATGGCGCGATGAAACATCTGTTGAGTGCTCTCTTTTTTCTGCTGATATCGGGCGCCCCGCAACTCGCCGCAGAGCCTGCCGTCTTTGATGAGCTGGCGATGGCAAGCGAGCTGGATTCCGGTCTGCAGAACGACGGGAATCAGGCGCTGTTGTGGCAACTCGGTAGCGAGCAGCAACTGCACCTCACCCAGCAAGGGGAGCTGAATCAGGCGCGCCTGCTGCAACAGGGTTGGGCCAATGAGTTGGCGCTCTCCCAGGTAGGAGATGAGAACTGGGTCAATGGTGCGCAACTGGGTGAGGGCAATAGCGCCGAACTCTATCAGGCGGGCATCAATAACCGGATTTGGCTGCTGCAACAAGGCAGCGGCAATGAAGCCTGGATCAGTCAGCAAGGGGCAGACAATCAGGCCCGGGCGATCCAGCTGGGTGATGGCAATCAGGCCAGCATCGAGCAGAACGGAATCGGATTAACGGCCACCGTCATCCAGATGGGGGCCAATCAGCAAGTAAATGTCGTTCAAACCAACTGAGCCTAGGCTCAACCATTAGCACGAGAGGGAAATCATGTTTAAACGTACCATCATTGCCTCGGCAGTTCTTCTGGCGACCAGCACCGCTTGGGCGGCATCTACTGGCAACCAGGCTACGGTGAACCAGGCCCAGAGCGGCAATATCGCCACCATTAACCAGGTGGTGGGAAGCGTCGATAACAAGGCTAACATCGATCAAGCTGGTAACAACAACACAGCTGTTACCACTCAAAAGAATACCGGCCAGTCAGATGCCGATACTCGGCAGGTAGGTGACAGTAACGAGGGTTACATCTTGCAACAAGGTGACACTAACCTCTCCAAAGCCTCCATCGATACAAAGGGGAACGACAACTTTGCTGATGTGATTCAGCAATTTGAGAATGGCGGTGCGGTTGCCGGGGTTGTGCAGGATGGGGATCGCAACGACGCCAAGATCAAGCAAGATAATGGTGACTTAGCTGACTCCAGGATCACTCAAATCTCGGATGGTAATCGGGCTGTCATTAATAACCAGATATCCGATTTCGCTCGGGCGAGTGTACAGCAGCTAGAAGGGGGGGCTCACCAGGCTGACGTGACCCAGACAGCGGCTGATGGAGCCAACGCCGAAGTGGTACAACGTGGAGAGAGCAATATCACCAAGGTGCTGCAGGCAACCGGTAACTATGACTATGCACCGGCGGAAGGAACATCTGCAGTGGTGACTCAGAGTGGTTCTTTGAACAATGCAGACGTCACTCAATACGATAGTGCCAACGTAGCGACTGTTGAGCAAAGTGGAACCCGTGGTGAAGTGGTGACTCTGCAGCAAGGGTCTGATGCCGGGAATGGCAACGGCCTGTTGGCCAAACAGTCTGGAACCGGGGAGTTTGCTGACCTGACACAGGATGGTAATCGCAACCGGATTGAGACCGACCAGCAAGGTACTGGCAATGATGCCTTGGTCAACCAGACAGGTGATGACAACAAGGCCGTGGTCAACCAGTTAGCCAGCAGTACCGATGGTGCGGTCACCATTGATCAGGTAGGTAATGACAACTATGCCAATGCAGTGCAACAAGCAGGCAGCGGCAATACCATCGATATCGACCAGAACGGAACTGGCAACCAGGTTGCCTCTGCTCGTGATGGTGAAGGCAAAGGCGCCTGGACCTGGGGCTCGGACAACGAGCTGGTCGTTGCTCAGAAAGGCACTGACAACTGGGCCTATGCCGATGCGTCTCACTCTGAGTCTGTGGTCAAAGTGACCCAGGATGGTGAGTTGAACAATGCCAAGGTTGAGTCCTACTTGGGTAGCGAGAACAAGCTCACAGTGACCCAGAACGGCGCTGAGCACGAGGCCAATGTCTACGTCAATGCTGGGGTTGGTGGGGGGCGCAACACCGTTGATGTGGTGCAAAACGAAAGCTTTAATACTGCCAATGTGACCGTATTGGGCAGCGATAACCATGCCTATGTCTATCAAGGGGCTGGTAGCAACTGATGGTCATCTCCGGATTCAGGGGCCTGCGGGCCCCTCTTTTATTGGTGCTGCTCTGTGGGTTGATGCTGGTTCATCGCGTCGCTTCCCCAGCAAGCGCCAGGGGAAACGAGATGGAGCCCGATCCGTCGATCCGCTTGTCCCTCAATATGGCGCAGAACGAGCAGGGGCTGTCACTTGCGCCAACGCTGCTCAGCAAGCGCGACTTGATGGTGAGTGTCAGGTTGCTGGTGCGCAGCGAAGGGGCGGCCGGGAGCACGACTCAGCGCCAGAGCCGTAATCTGTCGCTGCAGGCAGGAGTGGTCATGGCGGTTGGCAAAATAGGGCTGGGTTTGCGTTGTCCCTATCGGGTCGAGGTCACCGCTCTGATATGGCAAAACGAGCGGCTGCTGGTGGAGAAAAAAGAGCAGATGGCGTGCGCCGGATGATGCGCATTTCATCTCATGACTGTCTATTCATCCAGTAGTCTCTATGCCATACTGACTCGCTCAGGTTTCTGTATCGAGCGTGCAACAAGATGGAAAAGATCGTGGTCCGGGGTGCTCGCACCCACAACCTCAAGAACATCAATCTGACCCTGCCCCGCGACAAGCTGATCGTGGTCACCGGCCTCTCCGGCTCGGGCAAATCCTCTCTGGCGTTCGATACCCTCTATGCCGAGGGGCAGCGCCGCTATGTGGAGTCCCTCTCCGCCTATGCTCGCCAGTTCCTCTCCCTGATGGAGAAGCCGGACGTCGACCATATCGAGGGGCTTTCGCCCGCCATTTCCATCGAGCAGAAGTCCACTTCCCATAACCCGCGCTCGACCGTCGGCACCATCACCGAGATCTACGACTACCTGCGTCTGCTGTTCGCCCGGGTTGGTGAGCCGCGCTGCCCGACTCACGCCATTCCGCTCGCCGCCCAGACCATCAGCCAGATGGTGGATCAGGTGCTGGCCCAACCGGAGGGGAGCAAGCTGATGCTGCTGGCTCCGGTGGTGCGCGATCGCAAGGGGGAGCACACCAAGCTGCTGGAGAATCTGGCGGCCCAGGGCTACATCCGTGCCCGTATCGACGGCGAGGTGTGCGACCTCTCCGATCCTCCGACTCTGGAGCTGCACAAGAAGCACACCATCGAGGTGGTGGTGGATCGCTTCAAGGTGCGCGAGGACCTTGCCTTGCGTCTGGCCGAGTCGTTCGAGACGGCGCTGACCCTCTCCGGTGGTATCGTGTTGGTAGTGCCGATGGACGGGGAGGAGGGCGTCACCCCCATGACCTTCTCCGCCAACTTCGCCTGCCCGGAGTGCGGCTACTCCATGTCGGAGCTGGAACCGCGCATCTTCTCTTTCAACAACCCGGCCGGAGCCTGCCCGACTTGTGACGGTCTCGGGGTGCAGCAATATTTCGATCCGGCCAAGGTGATCGGCGATCCGGCCATCAGCCTGGCTAACGGCGCCATCCGTGGCTGGGACAAGCGCAGCTTCTACTACTTCCAGATGCTGAAATCCCTCTCCGAGCACTACAAGTTCGATCTGGAGACGCCGTGGGAGGATCTGCCGGTCAAGACCCAGGAGGTGATCCTGCGCGGCTCCGGTCGCACCGAGATCGAGTTCCGCTACATGAACGACCGCGGCGACGTGGTGGTGCGCAAGCACCCGTTCGAGGGGATCCTGCACAACATGGAGCGGCGCTACCGGGAAACCGAGTCCAACTCGGTACGCGAAGAGCTCTCCAAGTACATAGCCAACAAATCCTGTACCAGCTGCGGTGGTAGCCGACTGCGGGAGGAGGCGCGCCACGTCTTCGTCGATAACCGCAACCTGCCGGCCATCGCCGAGCAGTCCATTGGCGATGCACTGGCCTTCTTCGAAGGGTTGAACCTCACCGGCCAGCGCGCCCAGATTGCCGAGAAGATCTTGAAAGAGATCGTCGAGCGGCTTGGCTTCCTGGTGAATGTGGGTCTCAACTACCTGAGCCTGTCGCGCAGCGCCGAGACCCTCTCCGGTGGTGAAGCGCAGCGCATTCGACTGGCGAGCCAGATTGGTGCCGGTTTGGTGGGGGTGATGTACGTGCTGGATGAGCCTTCCATCGGTCTGCATCAGCGCGACAACGAGCGGTTGCTCAAGACCCTCACCCATCTGCGCGATCTGGGCAATACCGTGATCGTGGTGGAGCACGACGAGGATGCCATTCGCCTCGCCGACCATGTGCTGGATATCGGCCCGGGGGCGGGTGTGCATGGCGGCGAAATTGTTGCGCAGGGCACCCCCCAGCAGATCATCGACAATCCGGAGTCGCTGACCGGTGACTACCTCTCCGGCCGCAAGCAGATCGCCATTCCGGCCGAGCGCACGCCGCTTACCGGCAAGTGGCTGAAACTCAAGGGGGCGAGCGGCAACAACCTGCGCAACGTTAACCTGGATCTGCCGATCGGAGTGATGACCTGTGTTACCGGCGTCTCCGGCTCCGGCAAGTCGACCCTGATTAACGATACCCTGTTCCGCATTGCTCACCGCGAGTTGAACAAGGCCACCGAATCCACCCCGGCACCCTATCGCAGTGTCGAGGGGCTGGAACATCTGGACAAGGTGGTGGATATCGACCAGAGCCCCATCGGTCGTACCCCACGCTCCAACCCGGCCACCTACACCGGCCTGTTTACCCCGATCCGCGAGCTGCTCTCCGGCACCCAGGAGGCGCGTTCACGCGGCTACCAGCCGGGCCGTTTCTCTTTCAACGTGAAGGGGGGCCGCTGCGAGGCGTGCCAGGGGGATGGCGTCATCAAGGTGGAGATGCACTTCCTGCCGGACGTCTACGTGCCGTGCGATGTCTGCAAGGGCAAGCGATATAACCGCGAGACCCTGGAGGTGAAATACAAGGGCAAGAACATCCACGAAATCCTCGAGATGACGGTGGAAGATGCCCGCGAGTTCTTCGATCCGGTGCCGGCGGTGGCGCGCAAGCTGCAGACCCTGATGGACGTGGGCCTCTCCTATATCCGCCTCGGCCAGTCGGCCACAACCTTGTCTGGCGGTGAGGCACAGCGGGTCAAGCTGGCGCGGGAGCTCTCCAAGCGGGATACCGGTCAGACTCTCTACATTCTGGACGAGCCGACCACCGGGCTGCACTTCCACGATATCCAGCAGCTACTCAAGGTGCTGCACCAGCTGCGGGATCGTGGCAACACCATCGTCATCATCGAGCACAATCTGGATGTCATCAAAACTGCCGACTGGATCGTCGATCTGGGGCCGGAGGGGGGCGCCGGTGGTGGCCGCATTCTGGTGACGGGGACGCCGGAAGAGATTTGCACCAATAAAGAGTCTCATACAGCTCGTTTTTTGAGGCCACTTTTGGCGCGATAAGCCGTTATAATCGAGGGGCCTTTGGCCCCTTTTTGTTATAAAAATCGGGAGCATAGGGGGAAGCTCGTCAAGTGTGGGCAGGCTTGGCATCTCAGCATCATGGTAATGGATATATCGGGTTATGGCTCAGGCTCCGCGCACGATTGATCATCAGTTGGCTTACTCCATGTTCCCCATCTGGCTGGGGGCGATCCTGCTATTGCTGGTCCTGCTGGCGTGGGCCCAAATCCCGGCTGCCAGCCGGATTGAAGAGCAGCGAATGAAGGAGCATCTGCTGCGCGTGACCAAGGCGGTGCAGGCGGATGTGGCCGCTCTGGATGCATTCAGTCGGGATTGGGGCATCTGGGATGACAGTCACCGTTTTATGGACAACAAAAGCAGGGCGTACATCGAATCCAACCTGTTCAGTGATATGCCGATGCGGGATTTTAGTCTCAACCTGATGAGCTTCATGGATCTCACCGGCTACGAAATCTGGACGCGCACCCTGCTACCCGATGCGCCGGGGATCAACCCTGATCAGTTTCCCTACTTCCTTGATGAGCTGAAAAAGCAGTTAAGGGCGCGCTCGGTGGCGCAAGGGGGCATCAATCTGCACGGGATCCGTGCTTCCCAGTGGGGGCCGCTGATGTACTCGTGGCAGCCGATCAGAAACAGTGACGAGTCGGCACCGTTCAACGGTTTCTTGCTGGTTGTACGTTGGCTCGACAAGGCCTATCTCGAGCAGGTATCGGAGCGTACCGCGCTGCCTCTGGCGATCTCCCACGCCAATCTGGATGTCACCGCTACCTTCAAAAAACTGAAACCGCAAATAACGTATCGCCTGATCGACCTTGGGCTCACCCGGCTTAGGGGAGAGGTGCGACTGCTCAACAGCGATAACCAGCCGGTGCTGACTCTGGTGATTGAGGAGGAGAGAAAGATCTTGAGTGGCGTCATGGAGGGGGCGCTCTGGACCTTTATTGGTATGCTTTTTATCAGTTTTATCTGCGTCATGATCGCCATGTACCGGCTCAACAGCATTGTGCTTACCCCGTTGCAGCAGCTGGTGTCGGCGCTGCAACGCTTTGGCGATCGGCCAGATGCCACCTTGATCCCCTATATCGACAGCAGCGCCGAGATGGCGACCTTGAGCGGCAAGTTCAAGGAGATGGCCAGCAAGGTCAGTCAGCAACACGATGATTTGTTGGAAAAATCCAGCCAGATGGAGATGGCGGCATTCACCGACCCCTTGACCCGTTGTTTCAATCGTCGCTATCTGGATAGCTGGTTGCAAGACAATTGGGCCCGCCCTTGTCAGCTGTTGCTGCTCGATCTCGATCATTTCAAACGGATCAACGACCGATTTGGTCATGATATGGGTGATCTGGTGTTGCAGCAGCTGGCAGAACTGCTGCACAAGCTGGTGGTGAGTGACGCCGAGCCCGTTATCCGGTTGGGAGGGGAGGAGTTTTTACTCCTGTTGCAGGTGGATAATGAGCAAGAGTTGGTACAGCGTGCCGATTATCTGAGGCTTCGTGTTGTTCAGCACCGTTTCGGTTCGGAGGAGAGGCCGCTATGGTTAACGGTTTCATCGGGATATTGTCGGTATCCTCTGCATCCGGCGTGCCCCGATACCTTCTGGAGCCACAGTTTCAAGCTGGCCGACCTGGCGCTCTATCAGGCAAAACTGAGGGGCCGTAATCGATGCTGTGGCTATTCGGGCACTCTGTCTGTTCGGGAGGTGATGGAACAGACCCCGGAGCAACTTGTCGAAGGGAATAGTCTTGCGTTGCAACATACTGTCAGCCCGGATTAGCCCTGCCGGACCAATACCAGATAGGCTAGGGCGACAATAAAACCGAGCAGGATAAAGAGAAAGGATCCGATCCCCCAAACGGCCGCGAGAAAGGCCCCCACCTTTTGCCATTTCGACGCATTTTTCATAAATAAACCATTACTTCCCAGTAACTTGCATGGCGCAAAAAATACGCTGGTTTGCCCATATTAACAACAATTAATAGCCACTCTGCCGAGCGATAAGGTGTGGTTTGCTTGCTTGTTTTGGCGCTAAATGGGGTTAATTACAACCTGTCGCAACAGGTATTCCGGCTTGTTGTCTGGGGGCTCAAGGAGATTGGGATGGCGCGCAAAGATGTCACACCAATCGATTTATTTCCGCGCAACCTTTGCTTCAAGTCAATAACTTTGCATTTACAAGGGCATATAGTCAGCGGGCTTACAGCATCAAATGAAAACAAAAAAAGGGATTACGTGATGAAAAAATTACTTCCTCTGATGATTGCCGCTGCAGTGGCCTCTCCTTTCGCCATGGCCCATCAGGCTGGCGACATTCTGGTTCGTGGTGGTTTGGCATTTGTATCGCCGCAGGAAAGCAGCACGCCTGTAGAGCTGGAAATTAATGACAACATGCAATTGGGATTGACTCTCTCTTACATGATTACTGATAACTGGGGTGTCGAATTGCTGGCTGCAACCCCCTTCTCTCATTCAGTCAAACTGGGTGGCGCTGAAGTTGCCAAGATCAAGCATTTGCCGCCGACTCTGATGGGTCAGTACTATTTTGGCGATGCTCAAAGCAAGGTTCGCCCGTATGTCGGTATTGGCGTGAACTACACCACCTTCTTTGATGAAGAGGGTCGTGGTGCACTGTCAGGAACCGATGTCAAAGTCGATGACTCCTGGGGTGTTGCCGGACAAGTTGGTATCGATATGGCGATCACTGACCGCTGGTTTGTCAACGGTTCAGCCTGGATCATGGATATCGATACCGATGTGCATACTGCGATTGGCACCATTAATACCAAGGTCGACCCGATGGCCTTTATGGTGGGTGTTGGCTACCGCTTCTAATGATTCTGACTGCGGTTCTGAACGGATCGCGGAAGATAGCAAAGTACGTCTCTTTCAGCCCGGCTTGTGCCGGGCTTTTTTCGTATGGCTGATTTTGTCTGGACTGTGATCCAACCCGATACAAATCAATTAAATACCTGCCGCTTTATTTCAGTTATTCGCCACCCCTGCCGATAGTGACTATGTTCACTTTACCTTCCCCCAATGAGTGAGGATGTCTCCATGGGCTTATCTATTGTGCAGCGGATCATCGCCGGATTCGTGTTGATGCTGCTGTTGCTGATCCTGCTTGGTGTGATCAGTACCTTTAAAATCAAGGGTATAAATGACGGCCTCTCTGCCGTATCTGACCGCGCAACCCCGCTGGTGGTGGCTGTCGCAGGTCTCAAGGGGGCACTGCAGGATAGTAACCGCTGGGTGTTGGTCTACCGCACCAGTGAAGATGCTGCCCAGTTGCCGCAGCTGGCCAATCAGTTCAAGGAGCAACAGAACCGCTTCGCCCAGCTGAGTCAGGAGATGGGTAAATTTACCGATGTAGCGGATGCTCGTGCCCGCTTCCAGCAGGTCGAGAGTGCTACCACCCAATTTTATGGCTTGGCGGATCAGGTGTTGGCCCAGCATCGGCAGTGGGTCAGTGCGCTGGAGCAGCGCCACAAGCTGGAGATGGAATTTATCCGTCTTGAGGATACCTACCAGTGGGCGGCGGATCTGCTGCTGCAACAGGCCGCCAGCAAGCGCTCCATGCGCAACAAGGCGGAGCTTATTACCTCGGGTATCGCCCGCGATCTGAAGAATATCCGCCGTGCCGATGCCAAAACCGACCTGAATGAGCTGGAAAAGGTGTTGAGCAAGGACATCGAAATGGCCCGCAAGCGGTTGGAGCGGGTAGTGGTGCCCGATGATGTAAAAGCGCGCTTTGTCTCCAATCTGGATCGGATGCAGGAGTTGGCGCTCGGCGCTCAGGGCTTGCTGGCGACCATGCGTCAGGCTCAGCAACTGGAGCTGTCGCTGGCCACGCAAAATCAGCAGCTGGATGCCAGTCTGGTCAACAGCCTCAATTTGCTCGATGAGATGGGCAAGTCCGCCGGTGCCATCGCTAGCGATAGTCGGATCAACGCCGATGCCGCGGTCAGCAGTGCCAGCTTCTGGATCCTGGTGGTTGCCGCGATGTCGGCCGCTGCCGCACTGGTGATAGGCTATACCACGGCGCGCAGCATTCAGCGCCCGTTGCAGATGATCAACAAGGAGCTCGATTGCATGGCGGCCGGCGACATGACCCGCCGCATCAACTACCGCAGCAGTTGCGAATTTGGCAGCCTCTCTCGCTCCATCGATACGCTGGCGGGCAAGACCGGCGAGCTGCTCTCTCAAATCAATGCGGGCTCCCGTCATCTGGTGGATGAAGCGAGCCGCGCCGCCGAGATCAGCGAACGGGCCATGTCCCGGGTACAGGAGCAGAAGAGCCAGACCGATCAGGTGGCCGCCGCCATTACCGAGCTGGAAGTGAGCGCCACCGAGGTGGCCCGCTCTACCGATGGCACCAAGCGGGAAGTGGATCTGGCCGATGAAGAGGCGCGCAATGGTCGCCAGAAAGTGGCCACCACTCGCCGGATCACCGAGCAGCTGGCTGGCGCCATGGAGGAGGCGGTCGGCATCACCTACAAGCTGGGCGAATTCAGCAACAACATCGGCAGCATTCTCGATGTGATCCGCAGTATTGCCGAGCAGACCAACCTGCTGGCCTTGAACGCCGCCATCGAAGCTGCCCGTGCTGGCGATGCCGGCCGCGGTTTCGCGGTGGTAGCCGATGAGGTGCGGGCGCTGGCCAATCGCACCCAGACTTCGACCGAAGAGATCCAGGGGATGATTGAGAATCTGCAGAACTCCAGCAAGCATGTGGTTGAAGTGATGGGGCGTAGCCAGGAGCAGACCCAGAGCTGTGTTGAGCAGACTCGCGAGATGGATGTGGCGCTGCAATCCATTGCTGATCGGATGGGTGCCATCAAATCGATGGCTGATCAGGTGGCCCATGCCGCTCAGGAGCAGATCTCCGTCAGTCAGGGGGTCGCTCGTCATATCGCCGGTATTGCCGATGTGGCATATGAGACCGAGCGGGAGGCGCGCGAATCGGCCAGCAGCAGTGAAGTACTGGCCGACCTGGTCGCCAAACAGCAGCAATTGATCGCACATTTCAAGGTCTAGGAGGGCTTATGTCTAAAAAGTGGATTGGAGCCCTGAGTCTCCTGTTGTGTGGCCAGCTGATGGCCAGCGAGCTGGTGATTGAAAGCTGGCGAACCGATGACAAGGCGTTGTGGGAGCAGAAAATTATCCCGGCCTTTGAAGCGGCGCATCCCGGTATCAAGGTGAGTTTTCATCCGGTACAGAACGTTAACTACATGCCCACCCTGTGGGAGAGCCTGAAAGGCGGTAAGGCGGGGGATCTTATTACCTGTCGTCCGTTTGATGACTCGCTCGCCCTGTTCAAGGCGGGCCATCTGGCCGAGCTGACCGAAATGGCAGGAATGGAGAACTTCCCGAGTTTTGCCCAGTCACCTTGGCAGACGGACTCCGGTGCCCAGACCTTCTGTGTGCCGATGGCCTCGGTGATCCATGGCTTCTTCTATAACAAGAAGATCCTCAGTGAATTGGGGATCACCTTGCCTCAAACCCGCGACCAGTTCTTCGCCGTGCTGGACAAGATCAAGGCCGACGGGCGTTATGTGCCGCTGGCCATGAGTGGTTCCGAGAGCTGGGTTGCCTCCGAACTGGGGTTCCAGAACATTGGCCCCAATTACTGGAAAGGGGAAGATGGTCGTCTGGCACTGATCGGCGGGCAGGAGCGGTTGGACAACCCGCAATATGTGAAGGTGTTCGACGAGCTGGCCCGCTGGCGTTCCTACCTCGGTGACGGTGGCGAGAGCCGCGATTATGCGACCAGTAACGAGCTCTTCACCTCGGGCAAGGCCGCCTTCTACGTGGCGGGCTCCTGGGAGATTGCCCCCTTCACCGGCAAGGTCGATTTTGGTGTCATGCGTCCGCCGGTGGCCAAACAGGGTGATGGCTGTTTCTTTACCGATCACACCGATATCGGTATGGGAATAAACCCGGCCAGCAAGAACAAAGAGGGTGCAATGGCCTTCCTGCAGTGGCTGACGACGCCGCAATTTGCCGAGCTCTATACCAACTCGCTGCCGGGATTCTTCTCCCTCTCCAACCACTTCTTCGATGTCACCAATTCGGCGGCCAAAGAGATGATGGAGTGGCGCGATCAGTGTGACTCGACCATTCGGGTGGCGACCCAGATCCTCTCCCGTGGTACGCCCAAGTTGGGGGATGAACTGGCCGAGGTGAGTCAGGCGGTGCTGCTTGGCAAGATGGATCCCAAGGCTGCCGCAGATCGACTGGAAAGTGGCTTGAAGGGCTGGTATGCCCCTCATCAGGGCAACAAGGCCAAGAGCGCGGATTGTCAGTGTGATGCGGTTGCCCCTGCTCCAGTTTCAGCGCCGACGACTGAGGTGTCCGCAGCTCCCGCGACCAGTGAAACATCGGCCGTGGTGTCACCTGCTGTGACTCCCGCAGAACCCGCATCATCGGCCGCTGCCCCATTACCGGCGCCGTCGGATGAGGTAGAGCAGGCGCTCTCCAACGAGCTGGAGGCGCCACAGCAGCCACAGCAATAGGTCATCTGCATCAATAAGAGCGGGAGGCATCAGCCTCCCGTTTTTTATGGCTCGTGGCCAGCATGTATCGCTTTATTGTGCTTCGTGGGGCCAGCGGCAGAGGCTGCCGATGCGGGCTACCGGGGCAAACCCCAGAGAGCGGTAAATGCGCTGGGCATGGTAGTGCTCGTCGGCCACTATGATTAGCTGTTTGGCGCGGGACAATCCTGCGCGAGCCACTTGACTCAGCAGCTGACGGCATAACCCCTGGTTGCGCCACGCATGGTGCGTGCGTACCAACTGGAAGCGCCCAAGTGTGCCGCAGAAGAAGAGGCCACAGCTGGCGACCAGTTGCCCCTCTTGCCAGATCCCCCACCAGTTCCCGAGACCATCGGCAATCATTGCCTGATAGAGCGCCTGGCGGGATCGCAGATAGGGGAGATAGCTCTGTTCCGAGTGTCCCTCATCCCGCTCATGGAGTTCGAAGTCGAGCCACTCAGGCCAATCAGCAGTGGTGAAGGTGCGTGCCTCAACCTTGTTTATGTCGCCGTGAGGGGGCGGGCAACTCTGTTCATCCAGCGCCAGCACCACGCACTCCATATATTGGTAACCCGTTGCGACAAAACCGGCGATCCGGCTGTTTTGCCCGGCCGCCAGTGGCCACTGGAAGGTGCGATGGCGTACTCGATGATCCTGGCCGATCAGCTGATCAAAGGCGGCTTCCAGCCAGCCTTTGTCACGGTCGCTGGGCGGGGTGGGGAGCAGCAGGTAGTTGCCGAAGTAATAGTCGGGAGCATCCGGCGTGCGAACCGCCCAGAACTGATCGTGCTGAACAACCTCGCCCTGATAGCGATCGAACAGCAAGTCGGTGGCAAAGCCGGGGTGGGTATCCATGATGGTGCTCCTGCAAAGACTCATTCTGTTATCGGCAGGAGTGGGAAATAGATGAAAAGGGGCCGGAGAAACCTCCGGCCAAACAATCACACGCAGATTCAGAACGTCCAGGACGATCTGCCCTCATCATAACTCGACTGGGGCAATTTTGGGATGGGCACTTTTCGGTTACGTACCGTTAATTTTGTAAATATGAAGTTCGTCAGATCGGATGTGAGGTAAATCCCTGTTGACTTTGTGTCGTTTTGCTCATAAATATAAAGACGTTTAGACGTCCAAACATCCGTTTTGACGTAGGCAGATGGATTGCAGGACAGGGAGAAGAGCAGATGGGATTTCACAGTGCACGTCAGGTTGAGGCGCTCAACCAGAGCTTGGCAGATTTGAATGGCGATATATCGGTCAGTTTCGAGTTTTTTCCGCCCAACAGTGAAGGGATGGAGAATACCCTCTGGCAGTCCATCGAACGGCTGAAAGTGCTGGAACCCAAGTTCGTCTCCGTCACCTATGGTGCCAACTCCGGCACCCGTGATCGCACCCACAAGGTGATCAAGGACATAAAGGAGCGGACCGGCCTGATTGCCGCGCCGCACCTGACCTGTATCGATGCCAGTCGCGACGAGCTGCGCACCATCGCCCGCGACTACTGGAACAGCGGTATTCGTCACATCGTGGCTCTGCGCGGTGATTTGCCGCAGGGGTTGGAGAAGCCGGATATGTATGCCACCGATCTGGTTGCCCTGCTCAAGTCAGAGGCTGACTTCGATATCTCGGTTGCCGCCTATCCGGAAGGGCACCCGGAGGCCAAGAGTGCGCAATCCGACCTGCTTAACCTCAAGCGCAAGATCGATGCCGGTGCCAACCGCGCCATCACCCAGTTCTTCTTCGATGTGGAAACGTACTTGCGCTTCCGGGATCGCTGCGCCGCCATCGGCATCGATGCTGAAATCGTGCCGGGGATCCTGCCGGTCTCCAACTATCAGACCCTGGCCAAGTTTGCCGGTTTTACCAACGTGAAGATCCCGCGCTGGATGCATCAGCGTTTCGAGGGGTTGGATAACGATCAGATGACTCGCAATCTGGTGGGGGCTAGCATCGCCATCGATCAGGTGCGCGTGCTGAGTCAGGAAGGGGTGAAGGATTTCCACTTCTATACCCTGAACCGCTCCGAGCTGACTTATGCCATCTGCCATACTCTGGGGGTTCGTCCCAAGGGTTGACCGGTGGTCACCGCGATAAAAGCAAAAAGCCAATGAGTTGCTCATTGGCTTTTTCGTTATGGCCGATTATCAAGGTCTGGTCGGGGCGATCTCTTTTGGCTCAAGATCGATAACCGCATTACCGGCAGCCCCCGGATACTGGCGATAGACCTGATCCTGCTCCAGTGTGTAGAAGGTATCCAGATAGTCGTCGTTGTTGGTCATCCAGGAGTCGGGCAGCGCCTTGACGATGCGACCGCCGAGATCGAGGAAGGGCAGGGCTTCCGGCACGCCACCCGCAGTAAAGCCGAGTTTGAGAGCTTCAATCAGCAGGGCGCTCAGCTCCTTGTAGTTGACGTTGTCATCCTGCTCCATCATCACCACATCGACGGCACCCCAGCGATAGCGATCCCAGTAAACCAGGATCTGGTTGGGGGTGTAGTCTGTGTTGTCATAGTCGAGGTAGGGCATGTCGACAATATCGACTACTGGCTCATCCCGACTGGGATTGACCCCTGCGACCACCGCATACACTTCGGCCGCGCCGAGCAGCCAGGGCTCCTGATCATCCTTCAGTCTGATCTTTTTCAGGATACTGGTCTTGAGTGGCGCCGTGCTGGCCGCCACTCGCGGAGCGCTTTGCAGATCCGCATCGGCCAGCGCCTTGCGCATCACCTTCAAGCCTGCGTTCTTGGCTTTGACGGGATCGGCTTCGACTACCAGAACCGGCCGGGCCGGTGCCTTGTCCACATCCAGATAGACGGGATTGCCAGCGCTGTCGAACGCTTCAATGGCGCTCCAGCTCTTCTCATCTCCACTTGGAACATAGGCGACCAGCGGTTCGACGCCCTGTTGCAGTGCAGCGGCCTGATCGGTGTTGGCCAGCCGCAACTGCATCAGTTGCTTGACCTCGCCATCCAGTCCTTGCCGGCTGATGGCCGCCTGGTTGGCATCGGTCGCCTGCCGCTTAAGGCGCGGGCTGGCCTTCTGCAGCAGATTGGGAAGCGGGCTCTGATATTGCTGATTGCTCAGCAGGGGCAGCAGGTTTTTCTGCTGAAGTGCGAGCTGGCGAGCCAGCTCTCGATCCGTATCGGCAGCCTGGACGCTCGTAGCACCCAGTATGGCCAGTAGTAACAAGACAGCCTGATTTTTCATTTTTATACTCCGTTGCATGGAACCTGACAGGGCAACACGTCCGGGAAGATTGGTGCCCTAGCGCCACTAGAAGGAAATTAGTTTCACTTGTGAATCATTTTATGTGGATAGTGTGCAGAGGTTCACGGTTTGAGGTTCAATTGATTCCTTTGTCGATATGATTGGAACTGATAGATAGCCAGACCAATCAGCAGACCCCAGCAGGCTGCCGCGATGCCGAGCAGGCTGATCCCGGACGCGGTAATGATAAAGGTAAGCAGCGCAGCTTCTCGGGCTTCATCCTGTTGCAAGGCAGAGTGCAGACTGCTGCCGATGGTGCCTAGCAGGGCCAATCCGGCGACGCAGGTGACAAGGGCTGCCGGAAAGGCGCTAAACAGGGCCGCGACGGTCGCGCCGAAGCAGCCGGTCACAAGATAAAAGCAACCCGCCCAAACCGCAGCAGGCCAGCGGCGTTTGGTATCCGGGTCGACCTCTTTGCCCATGCAGATGGCTGCAGTGATGGCGGCCAGATTGAAGGCATAGCCGCCAAAAGGGGCGAGCAGCAGGCCAGTCAGGCCAGTCCAGCTGATCAGCGAGGAGGTGGAAGGCTGATAGCCGTGGGCCCGCAAGATGGCAATTCCCGGCATGTTTTGCGATGTCATGGTGACAATGAACAGCGGCAGCGCGATACCAAACAGGGCATCAAGGGAGAAGACTGGCCATGTCCAGACCGGGCTGGCGAGTTGCCAGTGAAGGGTGCCCAGTTGCAATCCCCCCCGCACGCTGCAGGTCAGCATCCCCACTCCCAGTACTAGCACCATGGTATAGCGGGGCCAGAGATGACGACCCAGCAGGAAGGCCAGCAGCAGGGTGCCAAGCAGCAAGGGATCTTGCGGGGCGACCTTGAATAGATCCAATCCGAATCTGAGCAGCACGCCAGCGAGCATGGCGGCGGCCAGTGGAGCCGGAATATGTTTCATCAAACGGTCGAACCAGCCGCTGATGCCACACAGAGTGATCAGCAGGGACGAGATCACAAAGGCGCCGATGGCTTCCGCCAGAGTGAAGTTGCCCAGCGTGGTGATCAGCAGTGCCGCGCCCGGTGTGGACCAGGCGGTTAGTATGGGTATGCGGTAATAGAGAGAGAGGCCGATGCAGCTCACCCCCATGCCGATCCCCAGCGTCCAGAGCCAGGAGGCAACTTGGGCAGTATCAGCACCCGCTGCCGTGGCGGCCTGGATGATCAGGATGACGGAGCTGGTGTAGCCGACCATCACGGCGATAAAGCCGGCGACCAGATGGGGGAGTGCGAAGGGCATGACTCTTCCTCTTGGCGTTGTGACGCGCTGTGCGTTATTACGTACAATACAGCTTTGACTATATCGCTGTGCGCTATAGCGCACAAGGTGCATCGTGCAAGAGTAATAAAGAGGCAGTTATGCAAGAGATGAGTCAGCACCTGGCTGCTCGACTGAAGGGGCTGCGCAGCGAGCGCGGCTGGAGCCTGGATGCCGCCGCGCGCGAAACGGGGGTCAGCAAGGCGATGCTGGGGCAGATTGAGCGGGGAGAGTCCAGCCCAACGGTGGCGACGCTGTGGAAGATAGCCACCGGGTTTCGAGTCTCCTTTTCCAGTTTCATTGAGCCCATACCCGCTGCGCAGGCAGAGGTGCTCTATCGCACCGCCGATGCCATTCGCCAGCAACCAGCGGGAGAGGGCATGCAAGTGGCACCGCTCTTCCCTTATGAAAACCGGTTTGGTTTCGAGTTGCTTGAGCTAACCCTGTTGCCGGGTTACCAGCGTGAATCCGAGCCCCATGAGCCGGGAGTGACCGAGCATGTCATCGTCATCAGCGGCATGATGGAGGTGCTGGTGGAAGGGGAGTGGCGCTCATTTGAGCAAGGGGAGGCGGTGCGTTTTGCTGCGGACCGTCCCCACGGTTATCGCAATCTCGGCATAGCTCCGGCTATTTTCCACAATTTGATCCACTATCCGGTGGCAACACCCTGAACACGTTCCGCAGTCATTAACCCGGACGACCATCTGCTCTGGGGCGGATCAGTATCGGGGTATAGACCCAGACAAACAGACCATAGGCAGCGATCCAGGCAAGCGCGCTGAGGTTCCAGCCATGCAGGGTATAAGCAGGCCAGAACAGGGGAATCGCCACCCGCATTGTGGCGGCAGCGATAACCAGGGCGAATGCGCCAGTGATCCTGCGTCCTACCTGCAAGGCTCGACCGCTATGGCCGAGGGAGACTCGCGCAATCATGCCCAGGATCATGGTGCCCATACAGCCTGCGCTGAGCAGGTGACTGGCCATCGACAACGTGATGGGCAGACCCGCGCTATGTGCCGCAAGGGAGAGCAGGCCAAGAGGGATAAACAGATAGGCGAGATGGAGTGACCACAGCAGGGGATGCGCAAGGGTCGATGGCAGATGCCAACGTAGTTGCCGCCACAGATGCAAACTCGCCGCCACTATATAGAGAGGCACGATATATATGCTGGTGACCCATTGGGTGGGGAGCAGCAGCCAGCAGAGCAAGATAAGCCACAGTGTCGCGAGCGCCGCCCGTTCCAGCCAGAGCTGAGGTGCGGCTTTCTCCTGACCGGTTGCCTGGGCGGTGAAGAACGGAATCACCCTTCCACCCATCACGGCGATCAGGGTGGTAAACAACAGCACAGTCGTGATCAGCAGATGCTCAACGGTGGTCCACTCTTTATGCCATAACCAGCTGGCGCCATTGAGCAGGGTCAGTATCAGCAACAGGGGCACGAAGAACAGGTTGCGCCATTGCCGGGTTATCAAGATCGGTTTGGTAAGGAACCAGGCGCAAAGCGGCAACCAGAGCAGGTCTGCCACCATCAGGAGCGTATTCTCCTCACCCAGCCAGGGTAACAACGCCCTTGGCAACATCCACAACCCCACAACCAGCGCCAATGGCCAGCTCCGAACACTAGGATGGGCCGTCCAGTTCTGCACCGCAGTGAGCAGAAAACCCGCGACGATGGCAGCCCCGAAACCAAACAGCATCTCATGACCATGCCACCAGATCGGGTTGGCAATCCCTGGCAAGGTTAGCCAACCGTTGAGCTGCCCCAGCCAGAGCAACATGGCGACGGCAGCAAACAGAGCCCCAAACAAGAAGAAGGGTCGGAACCCCAAGCGGAACAGCGGGACGATTTGCTTTTCCTTATGGCTATCGAGGATTTGATGCATGAGGGCCCTCCAATTAAACATTTGAGATGACCAATTATAAAATTGGCTTTTCAAATGTTCAATTTAAATCCGGCAATAGTCAGAATTGATGCCATTTTGAGCAAAAAAGAGGTGATTGCTTGATATCTGAGCGAACGAACTTTTTTGCTGAAAAATCCCTTGTCATCCCGGCGCGGCTCCCTATAATGCGCCCCTACCAGCACGGCGGAACACGCCAACCTGATGAGCCAGCTTC
>NZ_JAAKUB010000030.1:0-55847 GCF_049174935.1 Aeromonas sp. 600886 | reverse complement strand
TGTTTGTAGGTGAGCTCGCCTTTTTCAATCTGCTCGACCAGTGCCAGTTTAAAAGTCAGCGAGTAATCGCGCTGTGTCCGTTTCACACCTTGTCCCATCGGGTTCTCCATTTATTGGGGGGAAAGGTGTAAACCATATTCAGGACGGGACACACTCTGCAAAAAAGCCTTCACTCCCGTGAAGGCTTTTCGTTATGTCGTCTTCTGATAACAAAGGTGACAGTGAGAAGATCACCATACTCAAGACATGGATGACGACACGCTCTGCCGCCTTACCACATCATGGGGGCAATCAGTCCTTTTTCGCCTTGTTGGCGAAGAAGATATCGGCCTGAATATCCTGGGTGCGTACAGTGAAGATCTGGTTGGTGAGATCTTCGGTCAGCGTTTCCGCCTCCTTCATCACCCGCAGATTGAAGTCGTTGAGCATGCTGTTGGCGGCGGCCTTGTCGGTTTTGACCGTTTTCAGGTAGCTGGCTTCCATCTCTTTCTGCTCTTTGGCGATCTTCGCCTCCCAGCTCTGGTACGCCTGCTTCACTATGGGGGCCAATTTGGGGTAATCGGTCATCACCAGGGTCTGCAGTTTGCGATATTTCCAGTAGATGGAGTCGCTGTCGGCCTTGTCACTGCCCATGGCATAGTGCGCCGGATAGGCTTCCAGACCGCTGTAGTAGGGAACGAAGGCGGTCAAGTCCGCCATGCCGAGGCCCACATAGGTCACCTCCCCCACCTCACGCGGCATCCAGGGGCGTACCTGCATCACGTGGGACTCGTAGGTGCGGAACACACTGACAGGGCGCCACGGCTCCTGACCGTTCAACCCCTTGCTGTAGGGATCGTGCTCGGTGCCGTCATAGTGATTGCGCAGCACCGCCTTGACCTCCTCCAGCGTCATCTTCTTCTCGGGGGCGAGGGTGACCGGGAACTGACGACCGGCATCCACCGCCTGCTTGAGCGAGGGGTTGAACATCTGCTGGATGGTCCAGACCCGCGGATCGTTATAGGTGCGGTCCCGCTCGTCATCACGGGTATAGGCTTTCGAGAAGTTGAACGCCCCATCCTTTTGCGGATGGTAGAGCCCCTTCTCGGTGGCAAATTCGATCAGATTTTTCGATCCCATCATATCGGCACTGGCGGGATCGTACTGCTGCAGGCGGCCCTGATTGCCGGTGGCAAAGTAGTGATTTTTCGGCAGACGCTGCGCCATCCAGTGATGGCCGGTGGCAGTCTCCAGATACCAGAGCTCGTTATCATCCACCACGGCGACACCAAATCCCTCTCCCGCGCCTATGGTCTCGATGATGTTGCCAAGCAACGAGATCGCCTCGCGGGCCGATGTGGACCGGGAGAGCAACACATCGGGAATGTCATCCTCGGTGATCCCCTTATCTTCCACATAGGGGTCAAAGGCGAGCGCTTCGGGTGAGGCAAAAATGGACTCGGTGCCGCTCACCCCGACTCCCTTCTCGTTGAACCCGGTGGCGCCATGCAGCTGGGTCTTCCAGTTCGGTACCGTGGTATAGCGCAGGGAGTTTTTCGGCAAGGGGTAGCTGAAATCATTGGCGCCATTGTGAGCCTTGGAGCTGTGCATACCGCTCTGCCCCTGCTTGGCCGGATGGATCACGAAATGCTGGGCTTTCAGGGCATCGCTGTCGGCGCTGCGGGCCACCATCATGGAGCCATCGGCGCTGGCTTCACTACCGACCAGCAAGGTGGTACAGGCGAACGCCGACGAGAAGAGAGCAAGGTTGATGGAGAGTGCGACGACGCACTTTTTGAAGGAATGCATGAGATCTCCTTGTTGCACAGAGTGGTTGCAAATAAGCGGTGGCGCGCCAGTCAACCTGCCGCTGTCACAAGGGATCTGCGCGGTGACACGGGCCGGACAGTGCGGGCCATCAAACCGTAAACACGAAAAAGAGCAGTGCGAATAAACCGTGGAAACCAGGGAGGTAGCCAAGGCCCCCTGATAGGCGATCTGTGCGCATTTCTGCTTTCCACTGTTCCGCTGGCGTGGCGATACTAGGCCCAATCAACTGACTTGAGTGTGACTAACAGCCCAAAACACCAACAAAAAAGACTCAATCGATGCAAAATGTTGATAAGTGTGACAAGTACAGGATCCTTGGCGACATTCAGCCGTCAACACGAGGCACGCAAGGCGCATACAGAAGGGAAATAAAGAGATGAGGAGATATAACGCGCGGGATGGCGTGCTGACGCCATCCCGCGATTCAAGTCAGTAGGTCACTGCGCGTCCGGCTGGTTGGCTGGTGCCGCCTTGATAAAGGCTTGCAACTGTTCGCAGTTGGCGACGATGCGGCGGATAGTGGGGTAATCGTCCAGGGTCATGTCGTAGCGGCGGGCGTTGTAGACCTGGGGCACCAGCATGCAGTCGGCCAGGGTCACTTCGTTGCCGACGCAGTAGACACCGGCGGTGGTCATCAACAGCTGTTCGAGGGCGGTGAAGGTCTCGTCAATCCAGTGGCGATACCAGCGGGCCTCCTGCTCGTTGTTGGCCCTGAAGTGCTCTTCCAGATAATTGAGCACCCGCAGATTGTTGAGCGGGTGAATATCACAGGCGATCATGTTGACGATCTGGCGCACTCGGGCCCGCGCGTCGGGGGAAGAGGGCATCAGTGAGTAGGCGGGATAGGTCTCGTCGAGGTACTCCATGATGGCGACCGACTGACCGATCTGCACATCGCCATCCACCAGAAACGGCACCAGCCCTTGCGGATTGATCCGGCGATAGGCCTTCTCGCTCTGCTCGCCTTGCCGCAAATTGATGGGGTGCTGCTCATAGGCGAGCCCCTTGAGCTGCAACACGATCCGCACCCGAAAACTTGCCGACGAACGCCAATAGCCAAACAACTGCAACATAATCTGTCCCTGCATCTTATCTGGGCCCGAAGCCCGGCAGGTGCTCGCCACCTGCCTCCTTGTATATCCGGCACCGGTTGAGGCTCGTCGTGATCCGGACATATCCCGAATATCCTTGCCGCCAACCGGCGCTGGCCATCAACCTCCCTGACCGCTCGCTGGCACCACCTGTTGAGAGATAGTGCCAAACAGGTTTTGGCCAGAGCGATCCTCCATCGCGATCGACACTCTATCACCAAACTGCAAATAGGGGGTTATAGCTTGATCACAATCAAGAATTTCCAGCATGCGGCGCTCGGCGATGCAGGATGAGCCGGCGCTGCGATCGTAGTTGGAGACGGTGCCGGAGCCGATGATGCAGCCTGCCCCGAGCGGTCTGGTCTTGGCGGCGTGGGCAATCAGCTCGAAGAAGCTGAAGGTCATGTCCACCCCGGCTTCGGGCGCACCAAACAGGGCACCGTTGAGGTGGGTCAGAAGCGGCAGATGCACTTTGCCATCACGCCAGTCATCGCCCAGCTCGTCCGGGGTGATGGCCACCGGCGAGAAGGCGCTGGACGGTTTGGACTGGAAGAAGCCAAAGCCCTTGGCAAGCTCGCCCGGAATGAGGTTACGCAGGCTCACATCGTTGACCAGCATCAGCAGCTTGACGTGGCTAACGGCCCCCTGCGGGCTCACCCCCATCGGCACGTCGTCGGTGATGATGGCTACCTCCGACTCGAAATCGATCCCCCACTCCTCCGATCCCATCACGATGGGGCCACGGGGTGCCAAAAAGCTGTCGGAGCCTCCCTGATACATCAACGGATCGTGCCAGAAGCTTTCCGGCATCTCGGCGCCACGTGCCTTGCGCACCAGCTCCACATGGTTGACGTAGGCGCTGCCATCGGCCCACTGGTAGGCGCGCGGCAGCGGAGAGAGGCAAGACGCTTCATCAAAGGGGAACGCCTCTACCGCACGGCCCTCGTTAAGCAGCTGATAGACAACCTCCAGCCTGGGGGCAACCTCGGCCCACTCATCGAGGGCGGCCTGCAAAGTCGGGGCAATCTCGCTCACCCGTACTGCCCGGGCCAGATCCCGGCTCACTATCAGCAAAGCGCCATCGCGCTTGCCATTGTTCAATGTTGCCAATTTCATAAGCGATTCCTTATTTGCCGGCAGCAGCGTCCGGGCGCTGCCAGCTGGAGACATACCGGGTGTTCTCGATTCCTTCGCACAGACTGCCGACGTTCAGCGCATCGCGGGTATCGAGCATCACCGCCACCTCGTCGGTGAACTTCTTGGCATAGGCCTGCCCCGCCGCAAACGCCTTGGGATGGGGGCCGTGGGTGAAACCGGCGGGATGGAAGGTGACCATGCCCCGCTCGATATTGTCCCGGCTAAAGAAGTCCCCGGCGTGGTAAAAGAGCACCTCGTCATAATCGTCATTGCTGTGATAGAAGGGCACCTTGAGGGCGCCGGGATCGCTCTCGATGGGGCGCGGCACGAAGGTACAAATCACGAAGCGGCTCGCCACAAAGGTCGAATGAGCTGACGGCGGCAGATGGTAGCGGTGGCTCATCAGCGGGCGGATATCCCGCCAGTTGAGGCGCACCACGCACAAATCCCCGTGCCACCCTTGCGCATCCAGCGGGTTGAAGGGCCAGGTGATGACCGACACCTGATCGTGGCGCTTCACCTGCAGCGACCAGGGATTCTCATCCTGCTGGGCCAAAAAGCGTTCGTTGATGGCAGGCACATCCAGCGCCGCCGGGTCGAAGATGGCGTGATTGCCCACCAGCCCCTTGTCCGGCAGCTGGTAGCTGTCGTTGGTCGCCTCGATCATCAGGATGAACAGGGGCGCCGTCGGCTCAATGCGCCACATGGTGCCGCGGGGGATCACCACGTAGTCGCCGTCCCGCAGAGTCAGGTGGCCGTAGTCGCAGAAGAACTCACCGCCCCCCTCGTGGATAAAGAGCAGCTCGTCGCCGTCAGCGTTGCGCACCAGAAACGGCATCGCCTCGGAGAGCCGCCAGATGCGATAGCGGCAATGGGGGTTGCTAAGAATGTCGGGGGCCACCCAAGGGGAGAGCGAGCTTACCTCCTCCTGGAGGGCATTCAAGTCAAACAGCCGTGGCCGCAGCGGCCCCTCCCAACTGCTCCAGTCGGTGGGGGCATGCTTGTGGTGCATGTGGGTGGCGGGGCCGAAAAAGCCGCTGCGCCCCAGTTCGCGCTCATAGATGGCCTGTTCCGGCAGGTCGGCATGGGCCTGCCGGGAGTGGGTCCCCTCCCGATGGGGGAAGTTAATCCAGTTTCGCATCGCTCGCTCCCTCTTTGCGGGCACCCTTCTCATCCTCGCCGCCATCCAGCACGCCACGGCGGATCTGGTCCAGCTCGATCGATTCAAACAGCGCCTTGAAATTGCCCTCGCCAAACCCTTCGTTACCCTTGCGCTGGATGATCTCGAAAAAGACCGGGCCAATCACGGTGTCGGTGAAGATCTGCAGCAGGATGCCATCCTTGGTAGGGGAGCCGTCGATGAGGATGCGCAGCTCTTTGAGGGCCGCCAGATCCTCCTGATGCCCCTCGACCCGGCTGTTCACCTTCTCGTAGTAGGTATCCGGGGTCGGCATAAAGCCGGTACCGCGGCTGCGCAGGGTGCGGATGGTGTGGTAGATATCGCTGGAGGCCATAGCGATGTGCTGGATCCCCTCCCCCTTGTACTGGCGCAAGTACTCCTCAATCTGGGACTTGTCATCCGCCGACTCGTTGATGGGGATGCGGATCTTGCCGCAGGGGGCGGTCATGGCGCGTGAATGCAGCCCGGTCAGCTTGCCCTCGATATCGAAGTAGCGAATTTCGCGGAAGTTGCCGATCCGCTCATAGAAGTTGGACCAGACATCCATATTGCCGCGATGCACGTTGTGGGTCAGGTGATCGATCTCCATAAGACCGGCATCTACCTCTGCCATCCGGGACTGCCAGTCGGGGTAGAAGACAAAATCCACGTCATAGATGGAGCCCTTGTCGCCATAACGGTCGACAAAGGAGAGGGTGCTCTCGCCGATACCGTAGATGGCGGGAATATTGAGCTCCATCGGGCCAATCTTGCCGACAAAGGGCTTGGCCCCCTTGGCGATGGCGTACTGCTGGGCTTTGCCCGCATCGCTCACCCGAAATGCCATGCCGCAAACGCTCGGCCCGTGCAGGCTGGCAAACTGCTCCGCCTGGGAGTGAGGCTCGGCATTGACCACAAAATTGATATCCCCCTGCCGGTAGAGCCAGCACTGCTTGTGTTTGTGCTTGGCGACCTCGGCAAACCCGAGCGAAACAAACAGGCTCTTGAGGGCGGCAATCCCCTTGGCATCGGGGGCTGTGTATTCGACAAACTCGAAACCGTCTGTGCCTAACGGATTGATGGTATGGGTGGCGGAAGAGGTGGCATTCATCGGGCGCTCCTTGCTCTTGATTCGGTTAAAACGGATTGCGGCACCCAGCGGCGCGGCAAGTGTTAACAACTTGTTTCATTAGAAGCAGGGCGTAGCAGGAAGAGAAGAGGCGGGTTGCAGATAGTTTTTCGCAGCTGACAGCAAAGAATGTAAATGGATTGTGACATTCAAGCCGCAGCCTTGCGGATCAAACGGTAACGACCCGCAGGACTGTCAGCTTTGCCTTACAGTTGCCAGTTTTTGACCATCAGATGGGGCAAGCAGGCCCGGGCCTTTTGCAGTCGCACAGGCGTCGGATTGATCAACCACGCCTCTTTCCCCAACCCCAGCAGCGGCAGATCGTGCAGGCTGTCGCTCAAGGCCAGCTCGGCCTCGAGGGCGCAAATCTCCGGCAGCAGCTTGTGCTGACCGTGGCAATAGAAGCGCGGCATCAGGCCGCCAAAACGGTAGTGCATCTGCGAGCCAATGATCCGGTGGGGCAACTGGCCGGGCAGTTGCTGATAGAGCTGGGCTCGCACCAGCGCGCAGGGACTGGCGGAGATCACCCAGCAGCGCGCCCCCTCGCTTTGCAGCAATTCGCGAGCCTGACGATACAGCCCCGGCCTGGTGCGGCAATAGGCGCGCACCAGCTTGCGCCAGTCCAAAGGGGAAAGCCCCAACGTGATGGCCCACCAGATAAGGGAGATTCCGCGCCGCCGCTGGCTGGGTAGCAGCTGACTTGGTAACAAATAGACCAACCCACCCAGCGCAATCACTGGCAACAGCAACAGCGGCCAGATCCGGCGGCGCAGGATATAGCGCAGCAGACCGGCGTGGCTGTCGCCGGGGGCCAGGGTGTCGTCAAAGTCGGCCAGGATCCAGCGCGGTGCACGTCCGTCAGGATCACACTCTTTCGCTGAATGGATCATGGTGTCAGACGCTGGGCGCATAAGCATCAGGGCGCAAGGGCTGCGATGGCTGCCGTGAGCTCGGAGGTGACAAATTCACTCCCCACATCGGGCGGGCAGACAAAATCGAACGGCTCGCCCGCCAGCTTAAAACTCAGTCGCCAGGCGTGCAGATAGCCGCGCTCGGCTGGCGTGCCGCCATAGCGCTCATCCCCGAGAATGGGGGCGCCGATACTTTTGAGGGCAACCCGGATCTGGTGGGTTTTGCCGGTCTGGGGCTTGATGCGATAGAGCCGCAGCCCCTCGCGCACCGATAGCGAATCGAACCAGCTGATGGCGGGGTTTTCCAGCGTGCGCGCCAGCATCCAGCTGCCGCCGCGCCCCTTTTGCATATCCCCTTTCACCCAGCCCTGCTTCTTCTTGGGTTTGCGATCGGAGAGCGCCAGATACTGTTTGCTCACCTCACGGGCCGCAAAAGCCATGCTCAGCTCACGGTTCGCCTCCGTGGTGCGGGCCAGCAGCACCAGCCCGGAGGTCATCTTGTCGAGCCGGTGCACCGGATAGAGAGTCAGACCCGTATCGGCCTTCACGCGATTGACCAGGCCCGGATTGACCGCCTCCCCGTCGCCCTTCTCGTCATGCATGCCGATGCCGGGCTGCTTGTCGATAACCAGGAAAGCGGGATGCTCAAACAATATCCGGTACATAAAACCTCGGGAACTGGGGAATAAGGTATGCAGCCAACGACTGGCGGCGCTCGGGAGTGCTGCATTCTCCCTGCTCATCCGCCATTTGGCAAACCGGGCGGGCAGAGGATGAAGATAAAAAATGGCCCCGCCTGCAACAGGCGGAGCCATTTTCGCTCATCTTGGCAGCTCAACCCTTACACATTGCGCGGGCGCAGGTGAGCGTGCCAGCGCGCTTCCCACTTCTTGAACAGCCAGACGATGACAAAGGTGAGCAGCATATAGAGCAGCCCTGCGGTCAAAAACGCCTCGAACGGACTGTAGTAGCGGGAGTTGATGATCCGCGCCGCGCCGGTCAGATCGACGATGGTGATGATGCCCGCCACCGCTGAGCCTTGCAGCATGAAAATCACCTCGTTGCTGTAAGCCGGCAGTGCCCGACGAAACGAGTTGGGCAAAATGATCCGGGTCAGGGTCTGCCAGCGGGTCATGCCAAAGGCGTTGGCGGCCTCAATCTGGCCGCGCGGCATATTGTGTACCGCCCCGCGCACGATCTCGGCGGTATAGGCGGCGGTATTGAGGGTGAAGGCCAGCAGGGCGCAGAACCAGGCTTCGGAGAAGAGCGACCAGGCGGCACTGTTCTTCAGCCACTCCCACTGGGCGGCGCCATAGTAGATGATAAAGAGCTGTACCAGCAGCGGGGTGCCGCGAAAGAAGTAGATATAGGCCCAGATCGGCCCCTTGATCAGCCAGTTGCGGCTGTTGCGCAGAATGCCCATGGGCACCGCCAGCATCAACCCAAGGATCAGAGAGAGGGCCACCAGCCAGACGGTGGTATAGAGCCCCTCCCAGTAGGTGGGCCACTCTTTGAGAATGATTGAGAAATCCATGGCTTACCTCGTCTTCATCGTGATGTAGTGACGCTCGGCACTGGCACCGCGACGCTCACAGTAAACGGATGACTGCATTGAGTACGACATGGCTTACCTCGTCTTGATGGCATAGTGACGCTCGGCCCACTTGAGCGCCGAGGTGGAGACTGCAGTGAAGATCAGGAAGATCAGCGCCACCGCCATGTAGAAGGTGAAGGGTTGCTGGGTCGAGCCCGCCGCCAGCGAGGCTTTGCGCACCATGTCATCAAGGCCGATGATGGAGACCAGCGCGGTGGTTTTCAGCAGCACCAGCCAGTTGTTGCCAAACCCGGGCAGCGCGTGGCGCATCATCTGGGGGAAGAGGATCCGCACAAACACCTGGGTTGCCCGCATGCCAAAGGCCCGTGCTGCCTCCAGTTCGCCTTTGTCCACTGCCAGAATGGCGCCGCGAAAGGTCTCGGTCATGTAGGCGCCGAAGATAAAGCCGATGGTCGCGACACCGGCCACAAAGGGGCTGATGTCGATATAGTCCGGCAGCAGGGAGACCCACTCCTGATTGGGATTACTCTCCAGTAACCAGCTGTTGTAAGTCTCGTTGACCCAGGTGCAGATACCGTTGATCAGCACCTGGCCGCCAAAGAAGAGCAGCATCATCAGTACCAGATCGGGGATGCCGCGAATGATGGTGGTGTAGCCGGTGGCGATGGCCCGGGCCCACTTGTAGGGAGAGAGTTTGGCCAGCGCCCCCAGCATCCCCAGCAGCAACGCCAGCAGCAGGGAGGCCAGCGCCACTTCCAGGGTGACCCAGGCGCCCTCCAGCAGCGAGGCTTCGTATCCTTTCAAATCAAACATATGCAGCTCCATCGCCACTGAATCTTCACGCACCTGCTAACCAGAAGGCTCCATAGCAGTCCGAATGAAATATGTGCAGCTCCATTGCAATCAATGCGGGCCCGTAAACTCCCTCAGGGAGGTGACGGGCCCGATGACTACTGACGGGATCAACCTGTCGTTACTTGCCGTAGACGTCTTTGGACTTACTCGCCGTAAACGTCTCTTTGTTTTACTCTCCGTAAACGTCGAACTCGAAGTACTTGTCGTTGATTTCCTTGTACTTGCCGTTGGCACGCAGCGCCAGAATGGCGGCGTTGAATTTCTCTTTCAGATCCTTGTCAGCCTTGCGCACCGCAATACCGGCACCCTCGCCAAACCACTTGGGATCGGTCAGTTTCGGGCCGACGAATTCGAAGGCATCACCGCCCTCTTTCTTCAGCAGACCGTCGGTGATGGCGGCAGAGTCGGCCAGCACATAGTCCACACGACCGGATTTCAGATCGAGATAGGCTTCATCGGCGGTGCCGTAACGCTTGATGGTGGCGTTGGGGAAGTTGTCGGTAATAAAGGTATCCATGGAGGTCGCACGCTGCACCGCGACGGACTTGCCTTCCATAAAGGCTTTGTCGAGCTGCACGTCAGTGCCCTTCTTGGCGGCGAAGCGGGCCGGAATGTGCTGGTACTTCTGGGTGAAGTCCACCTTCTTCTTGCGCTCTTCTGTGATGTCCATGGTGGCGATGATGGCGTCAAACTTGCGTGACAGCAGCGCCGGAATGATGCCGTCCCAGTCCTGCTTGACCAGGGTGCACTTCACTTTCATCTCTTCGCACAGGGCGTTGGCGATGTCGATATCAAAGCCTTTCACCTCGCCACTGGGCTCGGTCCAGGAGAAGGGGGGATAGGCACCCTCAACCCCGATCCGGACCTCTTTCCACTCCTTGGCCATCAGGCTACCGGACGCGAGGGCAGTAACTACGGCTGTCGCCAGCATCAGCTTGTTCATGTATCTCTCCTTGATAAAACAGTTGATTGGGTAACCAGGCATCCCGCCATCAGTAGATGGAGGAGATGAATTGCTTGAACCGCTCGGATTTGGGATGGGCGAAAATCTCCTTGGGGTTGCCCTCCTCTTCCACCCGCCCCTGATGCAGAAACATCACCTTGTTCGATACATCCCGGGCAAACGACATCTCGTGGGTCACCACCAGCATGGTGCGCCCCTCTTCGGCCAGCTCGCGCATCAGGCCGAGCACCTCCCCCACCAGCTCGGGATCCAGCGCCGAGGTGGGTTCGTCAAACAGCATCACCTCGGGCTCTACCGCCAGCGCACGGGCAATGGCGGCCCGCTGCTGCTGACCACCGGAGAGGTGGCCGGGATAGTAGTCACGCCGCTCCCAGAGCCCAACCCGGTTGAGCAGTTGCTCTGCCTTGGCCAGTGCTTCGGCGCGAGGTACCTTGAGCACCTGGATTGGCACTTCGATGATGTTCTGCATGATGGTCATGTGTGACCAGAGATTGAAACTTTGAAACACCATGGCCAGTCGGCTGCGGATCCGCTCCACCTGACGCATATCCTCGGGCAACCGCTCGCCGGCGCGGCTGGTTTTCATCCGGATCAGCTCGCCATGGAGCGAGACGGTGCCGGATGAGGGGGTTTCGAGCAGATTGATACAGCGAAGAAAGGTCGACTTCCCCGAGCCGGAGGAGCCGATAAGGGAGATCACATCCCCCTTGTGGGCGGTCATGTCGATGCCCTTGAGCACTTCGTGGGTGCCAAAATATTTGTGCAGATCACGTACTTCCAGTGCGGCAACGTCGCTCATCCATTACAACCTTGTCTGTCCCTAGACGCCGCAGGGGGCGTGACTCAACCATCGTCCATTTAACAAAAAGTTAACCGATGGCAACCTTCAGCGAAAATATCACCCGGATAGTGAAAAAACAATACAGAACGAGGGTCTTCAGGGGATTCGCTCTATTTTTATTCGCTCTTTGCGTATTTTTCAGCACTTTGTTTGCATAAACAGCCGTTTCAATGGCTATTCCGATAACGCCTTTTTATACCCCAATCATATCAGTGGCAAGAGAAAAGCGTGATGTGTGCCAAACCGGCACCAAAATGGCTTTATGCACCCCCTTGCCGAGCGAAATATCGGCCCCCCGATCGGATCGACTTGATTTCATTGGTGCACTCGGGCTCGCACAGAACCTTATCAAATAGAGAGGTTGTGGCAAAAAAGTAACAACCCGCCCCCAAGAGGGCTGTTTTTGGCCATGAAAGCGAGAGATATGTGACACAGAGCCAATAAGTAATGATAAGGTGGTGTTTTTATCAGTTTTTGTGATCGAGGCCTCGATGCTGCTCAATGTGTTGCTGATCCTGTTGCCACTGGCAATCGGCTATCTGATTCCCCTCTCCTCTGCCCGGCTGATCAAGCTGGTCAACCAGAGTCTGGGCAAGATGGTCTACCTCATTCTGTTTCTGATGGGGCTCGGGCTTGCCTATGTGGAGAACCTGGGCAGCAATCTGGCGGTGATCTTCAAGGTCGCAGGGGTGATGCTGACCGCGATCACGCTCTGCAACCTGCTGGCCCTCTGGTGGCTCGACAAGCGCACACCGCCGACCCATGAGGCGAGCGATGCGAAGATGCCGGGCAAGCTGCACCTGTTGTGGGAATCCCTGCAGCTCTGCTTTGTGGTGCTCGGCGGTGTGCTGCTGGGTCTACTGGTGGATCTGCGCGCCCTGCCCATCGACAAGTGGAGCGAGTGGGCCCTGATGCTGCTGCTGTTTCTCATCGGGGTGCAGATGCGCAACTCCGGCATGCGGCTGCGCCAGATCCTGCTCAACCCCTGGGGGATGAAAATCGCCGCCACCGTCATCCTCAGCAGCTGGCTGGGCAGCCTGCTGGCGGCCCAATTGCTGGGGATGCCCTTTGCCCATGGTCTGGCGATGAGCTCGAGCTTCGGCTGGTATTCGCTCTCCGGCATTCTGGTGGCCGACAAACTGGGGCCGGTGCTCGGTTCTGCTGCCTTTATCAACGATCTTGGGCGCGAGCTTATCGCCATTCTGATCATCCCGGTCCTGATGCGACGCCACCCTTCGGCGGCCATCGGTTACGGCGGCGCCACGGCGCTGGACTTCACCCTGCCGGTTATCCAGAAATCAGGGGGCATTCAGGTGGTGCCGGTGGCCATTGTCTCCGGCTTTATCCTGAGCCTGCTCGGCCCCATCCTGATCCTCGGGTTTCTGGCGCTCTAAGCCTGATTCCCACATTGCAGATAAAAAAGCCCGACCTTGTTGTCGGGCTTTTGCTGTTTGGAGCAACCACGCACTCGCACTGGCTGCGATATTGCCCGCAGCCTTATTCGCGCCATTGGCCGCCACTCATCACCCGTTCGATAGCAAACGTCCGGTCGTGCACCAGCAGCAGATCCGCATCCTGCCCGACCCCGATAAGCCCCTTGCTGCCGAGCCCCAGCGCCTGTGCCGGATTGCTCGTCACCGCGGCCAATGCCTTCTCCAGCGAGACACCGAGCCGGGTCGCGCGCACGCACTGCTGCCACAGGCTGGCAATCTGGCCGCAGCGCATCTCGATTAGCCGCCCTTCGCCATCAAAGCGCGGCAGGCTGGCGTTGGCATCCGAGCTGAAGGTGATGCGCTCGGCAGGCACATTGGCGTCCAGCAGCTCGACGAGCGCATCGGCGGCAAGCCGCTCGCCATCCTCCAGCAGATCGGGAAAGCTCGAGGTGGTGAGGTCGACCCAACCTCCTGCCTTGCCCCACTCGATGGCCTCGGCAAAGAGCCAGGGGTTGCGGTTGCAGTGAGTAGGATAGAGCTGGCGCAGCGGAATATCGGTCTCATCGCGCAGGGCCCGCAGGGGCGCCAATGCCCCCTTGCCATCCCCGACATGGAAGAAGCTGACCCCGCTCTTGCCCGCAAGCAGCCCGGCCACTCGCGCCTCGCTGGCAAGCCTGGCCAGCTCATCGTGGGTCGGCGCACTGGATCTGTGGTCACTGATGGCCACCTCCCCCACCCCCAATACCTCGGGGATCAGGATGATGTCCGACTCCACCGTGCCGGTCAGGGTCTTGACCGGCAGATGGTAAGAGCCGGTATACATAAAGGCGCTCACCCCGGCGGCGCGAAACTCGCGCACCTTGCCGAGCACCTGCGCGGGAGTGCGGGTCAGGCTGTCAGTGCCAAGCGCCGCCACCAGGGTAGTGACACCGGCCTTGAGCGCCTCGCTCGCCGACAGTTCTGGAGTACGAAAAGCAAAGCCCCCCTCACCGCCGCCGCCGGTGATATGGGCCAGCGGATCCACCAGCCCGGGTACCAGATAGCGGCCACGACCATCGACCCGATGCAGCGGCCAGTTTGCAGGCACCGTCAACCCCTCGCCCATCCAGGCGATACGGCCATCAGCCACCAGCAGATCCTGCTGGCCAAGGTGGGAGGGGCTGAAGATCTCGGCTCCCTCGATCAGGGTCAACATGGCGATCCTCCTTGCACGATTGTCGCTTGCCCAATGAAAAGAGAGGGAGCAAGCTCCCTCCCCCCGTCAACCACCATATATATCGTACTTGAAGTACTTCTGGTTGATCTGCTGATAGGTGCCATTGGCACGCAGGGCCTTAATCGCCTCGTCCAGCTTGCCCTTGAGCTCCTTATCGCTCTTGCGCACGGCGATCCCCATACCATCACCAAACCACTGGCGATCGGTCAGGGCGGGTCCCACATAATCGAACTTGTCGCCCCCCTCTTTGCCAAGCAGCCCCTGCTCAATGGCAGAGGCATCGGCCAGCAGGGCCAGCACCCGACCCGCTTTCAGATCGAGATAGGCCTCATCGGCATTGCCGTAGCGGACTATGGTGACATTCGAGCCAAAATTGTCGGTCAGGTACTTGTCGTGGGTGGTGGCACGCTGCACCCCGATGCGCTTGCCCGCCATGCCTTCCGGGGTCAGCGTCAGCTCGGTCCCCTTGGCCGCCACAAAGCGATTGGGAATATGGGCATATTTCTCGGTGAAATCGACCTTCTGGCGCCGCTCGTCGGTGATCGACATGGCAGCGATGATGGCGTCGTATTTGCGCGACAGCAGGGCCGGGATCATGCCGTCCCAATCCTGCGCCACCAACTCGCACTTGACCGCCATCTGCTGACACAGGGCGTTGGCGAGATCGATATCAAACCCCTTGATCTCGCCCGACGCATCGGTCCAGGAGAAGGGCGGGTAGGCCCCCTCCACCCCGAAGCGCACGGTTTTCCACTCCTTGGCCATGGCGGGGGTGGCCAGCAGGCTGGCAACAAACAGGGCTGAGAGGGTCAGTCTGATCTTCATCATGTGTACTCCATTACATAAAAAGCGCACAAGCGCGGACAAGGCACCGCAGGCGAATGCATGCGATGACCAAAAGCGGCAAAATCTGGATGAGCGAGATCACGCCCAATCGGGCGTCAGTGAACTGCTCCAGGGGTTCGATCTATTCGTCGAACCACTCGGAGAGATAGAAAGGCTTGAAGTAGAAGGCCAGAAAAAAGCCTCTGGCTTTGCGCATCATGGTGGTTTGTCGCGTCCTGTGACAAAGATGGCAATCACCTTAGCACGCCCGAATTTTGCCCGGCAAGAGGCAGCCGCCGGGCAGTAGCAAAATCCCGATCATGGTCAAGGCGGGCGGGATCCGTTAGGCTCGAAGCACCTTGCCATCCCATAACAGACCCACAGCGACCGATGAATTTTCTGGCCCATCTCCATCTGGCTGCCCACACCCGAAGCTCCCTCACCGGCAACCTGCTCGGTGATTTTGTCAAAGGCACGCTGCCCACGGGGCTTGCCGCCCACTTCGATGAGGGGATCTGGCTGCACCGCAAAATTGACGCTTTCACCGACAGCCACCCCGAGCACAAGGCGACCGTCGCCAGTTTCGAGGCCCCCTGGCGCCGCTTTGGCGGCATAGTGGTGGATATGATCTACGACCATTGGCTGAGCCTGCACTGGGAGCTGTTCAGTACCGAGCCCCTACCCCGCTTCCTGCAACGCAGTTATGAGCAGCTATTGGCGGATCACCCACGCCTGCAGGATGGACTGCCGTTTCCCCTCAAGCGGATGGCCGAGCAGAACTGGATCGCCTCCTACCGCCACAGGGAGGGGCTGGGGCAAGCGCTGAATGGCATAGGTCGCCGACTGCGCCGCCCGGTACAACTGGGAGAGGCGCTACTGACCCTCGATGAGTCGCAGTGGCAAACATGCGAGGCGGGATTTCTGCGCTTCTATCCCGCGCTGATGGACTTTAGCCAGCTGCAGCTGGCCCAATATCGGGCAGCCCAAGGGCACACTGATCCCTCTGGATAGAGCTGCTTCCCCATAAAAAACGCCCCTTGCGGGGCGTTTGTCATCAGTTGGCTTCGTCTTTCTTTTTGCGAATGCTTAAGCCCAGCTCCCGACCACGCAGTCGGGCGTAATAGATGGTGCCGACAAAAGCGAGAGTGGTGAAGACCAGCTCCACCACCGCCAGCCACCGCTCCCCCTCATCCGTGGTGATCAGGGTGAGGGCGTGGAGGAAATAGGGCATCAACACGAAGTTGCCCCAGGCGTGGGTGTAGGGGTTGCCCTGCACTATCCCCTTGAGAGGGAAGAGCAGCGGCACCGTCCAGATCACCGGCAGCAGCCAGGGGTTGAGGTCCGGATGGGGTGATAGCCACAGATGCCAGAGGATGACCCAGCCCAGCAGACCGAAGAAGCCGACCAGAGTCAGCCAACGTGCGAAGCGGGTGCTCACTTGAGGATCTCCAGCACCTGCTCCGGCGGGCGACCAATGCGGGCCTGACCATTCTTGATGACAATTGGGCGCTCGATCAGCTTGGGATGCTGGTGCATGGCGCGAATAAGGGCGTCGCCGTTCACTTCGCTGAGGCCCAGCTCCTTGTAGAGATCCTCCTTGGTGCGCATCAGCTGGCGGGGATCGTTAAAGCCGAGCAGAGAGAGCAGGTTGCGGATCTCATCTTCGCTCGGGGCCTGCTCCAGATAGAGCACCACATCAGGGGCGATCCCGTGCTGTTCCAGCAGGGCCAGGGTTTCGCGACTCTTGGAGCAGCGCGGATTGTGGTAGATTTGGGTCTCGCTCATGGTAACTCCCTGATTAATCGCAAGATGGGATTAGAAACGGCGCTATTGTAGGGGAAAGTGATGGTCAGGGTAAGCGGCAGTGGAAAGGAATTGAAACGAATTTGTTGGCTGATTGTGGCTGGCCTGCTGGGCGCCTGCACGCCCGCCCCCGAATTTACCGATGCAACAGGGCAGTCGGTCAGCCTGCGCCACTTTGCCGGCAAGCCGCTGCTGGTCAACTACTTCGCCCCCTGGTGCGCCCCCTGCCTGCGGGAGATGCCGCGCCTCAACGCGCTGGCGGCAGAAGGCCAGATCACAGTGGTGGCCATCAACTACGACCCGACCACGCCAGCAGAGCTGGACAAGCTGGCTGCGCAGTATCACATCAAGGTGCCGCTCCTTATTGCCAATGAAGATGCCAGCCTCCCCTTCCCTCACCCAAGCGGCCTGCCCACCAGCTATCTGCTTGATAGCGAGGGCAAGCTCAAGAAGACGCTGGTCGGCGAGCTCGACCAGCAGCAGATCGAGATGCTCAAGGCGACCGCCAGCCGCATGCGTCACTAGCCCATCGCTGCAATCACCGTCATGTACATCACGCCACCGCCATAAACAACAAGGGCGCACCATAGTGCGCCCTTATTTGCTTGGCCAATGCCAGTTTCGTTAGCCCTTGAGGCTGTCGAGATCCTTCTTGGCCCGCTCCAGCTCGGTGATGCGCGCCTCCAGACGAGCCAGAGTCATCCGGTCGCTGGTGGTACCGCGCGCCACGATCAGTTCGTCGATGGCTGCCTGATAATCCCCGCGCAGCGAGAGCATCTCGGCCCGCGCCATATGCAGCTCGGTCATTCTGCCTGCCTTGCGATAGGCATCAGCCAGCAGGTTCCAGGCCAGATTGTTCTCCTCATGGGCACGGGCATAGGGGTCAAGGATAGCGATGGATTTCTTGTAGTTGCCGCTCTCGAGGTAGGCGTTGCCGAGATTGACCACCACCACTTCGTTGTCCGGCATCCGGCTGCGGAACTTCTCGAGGCGCGCAATGGCCTGGGCACTGCGCCCCTTGGCCAGATCGATGTCAGTCTGGGCATCGACGATAAAGAGATCTTCCGGATGACGGGCCGCCAGCTCCTGCATCAGGGTATCAGCCTCGTCGGTGCGCTTGAGCTGGATCAGCGCCAGCGCCTTGCCATAGATGGCGGCATCCTTGAGCGGGTAATCCCCCTTCTGGATCCGGGTATCGAAGTAGCTCAGCAGCCCCTGCGGGGTATCTGTACCAAAACGCACCTGAATCCGCACCTTGGCCAGCCAGAAGTCGAGGCTGGGCGGCAAGTCGCGGCGGCCATAGCTGCCCGCCCGAGCGCGGGCCTCGCTGATCCGGGTCTCCGGCAGCGGGTGAGTGAGCAGCATTTCAGGCGGCTTGCTGGCGTAACGGTATTCGGCAGCCAGTTTCTGGAAGAAGTTGGCCATCCCCATGGGGTCGAAACCGGCATCATAGAGGGTCTTCATGCCGATGCGATCCGCTTCATATTCGTTGTCGCGGGTGTAGTTGATGGCCGACTGCATGGAGAGGCCCAGCGTAGTCTGCAGCGCGGCGATACCGGCAGTCGGGTTGATCACCGCCAGCGCGATGGAGCCCACCAGACCGGCCAGGGTCACTGCAGAGCTGCTCGCCTGCGCCTCCATGTAACGGGCGATATGGCGCTGGGTCACATGGGTGATTTCGTGGGCCAGTACCGAGGCCAGCTCGCTCTCGCTGTCGGCGTAGAGGAAGAGGCCGGTGTGCACCTTGACTCGCCCGCCGAGGAAAGCGGCCGCGTTGATGCTGGGATCATTGATGAGGAAGAAGGTAAACGGGAAACGCACCCCATCGGCGTTGGTCAGCAGTCGCTGACCCAGATCGTCAATGTACTGGCTCAGCACCGGATCATCGATGATCGGCAAACCCGCACGAGCAAAGCGCATAAAAGCGTTGCCGTAACGCACTTCCTGCTCGATGGGCAGGGCCGCCACCCCGGCCGTGCCGATGTCGGGAAGCTGATTGTTGGCCTCGGCATGAAACGTGGCGCCCATCAGGGAAGCCAGCAGGGGAAGCGATGCCATCAGGGGGGAAAAGCGTGCCACGTTATCTCTATCTCCATCAGAAAGGGCCTCGGCAGAATACCCTTGCCCATCAAGGGCTACAAGCGTTGTTTCACGCTCTTATCACGGCCATAATAGTGGCCACCTGCCTGATGGAGCCCCCATGGAAGTTCTCGACCTGACCCCCTGGCGTTGCCCCGAGCCGCTGATCCGGCTCAAGCTCTGGTTAAGGGAGGCCAAAAGCGGTCAAACCGTCACCATCCGGCTGGCCGATGCGGGCTCCCGGCAGGATATTCCGGCCTATCTGCACCGTCAGGGCCACCATGTCGAGATGCAGCAAGAACCGGACAATACCCTCTCTTTGCAGTTGGTTGTCGGGGCGAAACAGTCATCTTGAGCCCCAGTGATGTAAGGATGCCGTCATGTTAGAAGTATTGAAGCACTGGTATCAGACCCGTTTTTCCGATCCCGATGCCGTTACCCTGTTCCTGTTGCTGGTGTTCTGCTTTGCCATCATCTGGCTGTTTGGCGATCTGCTGGCCCCCCTGCTGGTGGCACTGGTAATGGCCTACCTGCTGGAGTGGCCGGTCGCCCGGCTGCAAAAAGCGGGGCTGTCGCGCACCCTGGCCACCAGCATCATCCTGATCCTCTTTATTGCGGTGGCTGTGGCCTCCTTGCTGGGTCTTATCCCGACGCTGGTGAGTCAGGGGATCAATCTGGCCAAAGAGGCGCCCGCCATGCTGACCCACGCTCAGGATTATGTGCGCACCCTGCCCGACCGCTACCCCGAGCTCATCGACGTCAGTCTGGTGGAGACCGTCATCGATAATATTCGCCAGCGTATCCTCAGTGGCGGCGAGCATCTGGTGAGCGCCTCCCTCAGCTCGCTGGTCAACGTGGTTGCCATCATGATCTACCTCATTCTGGTACCGCTGATGGTCTTCTTTATGCTCAAAGACAAGCGGGTACTGATGGGCAGCCTGCGCCGCTTTCTGCCGCGCAACCGCACCCTGGTCAACCGGGTGTGGGTGGAGATGAACAACCAGATCATCAACTACATCCGCGGCAAGGTGATCGAGATCCTGATCGTCGGGATTGCCACTTATATCCCCTTTGCGCTGATGGGATTGCGCTACTCTGTGCTGCTGGCGGTCGCGGTCGGCTTCTCGGTACTGATCCCCTATATCGGCGCCGCCGTGGTGACTGTGCCGGTCGCCATGGTGGCCCTGTTCCAGTGGGGGCTCACCCCCGAGTTCGCCTGGCTGATGGTGGCCTATCTGGTCATTCAGGCCCTCGATGGCAACCTGCTGGTACCTGTGCTCTTCTCGGAAGCGGTCAACCTCCATCCGGTGGCCATCATCATCGCCGTACTGGTGTTTGGCGGCTTGTGGGGATTCTGGGGAGTCTTCTTCGCCATTCCCCTCGCCACCCTGGTCAAGGCGGTGCTCAATGCCTGGCCAAAACGCGAAGAGATGCCCAGTGCCGCAAAATAACCTGCTTCCCCTGCAATCGTGACAACGGAGTGTCCATGACCTTTTTTCGTCAAATCAGAGCGGCAGGGCTGACGGCCCTGCTCCTCGCTGCAGCCCTCCCAGCGCGTGCCGATATCGATCTTGGCGCCATGGATCTGCTCACCAGCGACAGCCCCACCAGCCCGGTGCCACAGGGCTTTGTCGCCGGAGCGGCGCTCATCGGGGGACAGGCCCGCTATGAGGCGCAGGATAATGCCACCTACGCCATCCCGGGCTTTATCTACTTCGGCAAGCAATTCATGTTTCTCGGCGATCGGGCGCGCTACTACTTCCACAAAGATGAGAACGTGGCCCTCTATGGCTATGGCCGGGTGCGGTTTGGCAATCTGGATCCCGAGGATGCTCCGGCCTTTACTGGCATGGAACAGCGCAAATGGCAGCTGGAAGGCGGGATAGGTGGCAACATCATCACTCCCTACGCCCTGCTGACCGTGCGGGCCAACAGCGATATCACCGGCCGCAGCAAGGGTCAGGAGCTGCTGCTGTGGGCCGACTTCCCCATCCAGCGCGACAACCTGCTCATCATGCCGGGGATGGGGGTGATGCTGCGCAGCGACAAGATGGCCAACTACTACTTCGGCGGCATCTCCGAGAGCGAGGCCACCGCCCAGCGGCCAGCCTGGGATACGGGGTCAACCCTCTCCCCGATGGCGGCCCTCATCACCAGCTACCGCTTCAGCCCCAACTGGATTGGCATGTTTGCCATGAACTACGAATGGTATGATCGGGACATCAAAAACAGCCCCATCGTCCAGCACGATGGCGAGCTCTATGCGGGTTTTGCGCTGGGCTATATCTGGTAACAGTTATGAGTCTTGAACCGTGAGACACGACCAAACAAAAGGGAGCCCTCGGCTCCCTTTTTCACGACCATCAGGCTGGTAGCACAGCCTGCTCAAGCTGCCTATTCAGGCTTACAGCGTCGCCAGAAAATCGGCCAGCTGCTGATTGACGAAGGACGGATTTTCCAGCGATGAGATGTGGCCAGCCATCGGGATCTCCCTGAACGGGCAACCCAGCACCTCGGCCATCAGATAGCCCTCCAGCACCGGACGGGCCTTGTCTTCGCAGCCGGTCATCACCAGTGCGGGAGTGGTGATCTCCTCCAGCCACTCGATACGATCTTCGCGGGTCACAAAGCTGCGGCCCACCGCCACCATGGCGGCAATCTTCTCGTTTGGCCAGGCGGCCAGACGCGCCTTGAAATCGGCCAGCAAGTCGGCATCGGGCTGGTTCGCAAAGAAGATAGGCGCCACCTGTTCGATGATGGGCGCCGGCACGGTGCCGAGCTGCTCGATCATCGCCAGCATGCCGAGGTAGCGCTCGCAGGTGATCTGCGGTTCCAGGCCGACAAAACTGTCCATCAGCACCAGACCCTTAAGGCGGTTTGGCACCATACGCGCCAGCTCAACACCCCACATGCCGCCGATGGAGAGGCCCACCAGTACGAACTCGTCAACCCCGAGGGCATCGAGCAGAGCCAGGTGATCCCGCGCCAGAGTCGCCAGGGTGCAGCCACCTTCGGGGAGCAGGTCGGAATCACCGTGGCCCCACAGCTCGGGGACGATGCAGCGATAGCTGCCCTTGAGCGCCTCGATTTGCGGCGCCCACATGGCGCTATCCCACAGATAGCTGTGACCAAACAGCAGTACCGGCCCTTGCCCTTCGTCCAGATAGGCCATCCGGCGGCCCGCTATCTCCATAAAATGCTTCATGTTATCTCCTGTTGCCAGCGATGGGCGGGCAGTGTATCACGTCCCCCTTGGCAGGTGACGCCTCCCTGGTGCAAGCTGACAGTGACTCAAAGACGTCACCCATGAAAGGATGCCAAAAGGAGAAGCCCATGGCGAAGGAGAAGAGCAAGAAGCGGCCACGTCTGGACAAGAAGTGCTACGAGCACCACCTTGCCCATCTGCAGGAGGAGCTGGTCAAGCTGCAGGAGTGGGTCAAGCAGGAGGGATTGAAGTTAGTGGTACTGTTCGAGGGACGGGACGCCGCCGGTAAAGGGGGCGTCATCAAGGCGATCACCGAACCGCTCAACCCCCGGGTCTGCCGGGTCACGGCGCTGCCCGCCCCCTCCGATCGGGAGCGCTCCCAGTGGTACTTTCAGCGTTATGTGGCCCACCTGCCCGCCGCTGGCGAAATGGTGCTGTTTGACCGCTCCTGGTACAACCGGGCCGGAGTCGAGCGGGTGATGGGATTTTGCAGCGATGCCGAGTATCGCGAGTTTCTGCGCGCCTGCCCCGAGTTTGAGCGGATGCTGATCCGCTCCGGCATCACCTTGATCAAATACTGGTTCTCGGTCAGCGATGAGGAGCAGGAGAAGCGCTTCAAGGAGCGGATCAACACCCCCATCAAGCGCTGGAAATTCAGCCCGATGGATTTGCAGTCCCGCTCGCGCTGGGTGGAGTACTCCCGCGCCAAGGATGACATGTTCACCTACACCGACACCGAGGATTGCCCCTGGTTCGTGGTGGAGGCAGATGACAAACGCCGTGCCCGCCTCAACTGCATCGCCCATCTGCTGAGCAAGGTGCCCTACGAGGCGATCCACTACGAGCCTATCAAGCTCCCCCCCATCAAGACCGAAGGGTATGAGCGCCCGCCGCTGGCCAGCCAGACCTTTGTGCCCGATATTACCGCCGAACTCGAGGCTTGAACCGGGTTACCTTGCCTACCTGCATGTTCAAATCGCAGGCAATAAAAAGCCGGTCTGACGACCGGCAAAAAGGCATTGATTATAAGAAAGGAAAACCAGCACAACAAAAAATCAGGTACGGATATATTTGGCGGTCCGTGGGAACGCCTGCTCCTTGGCATCGAACAGGTAGCAGGCTTCGGCCGGGATACCCACGCTGTAGGTCTGACCGGTCGCCACATCCACATCCGAGGTAGCCTTGACGGTAAAGTCGTGACCATCCACATCCATATAAACGAAGGACTCGGCGCCCAGGTGCTCGGCCACCTGCACGATCCCGCTCACCTTGCTGTGCGCATGGGGGTGATCCAGCGGCATCAGGTGCTCGGGGCGAATGCCCAGCTCCACCTTGTCACCCACAGCGCCACTGCGGGCATCGACCCGGGCACGCACGGTATCGCCAGAGGTCAACTTGACCAGGCACTCCTGCTCGCCAATCTCCAGCAACTCGCCCGCCAGGAAGTTCATCTTGGGAGAGCCGATAAAGCCCGCCACGAACTTGTTGTCCGGGTTGTGGTAGAGATCCAGCGGTGAACCGAACTGTTCCAGGTTGGTGGCAGCTTCGGCCTTGAGCGGGCTCAGCACCACAATCTTGTCGGCCAGAGTCATCGCTTCCACCTGATCGTGGGTCACGTAGATGATGGTGGAGTTAAGCTCTTTGTGCAGCTTGGCGATCTCGATCCGCATCTTGACCCGCAGCGCGGCATCCAGGTTGGAGAGCGGCTCGTCAAACAGGAACACCTGTGGCTGCTGCACGATGGAGCGACCGATGGCGACCCGCTGACGCTGACCACCGGAGAGCGCCTTGGGCTTTCTGTCCAGCAGCGGCTCGAGACCCAGGATCTCGGCGGCGCGCATCACCCGCTTGCGGATGTTCTCCTTGTCCATCTTCTTGAGCTTCAGACCAAAGGCCATGTTCTCGTAGATGTTCATGTGGGGATAGAGGGCGTAGGACTGGAACACCATGCCGACGTTGCGCTCTACCGGCGGCACGTCGTTCATGTAGCGACCGCCGATGGTCAGCTCACCGCTGGTGATGTCTTCCAGACCCGCGATCATCCGCAGCAGGGTGGATTTACCGCAGCCTGACGGGCCGACGAAGACAATGAACTCCCCTTCCTTGATGGAGAGGTTGATGTTGCGCAGGGTGTCCTTGTGAACAGCCGGATCGTAATTTTTGCGAACGTTGTTGAGTACTACTTCAGCCATGACGAGCTCCGCTCTTGAATCTTTGCAAATCGTGATAGCGGGGGGAGTGAGCTCCCCCGGCCATAAACTTAACCTTTCACACCACCAGCAGTCAGACCGCCAACCAACCAGCGCTGTGCCAACAGGAAGACCACTGTGATGGGGAAACCGGAGAGCACTGCGGCCGCCGCGAAATCACCCCACAGATAGTTCTGCGGATAGAGGTACTGCTGAGCCCCGACCGCCAGGGTCAGATTGTTCACATCCTGCAGCAGGATGGAGGCCATGGGCACCTCGGTAATGGAACCGATAAAGGCCAGAATAAACACTACCGCCAGGATGGGCACCGACAGAGGCAACAGGATCAGACGGAATGCCTGCCACGGGGTCGCCCCGTCGATGGCCGCCGCCTCCTCCAGAGAGGAGTCGATGGTCTCGAAGTAGCCCTTGATGGTCCAGACGTGCAGGGCGATACCACCCATGTACGCCAGGATCAGGCCACCGTGGGTGTTGAGACCGAGCCAGGGGATGTAGTCACCAATCTTGTTAAAGAGCGCGTAGATGGCTACCAGTGCCAGCACCGCCGGGAACATCTGGAAAATCAGCATGCCCTGCAGGATGGTGGACTTGCCACGAAAACGCAGGCGGGCAAAGGCGTAAGCACAGGTGGTGGAGAGCGTCACGATCATCAGGGCAGTGATGCCGGCGATCTTGATGGAGTTCCACAACCAGGTCAGCACCGGGAACGGCGGCGGAGTGATGCTGCCGTCGGCGTTGGTGATGGACATGCCCAGCGCCAGCTTCCAGTGATCCAGCGTCGGATTGGAGGGGATGATCTCCCCTACCGCGAAGTTACCGTTACGGAACGAGATGGCGATAACCATGATCAACGGGAAGATGATCAGCGCCAGGAAGCCCCACATGACCAGGTGGGTTGCCCACACCCGGTATTTGACTGATTTGGGTTGTACGATTGCCATGTTGAAGCCTCCTTACAGCTGCTTGTCGGCTTTGGACAATTTCAGGTTGAGCAGCGCCAGCGCACCCACGATGAGGAAGATAGCTGTGGCGATGGCACTGGCCAGACCGTAGTCCTGACCACCCGATCCCTGGAACGCAATCCGGTAGGTATAACTCACCAGCAAGTCGGTGGTACCGGCCGGGGTGCTGGCGCCGATGATGTCGGGCGCACCGTTGGTCAACAACTGGATAAGCACGAAGTTGTTGAAGTTGAAGGCGAACGAGGCAATCAACAGCGGTGTCAGCGGCTTCATCAGCAGCGGCACGGTGATCTTGAAGAAGTTCTGTACCGGGCCGGCACCGTCCATGGCGGACGCTTCATAGAGATCTTCCGGAATGGCTTTGAGCAGGCCCATGCAGAGGATCATCATGTAGGGGTAGCCGAGCCAGGTGTTGACAATCAGGATCATCACCTTGGCCAGGAAGGGGTTGGTATACCAGTCCGGCTTGATGCCAAACGCCGCTTCCAGGAACATGTTGATCTCACCGAAGTTCTGGTTGAACAACCCCTTGAACACCAGGATGGAGATAAACGCCGGAATCGCGTAGGGCAGGATCAACATGACCCGATAGAAACCGCGCCCCTTGAGCTCTTCCCACTGCACCAGACAGGCCAGCACCATGCCGATAGCCAAGGTGAAAGCGACGGAGCAGGTTGAGAAGATCACGGTCCAGATGAAGATCTGCAGGAAGGGTGACTGGATGCCCGGATCGGTGACGATGCGCGCGAAGTTCTTCCAACCGACGCTCACCACAAAGCCCGGAGCAATACCCTTGCCGACAAACTGACCCTGTTCGTCGATGTACTGATAGAAGCCGGTCTCGCCATTGGGCAGCATCAGCTCGCCATTCTGGGTATCACGCAGCAGGTTGCTGTCTTTGATCACCACGCCGGACTTGAGCACGGCACCATCCATCAGACGGGTGTAGTGCTGCTTCTGGGCGGCAAACTTGCGCAGACTGCTCAGGGTCAGGTGGGTACCGCCATCCGGCAGCACCAGGTCAAGGTCACTCAGGTGAGTACGATGCTCAACAATGGCGCGGATCGGTGCGGCCTTGCTGGCCGCTTCGCCAGTGAAGGGCTGCAGCTCGACCACTTGCTGGGTGTTCTGCACACGGCCCTCGCGGGACGCCAGCTCACGGGCCTTGTTGGTCATCAGGGAAACAGGTTGGCTGATAAAGGATTGATCATCCTGTGTCAGCAGCAGCTGGAACTGGCCGTTGTCGCCACCCAGCAGGGTAAAATCGAATTCACCGCCCGCCACCTTGTAGGTTTTCTTCAGGTGGTAGTCCCGCGCCTGCTCCACGGAGAGCAAGTTGGACCCCGAATAGTTGGTGAAGGCAATGCCAATGGTGTAGGCAAGAGGGAAGATGATAAACACAACCATGCCCGCAACACCCGGAAAGATGTAGCGATGGGCATAGGTCTTCTTGTTCATGAAGACATACAGACCGACGGAAACCACCACCAGATCCAGCAGCGCGAATACCCACTCGCCACTGGCGTACATCATCACGGCTGCGTAGCCGTTGAGGATGGCAACCAGGGCCGCTATGGTCCACTTAAGCCAGGTGTGCTTATCCTTCGGACCGGCATAGGACTCAACAGAAGGTACTACTTCCATGCCAATTAACCTTTATAACGCCAAGAGAGATTTGAGAGAGTGGGAGGCCATGACGGCCTCCCGGGTAGTGCGTGCTTACTGAACGATACGCTTGGCAGCGGTATCCAGTGCTTCGTCAACACCCTGACGACCGGAGGTCACGTTCTTGAGGGCAGTTTCGAAGGAAGACCAGAAACGGCTCATCTCGGGAACGGATGGCATCGGCTCGCCAGCCTGGGCGTTCAGCATGGTGGCCTTGATGTGCGGATCGGATTCCAGGGTCTTCTGGAAGGATTTCAGCGCAACGGCACCCAGCGGCTTGTCGGCGTTGACCGGCGCCAGACCGGCATCGGTCAGCAGGTAGTTTTCCAGGAACTCGATAGCCAGATCCTTGTTCGGGCTGGCGGCGTTGATGGTGGCACCCAGTACGCCAACGAAGGCTTTGGCCGGCTTGCCGTTCAGGGTCGGCAGCGGCGCTACGCCGTACTTGATGCCGCTCTTGTCCAGGTTGCTCCAGGCCCAGGGACCATTGATCATCATGGCCACTTCGCCCTTGTTGAACTTGGCGTCCATCACACCGTAGTCGATGCCTTTTTCCAGGTGACCGGACTTGATCATCTCGGAGATGTAGCCCACGCCCATCTTGGCACCTGCGTTGTTCACGCCGGTATCTTTGACGTCATAACCGGTAGCGGTTTTCTTGAAGGCGTAACCACCGTTGGCAGCCACCAGCGGATAGCTGAAATACGGGGTGTCATAAGCCCACATGATGGCGCGCTTGCCGTTTTTCTTCAGAGTCTCGTCAATCTTGGCGATCTCTTCGAAGGTTTTCGGCGGCTCGGGCAGCAGGTCCTTGTTATAAATCAGGCTGACTGCTTCCATGGCAACCGGGTAGCCATAGGTTTTGCCATCAACAGTCATGGCATCCCATGCCAGCTGTTCAAATTTGCCTTTGGTGGCAGCGTTCGGCGTTACCGGAACCAGCAAACCGGCTTTGACCCACTCACCGTAACGGTCGTGAGCCCAGAAGAAGATGTCCGGGCCGTTGCCAGTGGCGGCGGCTTGCTGGAATTTCACTTCAACCTGATCCGGGTGAGCCACAGTAACCTTGATGCCGGTTTCTGCTTCAAACTTCTTACCCACTTCAGCCAGACCGTTGTATCCCTTGTCACCGTTGATCCAGATGGTCAGCTGGCCTTCATCGATGGCAGCAGTAGCAGAGCAAGCGACGCCAAGAGTGGCCAGACCGATCAGGGATGACAGCAATTTCTTTTTCATGAGCCTTTCCTTGTATTAGTTCCGCGCTGTAAGAGCATTGTGTGCGAGATGAATATTATCCCAAGCGGCAAACGGCTCACATGACGCAACTCGCATTTTTGAAATGCAATTACGTATTTCCTTCCAGAAAGTTTTGAAAACATTTTCTTATTTCAGGGGGTTAGCGCCATTTATTGGCATATTTCTCGCCAACACAAGAAATTAAATTACTAAATAGAAATAAAAAGACATGAATGAAAGGGTTTTCACCTCATTGAAAACCCTTTCACATGGATAATTCTGTTTAATTTGTTAACAAAGCACCGAGTTGCTTTCGCTACCCCCTGCCCCATTAAATAAAAAGACACCGCAGCGAACTGCGGTGTCTTTTTGCCAAAAATGAAGGCCGGATCACATTATGACTGGCGCAGCAGCTGATCCTTGAGATTGGGCGGCACCCCCTTGATGGTCAGGGTATCGGTCTGCGGGTCATAAAACACCCGGCTGTTCAACAGTTTCTGCTCAAAGCTCAAAGTCAGGCCGCCGCCGGAGCCGACAAACTTGGTCAAGCCACGCAGGGTAGAGCGATCAGCCGGGAAACGCTCTTCCAGCTCATACTCCTGACCGATAAAGCTGTAAAAATCGAGATCGCCATCGCCGGGCAATTCCGCTGACAGCTCCTTGATTTCGATCTCTTCACCGGCGCTCGCCTGCTCGGTGCAATATTTGAAGACCTGCTTTTTATAGTCATTGCGCTCGGTCGGTTCGAGCTGGCGACTGTCGCAATAATCTTCTACCGCCTGCAGCAAGCCTTTATTTTGCACCTTGGCATCCATCCCCTCGCGGGCCCCCAGCAGATCCATAAAGAAGTCGCCCAGTTTGCGGCCAATGCGCCCCTTGCTGAAGGTGATATAGCGGCGCGAATCAGGTTGGGTTTTCCATTCGGTCAAATCGATGCGGGCCACCAGATTGAGTTTGCCGATATCCAGATACTGGATATGGCGCAATTCCAGCGCTTCGCTGACGGTGACGCTCTCCTTGCCTTCCAGCAGAGCGATCATCAGGTAATCAACCCCCACATAGTTGTACTTGGCAAACAGCAGTACCCCCTGCTCGTCGAGGGCATGTTCCACCAGTTGCCTGACCAGCAGCTGGGTCATCTCCACCGAGAAGGGGACAAATTCGAGCTGCTCGTCGAGCAGTTTTTCCAGCGCAATGCGAAACAGGGGAGAAGGCTGTTTGGGGGCCTCTTCACCGTCCGCCAGCTCGGCGACAGCGGCCTCGGGGTCGGCAAAAAAGCCAAAGCCCTTGCCCCCCTTGCCATTGTAAATGCGGTGCAGCTCCGCCATCAGCCCCTGTACTGCCTCGTCAGCAGGCAGAAGCTGGCTGCGGGTATCGGCGTGAGGTTGACCATCGCCGCCCTGGCGCAAGGAGTGAAGAATGATCTTGTCGATATCGAGACTCATGTCACAAAGCCATAGTGTTAGCCGAAAGGGTGAAGTATTATAAGGCGCTTTGAACCGAGATGAACTGAAGATTATGCCTATCGTATCAAAGTACAATAACGAGCAATTTGACGCCCTGATGAACGACCTGATCACCGCGCTGGAAAAGCATAAAGCGCCGGTGGATCTCAGCCTTATGGTGCTTGGCAATCTGACCACCAATATCATCAACGGTATGGCACCGGCCCAGCGCCAGGCCATCACTGAAAAGTTTGTCCAGGCCCTGACCGCATCGGTCGATAATCGCCACGACGCACACTGAGTCCCCGACTCTGTTGATTTGACGTTTCTCAACGCAGATGGATCACTATGGTCGAAACCGGTAACCCCTATCGTGATAATGTCTCTCGCCTGATCACCTGGGGGCATTGGTTCTCCTTCTTCAACATTATTCTGGCCATGCTCATCGCCACCCGTTATCTGGGTGCCATCAGCTGGCCATCGACCACGCTTGGCGTGATCTATCTCGTTGTAAGCTGGATTGGCCACTTCTCGTTTCTGAGTTTTGTCACCTACCTGTTGACGATCTTCCCGCTCAGCTTCGTGCTGCCCAAAGAGAAACCGCTGCGGTTCATCTCGGCCATCATCGCCACCCTGGCGCTGGTGCTGCTGCTAATCGACACCCAGGTATTCCGGCTGTTCAAGTTCCACCTCAACAGTCAGGTATGGCAGTTGCTGCTGGATCAGGCGCAAACCGAAGAGGGCTCAATCTGGAGCATCATCTTCGTTGCCGTGCCCACCATCTTCCTGCTGCAACTGCTGCTGTCGGCCTATGTCTGGCGCAAGATCAACAAGCGCAAGCGCCGCCAGTACGGCAATCAGGTGGGACTGGCCCTGCTGATCTGCTTTATTCTGACCCACGTGGTCAACAGCTGGGCCGATGCGACCCTCTATCAGCCGATCACCATGCAGAGAGCCAACTTCCCCCTCTCCTACCCTATGACGGCCCGCTCCTTCCTGGCCAAACATGGCTGGCTGGATCTGGATCAGTACGAGAAGCAGGCTGCTTCCCAGGGGGATAACAGCGACAGCCGGATGCACTATCCGCTGCGCCCGCTCAACGTCAACGCCCCCCTGACTCACAACAATCTGCTGATTGTGGTGGTCGATTCGCTGCGCTTTGACATGCTCAACAACATCAACATGCCCAATCTGCAGCGCTATGCGGATCAGCATCTGACGTTCCGCAATCACCTGAGTGGCGGCAACGACGACCTGATGGGCATGTTCAGCCTCTTCTACGGGTTGCCCGGTCACTACTACAAGGACATCAGCAGCGACAAGCGTCCGCCGGTGCTGTTCGACGAGATGCTGCGCCAGGATTACCAGTTCGGGCTGTTCGGCGCGATGGAAGATGCCCAGAAGTATCGCAAGAGCATCCTCGCCGGTCTACGCAAACAGGTGTTTGTCTCCGAACAGAGTGACGATGGCAAGCTGCTGACCGACTGGCAACAGTGGCTGGAGAAGCGCTCTCCCGAGCGTCCCTGGTTCTCGCTGGTCTATCTCTCGAGCCCCGGCGACTACCAATTGCCCGCCACCATGAAGGGGCCGTTCCAACCGGAGCTCGCCAACTTCAATCCGGCGACCGCCTATCGGGCGGAGAACCTGCAAAAACTGGAAAACCGCTACAAGAACTCGGTCTTCTATACCGACCAGTTGCTTGAGCAGATGCTGACCAAATTGCAGTCGCAGGGGATGGACAGCAACACCATCGTCGTCATCACCTCCAACCACGGTCAGGAGTTCAACGACACCCGCAGCAACAGCTGGGGCGCAGGCAGCAACTACTCACCCTATCAGGTGCAGGTACCGCTGGTACTGGCCTGGCCGGGGCGCGGCAGTGACGTTCGGGAACAACCGAGCAGCCATTTCGATCTGGCGCCGACCCTGATGCAGGGGATGCTGGGCGTGCGCAATCCGGCGCGCGATTACAGCGTTGGCCGCTCGCTGTTTGATACCAGCCCGCGCAACTGGCTGCTGGCCGGGGATCAGAACGACTTCGCCATCTATGAAGGGGACACCATCACCCACTTCAACAAGCAGGGTGACTTCGAACTGCTGGAGCGCAACAGCTATCGCCCGATCAAGCACGGCACCCCGGATATGGGCGCCATGATCCAGGTGATGAACGAGCTGAACCGCTTCTATCGCAACCAGTGAAGCGCCCGTTAATGGCTTGATACCATAAAAAACGCCCCGAATTCGGGGCGTTTTTCGTTGTATAGCCGGGCCACGTTCACGACAGTTAGCCGCCCCACCCTTGCGGGTACTTGTAGCCGACGAAACGCTTGGCTGCATAGGCTTTGAAAGCCGCCGAGTTGTAGGCCGCCGCCACATCTTTGGCAAACGGCTGATCCGCATCTACGCTTTTCACCACCACCCAGTTGATAAAATCGTAGCTGCGCTCCAGAAACAGTCCTTCACTGAACGGGATTCCGCTGGAGGCTGCAAAATTACCGTTGATCACCGAGAAGTCCACATCCTCCCGCGAGCGGGGCAGTTGCGCCGCCTCCAGCAACACCAGCTTGAGATTGTGCGGATTGTTCACCACATCAAACTCGCTCGCCTTGAGCGGGTTTATCCCCTCCTTGAGAGTGAGCCAACCAAGATCCTGCAGCATCAACAGCGCCCGCGCCTGATTGGTGGGATCGTTGGGGATGGCCACCGTGCTCCCCTCTTTCACCTTGTCGAGTGCCGCCAGCTTGCCGGAATAGAGTCCCATCGGGCCGGTTGGCACCTGGGTAATGGGCGCCAGCGACAAGCCGCGATCTTTGGCAAAACTCTCCAGATAGGGTTTGTGCTGGAAGCAGTTCACATCCAGTGATCCGTCAGCCAGAGCAATATTGGGCGTCACATAGTCGGTGAACTCCACCAGCTTGACCTTGTACCCCTTGGCCTCCAGCTGCGGCTTGATGGAATCGGTCACCATGTCGGCAAAATCCCCCACCGTGGTACCAATCACGATCTCCTGTTTGGTCGGCAAGGACGCATCGGCGGCAACCGCGGAAAAAGAGAGGCTCCCGACCGCTATCGCGGCAATAAAGGTGCTGGCGCCAGCAGTGGCGCGCAAGGAAGCAGTCAAAGGAGAAGATAAGAAGGAACGAAACGGCATAGGGACTCCCTGTCAGGTACGCATCAAGCTATGGGACTGCGGCGGGGTGGCTCTCAGAGATTAAGCCCCTCAAACCGCAGAAATCTAGCCATCCAAACGGCTATTTTATTTACCATAACAGAGCCATCCACTGCCGCCAAGCAATAAACCGCTGGTTCCACCTCATCACCCTTGCTGTCCCCCCCGAATGCATAGCTGTACTCACGTTGGCACACACAACCATGCCGCTCACGTTCAAGAGCGCACGAGCTCCCCTCGGGATTGCCCCGAATCGAGATGGCTGCGGCGAAGGAGAGTCGCGAGAGGAGTGAATTACAGACAAAAAGATCAGTAGCGAACGGTGAGAACCATTCTCAATAAAACACATAACCAGCGTCATTGGAATACCTACCACAAACCAGATCGGATTTCTTTGAACCTCATTGCGTTTTTTGAAAATGGCTCTTTTTGAACCCCTTTCACCCGTGTATAGATTTCCGTCGCACTCAGGATGAGTGCGATCCAAGATGGAGTTAAAAAAATAATGAAGCAAACATCGTTAGCACTGGCGATCACAGCACTGCTGTCGACCCTGCCTAGTGCGCTCGTTCAGGCAAATGAAGGTTGTGCGCCGCTCACCGGCAAGGAGAGCGGCATGGATATCGGACGCAGCAGCACCGAGCGCTGCCTGCCAGGTGCCAATCCCCTGCAGGATCAGCAGTGGTATCTGCTCAACAGCGGCCAGGATGGATTCAGCGCCCGTGGCGGTATAGCGGGCAATGATCTCAACCTCTGGTGGGCTCATCGCACCGGTGTGCTGGGCCAGGGAGTCAATGTGGCCGTGGTGGATGATGGTCTGGCCATCGCTCACCCGGATCTGGCGGAAAACGTGCGTCTGGGTTCGAAAAACGTGGTAACCGGCAGCGATGACCCGACCCCGACTGATGCGGATACGGCCCACGGCACCTCGGTCTCCGGCATCATTGCGGCGGTAGACAACGCCATCGGTACCAAGGGGATTGCCCCGCGAGCCCAGTTGCAGGGGTTCAACCTGCTGGATGACAACAGCCAGCAGTTGCAGAAAGATTGGCTCTACGCCCTTGGCGACAGCGATGCCAGCCGCGATAACCGAGTGTTCAACCAGAGCTACGGCATGAGTGTGGTGGATCCCCGCTCTGCCAACTCTCTGGATCAATCCCAGCTTGATCGCCTGTTTGAACAGCAGACCCTCAAGGCGCAGGGCGCGGCCTATATCAAGGCCGCCGGCAACGGCTTCAACAAGATAGCGGCGGGCGGCTATGTGCTTAACCGCACCGGCAATGGTCCCAAATTGCCGTTTGAAAACAGCAACCTCGATCCCTCCAACAGCAACTTCTGGAACCTGGTGGTGAGCGCGCTCAACGCCGATGGCGTCAGATCCTCCTACTCCAGCGTCGGCAGCAACATCTTCCTGAGCGCGACCGGCGGCGAATACGGCACCGACTCTCCGGCGATGGTGACCACGGATCTGCCCGGCTGCGACATGGGTTACAACCGCACCGACGATCCCAGCACCAACCGGCTGCACGGCAACCCGCAGCTGGATGCAAGTTGCGACTACAACGGCGTCATGAACGGCACCTCCTCCGCCACCCCCAGCACCTCCGGCGCCATGGCGCTGCTGATGTCCGCCTACCCGGATCTGTCGGTGCGGGACCAACGGGATCTGCTGGCACGCAGTGCTACCCGGGTTGATGCTGCGCATCCTCCGGTCATGGTGAGCTACACCAGCAGCACCGGAAAACGCCGTGAGGTCAAGGGACTGGAAGGGTGGGAGCGCAATGCCGCCGGCATGTGGTTCAGCCCGACTTACGGTTTTGGTCTGATTGACGTCAACAAGGCCCTTGAGCTGGCAGCCAATCACCAGCCCCTCCCCCCGCTGGTACAGCTGCCATGGCAGAAGATCAATGTCACCGGCAGTGCCGCCGCTATCCCGGATGTGGGCAACAGCCCGACCAGCTCGACAACCCGCATTGCCACACCATTGACGGTAGAAGCGGTTCAGGTGATGGTGAGTCTGGATCATCAGCGCCTGCCCGATCTGCTGATCGAACTGGTTTCCCCCGCCGGCACCCGCAGCATACTGCTGAACCCGCTCAACAGCCTGGTTGGCCAGTCGCTCGATCTGCAAAAACTGGGTTATGTGCGTACCAAGGGCTTGCGTGACATGCGCCTGCTCTCCCACAAGTTTTATGGTGAACCGGCGCAAGGCACATGGCGACTGGAGGTAACCGACGTTGCCAACGGTACCCGTCAGGTCTCTCTGCTCAATCGCGAGACCCGTGAGCACACCACCCTGACCGAGCGCAACAACCGCCAGCCAGGCAAGCTGATCGAGTGGTCCTTGCGGATCCTGGGTCACGACGCCAACCACAGCTAACAAGCGAGGAGTTTTATCATGAACAAACCGGTTACCTTACTGCTGGCCAGCCTGTTGGCCCCCCTCGCCCTTAATGCTGTGGCGGCAGAAGCCGTGACTCTGGAGGGCAAGCAGTACCGCACTATAGAGGTAAATGGCCAGACTTACCTCATCCCCGACCATGGCAGCAAGTCGCGAACCACCCGCAGTCTCGATGGCAAGGAACCGCTGCAGACCCTGCACCGTGGCGATGTGCTGATGCAGGGGGCCGCCAGCCCCGAGCTCACCGTCAGCGGCACCCTGCTGGTGGAAGCCGATGACAACCAGGCCAGCGCGCTGGCCAGCCGGCACGGCCTGCGCTTCAAGCAGAGCAGCGGCGGCATCGCCCTACTGGAAGCCAAGCCGGGCACCGATCTGAACGCCGTCGCCACGGCGCTCAAGCAGGAGGGGGTCAAGGTGCAGATTGAACTCGCCGGGGCCCTCAAACAGCCCAAGTGAGCCGTCCCGGGCCATTGCCCGGGCATATCAGCTGATCTTCGAGGGGGCCGCCGGCCCCCTCGCGTGTTGATCGCAGCCATCCTCATTGGCCGTCAGGCCATCCGTTTTCCCTCCTTCTCCCCTGCCCTTTCCCCTCTTGCCACCCCCACCTTTGCTTTGGCACCGCCTTTCGATGCGACCTTGCTCACAACTCGGCCCCCTTGCTCCCGCCGGCACATTTCTCGCTCCCCCGGGGCAAGGCAGCCATCGCCCGGCTTGTTAACCTGCCTGCAGCCAAACGCCGGCCCACCGGCCCGTTCGGCCTTCCTTGCGATATCCAATGGCAGCCGCCAGCAGAGCGGCCCAGCCCGGGCGGATGCCTTGCGCCCGGTGTCGATATCTCCTTTGTATTTTTATTCAGACAGTTACGAGGACGTCTTCATGCCTATCACCACAAAATTGAAAGCGGTTTCACTGGGTGTCAGCCTGGCGCTGGCCGGCCTGCTGGTCGGTTGCAACCAGAATGACTCGGATCCCCTGGTCAAGGACGATGCCTATTACCGCGGCCAGGCCGAGGCCATGGTGGCCAAGCTGACCCTGAGCGAGAAGCTGGACCTGCTCTCCGGCCCCGGTTACGGCAGTGCCAACGGCGCCATCAACGTCAAACAGGACGTGCCCGGCGTGGCGGGTTACATCAACGGCGTACTGCGCAGCGCGGACGGCATCGACATTCCGGCCCTCAAACTGGCGGACGGGCCGGCCGGGGTGCGGATCAACGCCAACCGCGACGGTGACAGCGCCAGCTACTATGCCACCGCCTGGCCCATCGGCTCTCTGCTCGCCTCCAGCTGGGACGTCAAGCTGGTCAAGGCCGTCGGCGAGGCCATGGGGGACGAGGTGCGCCAGTACGGGGTCGACATCCTGCTGGCTCCGGGCATGAACATCCAGCGCAACCCGCTCAATGGCCGCAACTTCGAGTACTACTCGGAAGATCCCCTGCTGACCGGCAAAATCGGCGCAGCCATGGTCAACGGGGTGGAGAGCAACGGGGTGGGCACCACCATCAAGCACTACTTCGGCAACAACTCCGAGACCAACCGCAACCAGATCAACGACATCGGTGAACCGAGAACCTTCCGCGAGATCTACCTGCGCGGCTTCCAGATAGCGGTAGACGAGGCCCAGCCCTGGGCGGTGATGACCTCCTACAACAAGGTCAACGGCACCTATGTCAACGAGCGCAAGGATGCGGTGACCGACCTTCTGCGCGGCGAGTGGAAGTTTGACGGCCTGGTGATGTCCGACTGGTTTGCCGGCGACGTGGCCAACAACGCCTACAAGCAGGTGCTGGCGGGACAAGATTTGATCGAGCCGGGCAACGTCAAGGAGCAGTTGCAGCAATCCATCGCGCACGGCGATCTCGACGAGGCCAAGGTGAACGAGGCCGCCATCCACATCCTGACCCAGGTGATGAAGAGCCCCTCTTACAGCCAGTTGGCCATCAGCAACAGCCCGGATCTGACCGCCCATGCCAAACTGGCCCGTCAGGCCGGCGCCGAGAGCATGGTGCTGCTGCGCAACGAGGCCGCGGCCCTGCCGCTGGCGGCAAGCAGCACCCTGGCCAGCTTCGGCATCAATCAGATCAACACCTACAAGGGCGGCACCGGCAGCGGGGATGTGAACGCCGCCAGCACCACCACCATCGCGCAGGGACTGGCAGCACGCTTCCCGGTCAACGAGGCGTTGCAGAGCTACTACCGCGATTTTTACGAGAACAACAAGGTCTATCACGAGGGGCAATTTGGCGCCAAGGGCTACTACACCTGCGCCGAGGCGCCAATCAGCGGCGAGCTGGCGGCGCTGATCGCCAATGCGGCTGCCACCCAGCAAGCCGCCGTCATCAGTATCGGCCGCCAGGCCGGGGAAGGAGCGGATCGCAGCAGCGGCAAGGGGGACTATCTGCTCGGCGATGACGAGCGCGCCCTCATCGACGCGGTGAGCAACGCCTTCCACGCCCAGGGCAAGAAGGTGGTAGTGGTGCTTAACGTCAACGGCGTCATCGACACCGCCCAGTGGAGCGACAAGGTGGATGGCATCCTGCTGGCCTACATGGCTGGCCAGGAGACCGGTCACGCGGTGGCGGACGTGCTCTCCGGCGCGGTCAACCCGAGCGGCAAACTGGCCCAGAGCTTCCCGCACAGCTACGCCAGCGTTCCCTCCGCCGGCACCTTCCCGGGCGAAGACACCAACGGGGACGGCGAACCGGACGATCTCTACTACAACGAAGGGATCTACGTGGGCTATCGCTACTACAGCACCTTCGAGCAGGCGGTCTCCTACCCGTTCGGCTTCGGCCTCTCCTACACCAGCTTCAGCTACACCAGCCCAACCATCGCCAACAATACCCTGACCGATGGTGCAACCGGCAGCCTGGTGCTGACCGCCACCATCACCAATACCGGCGCCATGGCAGGCAAGGAGGCGGCCCAGGTCTATGTGACCGCCCCCGAGGTCAAGCTGAAGAAACCGCTCATCGAGCTCAAGGCCTTTGCCAAGACGGCGCAGCTGGCACCGGGGGCCAGCGAACAGCTGAGCTTCACCATTCCGGCCAGCATCCTCGCCAGCTTCGATGAGGCCAGCAACCAGTGGATCGTGGAGCCGGGCCGCTACAGCGCCTACATCAGCCCCTCATCGGATGTCTCCGCCAGCACGCCGGTCAGCTTCACGGTGAGCAAGGAGATCGTGGTGAGCAACACCACGCCGGGGGCACTGGCACTGCCGACCGGGGTGGATCCCGCCAGCGTCACCACCATCACCCGCTAACAAAGGCAGGCAAGGCCGGGCCCCCAGCCCGGCCTTGCCCGACAATAGCCCAGCAATGACCCGACCACGGGACCGGCCTTGCGCCGGTCCCGTTTTTATTGGCGGGAGTTGCGATAGGCCAGCGGCGTCATCCGGGTGTTGGCCTTGAAGAAGCGGTTGAAGGCGCTCTGGGACGAGAAGCCGACCCGATCGCTGATGTTCTGTAGCGGTTGATCACCCTCCCCCAGCAAGCGGCAGGCTTCGCTCACCCTCGCCTCCCTGAGCAGGGTGGAGAAGCTGCGTCCCTCCCCCTGCAATTTGCGATTCAGGGTCCAGCGGCTGACATTCATGGCCGTGCACACCTCCTTGAGCAGGCTCTCGTCGCTCTCCAGCCCCCCTTCCCGGATCTTGTGGCGGATCCGCTCCCCCACCAGACAGGCAAAGGGGGCCCGCTCGGCGATGTCGGCACAGATCTGCGCCAGCTGAGCCAATTGCAGATGACCCAGCGGCTCGTTGTAGCACTGGCTGGGACAGTCGAGTTGGGCGTTGTCGATGGTCAGGGTGTTTTCCTCCTGCTCCCAGCGGCAGCGGGTGGCGAAGAACTGGTCCAGCAACTGATGGCGCGGTGGCGGCCGCCCCGTGAAGCCCACCGAGACCCGGGGATCCGCCAGATAGACTCGCAAAATTCGGTAGAGCATGATGAAGTTGGGGATAGCCTGACTCGCCCCCAGGCTGGCGGGCCCCTGATTGACATACAGGTATTGGCTGGCCTGCGCCCCCCGCAGCACCCGCAGCTCGTCACAACTGCCGATGATGGGGCGATAGGCCAGCAGCACCTCAAGCGCAGCCCGCGGCGAGGGCTGATTCAGGCACAGGCTGATAAGGGGTGGATAGTGCTGGTAGAGCTGCCCGATGTCGTAGGAGAGAATGGTTTCGTGAAAACTGGCCAGATAGGGCTGCATCAGTTGCAGCATCCGGTAGTGGCTGTGGGCCGGCAACCGTCCCTGTTCCCGCTCGATGTCGAACGACGTGAGACCGCCCGCCATTAGAATGGCATCGGGATCGCCCCCCTGCTGCTGGCAGGCTCCCAGCATTCGTCTGATCACCTGGTTTGATACGCTCTGTGACATCCGTCGTCCAGGCCTCCGTGCTGACAGGAAATTGCTCGTGATCTCCACTTTATCGACTACTGATCCACCTCCCATCGAACAGGGTTAGGAGACCAAGGACCATTATGGGGCGGTCACAGGACGAGCAGATGTAACGGAGTGTAAAAGCACGGGCCAGCACGCATATTTACTCCCTATCGTCAGCCTCACCCATTATGAGAGAGGCAGTCCGGCAGGAATCGGACAAGAGCAGCGATAGTCAACCAGTCGCCCACCGCGATAGGGAAGAGAATCACCCATATCAGGAGGCATACGACGAGCCGACCGGGTTTCACACGGAGTCGGCCCCATCCATCTGTTGAGCTGCATGGATCAGATGTGCCCGTTCATTATTCAGAGGCGGGCGGCAGAGTTGGAAAAACTGGTAGGGTTGTGTGGATTAGCGACACGAAGCTCACTGTGACATGGAGCCAAGCCACGGGAGTGGGTGTGAAAAAGCAGATAAAAACAATGCCAGTCAGGCTTTACTGACTGGCATTAGCCTCATACCGAGGTTTTTTATCACCGGGTAATCGCCATCTCCATTCAGGAGGGCTGTTCGCCTTTGCTCTGGGCACCCGGCGGCAAGGGTTTGCGCGCCATCAACTCCAGTTCGAGCAGAGCATAGCGGTGCTCGATGAAGTCATAGACGTTGTTGGAGAGCGCCAGCTTGAAGTAGCTGATGGCTTCCTTGCGGTTGCCTTTGCCCAACTCGAACTTGCCCAGATAGAAATAGGTTTCACACAGGCGCTCGGCCAGCTCCCGGTTATCCTTCACCCCTTTCACCACGTTGCCCATCAGCTGGGACGCGTTGATCTCACCGGTGTAGAGACGCACCAGATCCCAGTTCCATGCATCGTCATCGTACTTGTTGAGGCGCTCGCGCATCCGGCTCATGGCCGCAGCGGGATTGAGCTTCTGCTCGGCCAGATAGAGCCAGATCACCCGATAAGGGTCTTCCGGCTGCGCTTCGTAGAAACGCTTCATATCGGCCGCTGCCAGCTCGGGACGATTACCGTAATAGAGGGCAATACCGCGGTTAAGGTAGGCATAGTCATAATCGGGTGCCAGCTCGAGGGCTGAGTCGAATGCCTCATAGGCTTCGTCGTAGTTCTGCTGCTGTACCAGATAGACACCGATGAAGTTATAGGCTTCAGCGAAATCCGGTTTCTCCCGCAGGGCCCGGTTGAAATCGAGCCGCGCGAGGGAACGCAAGCCGACGCGATCAAACACCACGGCACGTTCATAGAACAACTCGGCCCGTTGCTCCGTGGTCAACTCCATTTCACTCAGCATCTGCCCGAGTCGGGCGAGCGCCAACTCGCTTTGGTAGGAGACCTGCAGGGGGGTCGCCAATACCAGTGAAGCAGGCTGCGCCTTGGGAACCTTAGGGGTGTTGACATGACTGCTACTGCTGCAACCCCACATGGGTAGCAGCAACAGGATACCAAGGAGGTATCCAATCCCTTTCCTGACGTTCAATGAACACTCCGACGCTTACGCTTGACCCCGCATATGGTAAAGGTCAGCCGCCACTTTGTCATGTAGCTGAGCCCCTCTCCATCAAATAAATCAGGATTCGACAGGGTATCCGGCCTCCAGCCAGCCGCGAAAACCGCCGTCAACACTGATTACGTTGCGATAACCCATCTGTTGCAAATTGTCGGCCGCCAGTACGGAGCGAAAACCGCCACCACAATAGAGATAGAGCGTGGTCTCGGGATCCGGGAACAGGGTCTCGATATCCCGCTCAATCACTCCACGACCCAGATATTGGGCTCCGGGCAGATGGCCTTTGGCCCACTCGCTCTCTTCCCGCACGTCGATCAGGTGAAACATGCGCCCTTCGTCCTGCCAGCGCTTGATCTGGTGAACATCGGTTTCGGTGATGCGGGAGCGGATCCCGTCAACCAGCGCCAAAAAACGGGGATTGTGTTGCATGGCAAGCTCCTTTTGTTGAAATCATCTGCGTCAGCAAACGACACGCAGAGATAAGAAAAGAGCGCCATGAGGCGCTCTTCACTGTTACGGCAGGATCTCCTGTTGGTCCGCACCCTCTTTCTCTACCTGGGTGGGCAGCATGTGCTCGCGCTTGACGCCGAGGAACATGGCAAACGCACTCGCCACATAGATGGAGGAGTAGGTACCGAAGGCCACACCGATCACCATGGCCACGGCAAAACCGTGGATCAGCGCGCCGCCCTTGAGCAGGAGCGCCAGCACCACCACGAAGGTGAGCCCGGAGGTGATGATGGTACGGCTCAGGGTCTCGGTCATGGAGAGATCGAGAATGTAGTCGGTATCCCCTTTGCGCACCTTGCGGAAGTTCTCCCGCAAGCGGTCGAACACCACTATGGTATCGTTCAGGGAGTAACCCACCAGGGTCATCAATGCCGCCAGCACGGTCAGGTCGAACTCGTACTGGAAGTAGGCAAAGACGCCCAGGGTGATCACCACGTCATGCACCAGCGAGAGGATGCCGCCCATGGCCAGACGCCATTCAAAGCGCACCGCCACGTAGATCAGGATACAGATGATGGAGGCCAGCATCGCCAGCGCCCCGTCAGTAGCCAGCTCGTCACCGACTGAAGGGCCGACGAATTCGACGCGTTTGAGTACAGCGCCCTCATCGAGCAGCTTGGCCGCTGCCAGCACCTCGTTACCCTGCTGCTCGACCTTGACCCCCTCTTTCGGGGTCAGACGGAACAGTACGTCACGGCTGGAGCCAAAGTGTTGCAGGGTGGCCCCTTCAATCTTCTGCTCTTCCAGAACGTCGTGGATCTTGTCCAGGCTCACCGACTGCTGGAATCCCACCTCGATGGTGGTACCACCGGTAAAGTCCAGACCCCAGTTCAGCCCCCGATCAAACAGGAAGAACAGGGCTACCACCATCAGCACGGAAGAGAAAACCACACCCGGCTTGGCATAGCGCATAAACGGGATCGGTTTTTCAAAATGTAGAATCTGAAACATTTCTCTATCCTCAGATGGGCAGCTTGTCGATACGCCGTCCACCCCAAGCCAGGTTGATAATGGCACGGGAAACTGTGATGGCAGTAAACATGGAGGCGGTCAGACCAATGCCCAGCGTCAGGGCAAAGCCCTTAATGGCGCCAGTACCGATACCGAACAGGATCACGCAGGTGATCAGCGAGGTCACGTTGGAGTCGGCGATGGTGGAGAATGCCCGATCAAAGCCCAGATGGATGGCTTGCTGAACACCACGACCGTTGCGGATCTCTTCACGAATACGCTCGTAGATCAGCACGTTGGCATCCACCGCCATACCCAGCGTCAGGACGATACCGGCGATACCCGGCAATGTCATGGTGGCCCCAGGGATCATCGACATGATGCCGACAATCAACACCAGGTTCATACAGAGCGCCAGGTTGGCAACCCAGCCGAACGCGCGGTAGTAGATCCCCATGAACAGCACGATCACCAGCATGGCCCAGCCGATGGCTTCCATACCGCTGTCGATGTTCTGTTGACCCAGGCTCGGGCCAATGGTGCGCTCTTCCACGATCTGGATCGGGGCGATCAAGGCACCGGCACGCAGCAGCAGCGCCAGGTTGTGGGCTTCGTTGGCATTGTCGATACCTGTGATACGGAACTGGCTGCCAAGACGCGACTGGATGGTGGCGACGTTGATCACCTCCTCCTGCTTGCGGAACTTGCGCTTGCCATCCGGACCCGGTTGACCGACCGGCTTGTACTCGATGAAGACGGTCGCCATCCCTTTACCGACGTTGTCCTTGGTAAAGTTGGCCATCTTGTTGCCACCCTGGCCATCCAGCTTGATGTTGACCTGGGGACGGCTGTACTCGTCGAAACCGGACTGGGCACCCACGATGTGGTCACCGGTCAGGATCACCCGCTTTTGCAGCACCACGGGACGACCATTGCGATCGTTGTAGACCTTGGAGCTGGGCGGGACACGGCCATCGGCCGCAGCCTGGATGTCGGCAGTCTCATCGACCATGTGGAATTCCAGGGTCGCGGTTGCACCCAGGATCTCCTTGGCGCGGGCGGTATCCTGAATACCGGGCAGTTCAACGACAATGCGCTCGGCGCCTTGCTGTTGTACCAGCGGCTCGGCCACGCCCAGTTCGTTGACCCGGTTACGGATGATGGTGATGTTCTGCTCGAGGGCGTACTTCTTCACTTCCTTGATCTTGGCTTCGCTCAGACCAGCCAGCAGGATGAACTCATCCCCTTTCTGCTCGGTAGTGAAAGTCAAATCAGGGTTCTGACGACGCAGATGAGAAACGGCACGTTCCTGATCGGCTTCGTCACGGAAGATCACCTGCACCTGATCACCGACCCGGCGCACACCGGAGTAACGGATCTTCTGGGTGCGCAGCTCGGAGCGGAAATCCTGCACCATCTGCTCTTGCTGCTTGGTCAGTGCTTCGGCCATGTCCACTTCCATCAGGAAGTGCACACCACCGCGCAGATCAAGACCCAGCTTCAGAGGCGCCGCACCGATGGCTTCGAGCCAGGCGGGAGTGGAAGGTGCCAGGTTGAGTGCGGTAATGAAGTTATCGCCCAGCTTGTTGGCAACGATATCGCGCGCCTTCAGCTGGTCTTCGGTGTTCTTGAAACGGATCAGGATAAAACCGTGCTCGAATGCAGCATGTTTGACCGGGATCTTGGCCGCATCAAGGGTCTCTTTCACCAGATCAAGAGTATCTAGCTTGACTTCGGCACCACGGCTGGCAGAAACCTGCAAAGCCGGATCTTCGCCGTAAAGATTGGGGGCTGCATATAGAAAACCGATGGCGATCACCAGGATCACCATCAGGTATTTCCACAGCGGATAGCGATTCAACACGCTGTGCTCCTTGGGAGATTAAAGGGACTGGATAGAACCCTTGGGCAGAACGGCAGAGACGAAGTCCTTTTTGATGGTGACTTGAGTCTGGTCGTTCAGGGCGATCACCAGGTAATCGCTGTCTGCAGCCACTTTGGCAATTTTGCCAACCAGGCCACCGGAAGTGAGCACTTCATCACCCTTTGACAAGGAGCTCATCAGATTGCGGTGATCCTTGGCACGTTTGGCCTGGGGACGATAGATCATGAAGTAGAAGATCAGGCCGAATACGGCCAGCATGATGATCATTTCCATACCACCACCCTGTGCACCCGGTGCTGCGCCTTCTGCATACGCCTTGGAGATAATGCTCATTTAACAACCTCTTATTGATGTAGATTTAAAAAAACAAAATTATATGTTGTTGTTATTTAACGTCATTTTCAGCTAACGGAGGCACAGGCTTCCCTTGCCGACGGTAAAACTCTGTTACAAAGTCGTCTAATTTACCCTGCTCGATCGCGTCCCGCAAACCCTGCATCACACGTTGGTAATAACGCAGGTTATGAATCGTATTCAGACGGGCACCGAGGATCTCGTTGCACTTGTCCAGATGGTGCAGGTAGCTGCGGCTGTAGTTCTTGCAGGTGTAGCAATCGCACCCGGCATCCAGGGTGCTGGTGTCGTTGCGGTGCTGGGCGTTGCGGATCTTCACTACGCCATCGGTGGTGAACAGGTGGCCGTTGCGGGCGTTGCGAGTCGGCATGACGCAGTCGAACATGTCGATACCACGGCGCACCCCTTCCACCAGATCTTCCGGCTTGCCGACACCCATCAGGTAGCGCGGCTTGTCGGCCGGAATTTTCGGGCAGACGTGCTCGAGGATGCGGTGCATGTCCTCTTTGGGTTCACCTACGGCCAGACCACCGACCGCATAACCGTCGAAACCGATCTCCAGCAGCCCCTTGAGGGAGACATCCCGCAAATCTTCGTAGACCGAGCCCTGAATGATGCCGAACAGGGCGTTCTTGTTGCCCAGCGCATCAAACTTGTCGCGGGAGCGCTTGCCCCAGCGCAGGGACATCTCCATGGACTTGCGCGCTTCTTCATAAGTGGCCGGGTACGGGGTGCACTCGTCGAAGATCATCACGATGTCGGAGCCCAGATCGTACTGGATCTCCATGGACTTCTCGGGGTCGAGGAAGATCTTCTCGCCATTGATGGGGTGACGGAAGTGGACGCCCGCTTCGGTGATCTTGCGAATATGGCCCAGGCTGAACACCTGGAAACCACCGGAGTCGGTCAGGATCGGGCCCTGCCAGTTCATGAAATCGTGCAGATCGCCGTGGGCACGCATCACTTCCTGACCCGGGCGCAGCCAAAGGTGGAAGGTGTTACCCAGCAGGATCTGGGCACCGGTTTCACGTACCTCTTCCGGAGTCATCCCCTTGACGGTGCCGTACGTCCCGACCGGCATAAAGGCCGGCGTTTGTACCACACCACGTTCGAAGACCAGTTGACCGCGACGGGCACGGCCGTCGGTGGTTTTCAGTTCAAATTTCATTGCTACCTCGGCTGCGTCAGATAAACAGTCTGACAATAGGAGGGCCGCTCACGGCCCGGTAAATAAGCTGAAGCTTATGCTTCAACCTGGCGACGGGTGACGAACATGGCGTCCCCGTAGCTGAAGAAACGGTACTGCCCGGCCACAGCTGCCTGATAGGCCGCCATCACGTTGTCATAACCGGCGAAGGCGCTGACCAGCATGATCAGGGTCGACTCCGGCAGATGGAAGTTGGTGACCATGGCATCGACAATCTGGAACTGGTAGCCAGGGAAGATGAAGATATCGGTGTCACTAAAGAAGGGCGCCAGCGGTTTGCCCTGCGCCAGGGTGACCTTGGCCGCGCTCTCCAGCGAACGCACCGACGTGGTGCCAACGGCAATCACCCGACCACCGCGCGCACGGGTGGCCGCGATGCCATCTACCACCTCTTGCGGCACTTCCGCATATTCGGAGTGCATATGGTGATCTTCAATCTTCTCTACCCGCACCGGCTGGAAGGTGCCCGCTCCTACATGCAGGGTGACGAAGGCCGTTTCAACCCCTTTGGCCCGAATTTTCTCAAGCAGCGGTTCATCAAAGTGCAGACCGGCGGTCGGCGCGGCAACGGCGCCCGGCTTTTGATTGTAAACGGTCTGGTAGCGCTCCTTGTCGGCATCCTCGTCGGGACGGTCGATATAGGGGGGCAGCGGCATGTGGCCAATGGCCTCCAAAATCTCCAGCACCGGACGCGGGTCGAGGAAGTGGATCTCGAAAAGGGCGTCGTGGCGGGCACGCATCTCTGCCTCCACACCACCATCCATGATCATCCGGGTGCCGGGCTTGGGCGCCTTGGAGGCCCGGACATGGGCCAGCACGCTGTGCTCGTCCAGAATGCGCTCGACCAGTATCTCCAGCTTGCCGCCGCTGGCCTTCTGGCCAAACATGCGCGCCGGAATGACACGGGTGTTATTGAATACCAGCAGGTCACCCGGATTGAGCTGATCCAGCACATCCACAAATTGACCGTGGCGCAGGGCGCCAGTCTGACCATCGAGCTGCAACAGGCGGCTGGCAGTACGCTCTGCCATCGGATAGCGGGCAATCAGCTCGTCTGGCAGATCAAAATGAAAATCGGATACTTGCATCTTTCACCTCGGGGGGAATCGGCGGCTAGTCTAGTTATCCCCATCTTCCAAGGCAACCCAAAAGACCAAAAACCCAAGAGAGACAAGGGGTAGCGAGCAATATTGAGACACACATCCGGTTAATGATTCTTTAATGTTCTGTATTGACCCTGATCATGTTTTGCCAATGGGCGCTGGGCTAGGGTGAAAGCAGATACACAAGGAGGCCCACCATGATGACCCTATCCGAAATCATGACCGAAAACCCCTTCACTCTGGGTCCGTCAAACAGTGTCAAACAGGCGATGGACCTGATGCAGCAGGAGCGAATCCGCCACATTCCCATCGTCGACGAGCAGCATCACCTGCTGGGGTTGGTAACTCTCACCGATATCCTGGCCACCCGGGAATCCAAGCTGCTGCTCATCAGCCCGGAGCGGGAAGCCGAATTTACCGACAGCGTGCAACTCGACGAGATCATGACACGGCAAGTGGCGAGCGTAGATCCTCACGCCGGCATCAAGGAGGCAGCACTTTACCTGCAGCGCCACAGATATGGCTGCCTGCCGGTACTCAAAGGACGCAAGCTAATCGGCATTGTCACCGAGTCGGACTTTATTGCCGTGGCCATCAACCTGCTGGAATTGATGGAAGAGCAGGAACCACCTACCGACTTTTGATAGATAAAGCTGTAATTAAATTACAATAAAAGCGTTTTCAGCCGTCTAAATAAGCTGAAATGATGAAACACTTTCATTTTGATTGAAAAATTACAACAAACACTTGCCTTGTGATCTGCGTCACACTATTATCCCTCCCATGCAATAGTTGCCGAGGGGGAGACGAGGGATTGTGCACCCATTATCTTCCTCTCATATGTCTGCAAGTTTGCACACCCCGTAGTTAGTCTTTGCTGTAAAGCATTTGTTTATATAGCCATTCCTTGTTTGATGACCCGGCCCTGTCGTTGCGATAGCGCCGGGATTTTTTTATCCGCGTTTTCTGCTCTCCCCCTTGTCAGCACATCCCCCATCGCTGCAAGCAGCTGCCTCAACCTCCTGCGCCACCTGCTTGCACCACCGTTTATCTCATCGCGTCATCGTGGCTCTGCACATCCCTTCTTATGCCTTGAAAAGGCGATGTAGCGCACAGATATTGAACCACGACAAGGAGTTATCTCAGTAGGCCAGAGATATTCATGTTAGGTACAGCCATAGTGAGCTATCTAATAAGTAGATTTAAGCGATTCAAAATTGCGGCTTTTATCGATTAGCGGAAGCCCCTATGATGAATCCATCGAAAGTTAAGCGCCTCGTCTGGCAAAACTCTTCAACACCAGACCGGCATATGTACATCACCAAGGAGCAATTACATGTCTACCTACATCAACACTGAAATCAAGCCGTTCAATGCTACCGCCTACCACAATGGCAAATTCGTTCAGGTGTCTGACGCTGACCTGAAAGGCAAGTGGTCCGTGGTCTTCTTCTACCCGGCTGACTTCACCTTCGTTTGCCCGACCGAGCTGGGCGACCTGGCTGACAACTACGCTGAATTCCAGAAACTGGGCGTCGAGATCTACTCTGTCTCTACCGACACCCACTTCACTCACAAAGCATGGCACGACACCTCTGACACCATTCAGAAGATCCAGTACCCGATGATTGGTGACCCGACTGGTACCATCACCCGCAACTTCGGCGTGATGATCGAAGAAGCTGGCTTGGCTGACCGCGGTACCTTCGTAATTGACCCGCAGGGCATCATCCAGATCGTCGAGATCAACGCTGGCGGCATCGGCCGTGATGCACTGGAACTGCTGCGCAAAGTCAAAGCGGCCCAGTACGTTGCCTCCCACCCGGGTGAAGTGTGCCCGGCTAAATGGAAAGAAGGCGAAGCCACTCTGGCCCCGTCCCTGGACCTGGTAGGCAAGATCTAAGCCTCCCGCTTCCAAGACCGGCCCGCATAAGGGCCGGTCTGCTTTCCGGCATTGCCAAATAGGCCTGAAAGCAGACCGACTCACATTTAATGCCAACTCGCCATTACAAGAAGGAATTCGACCATGTTGGATACCAACCTCAAACAACAGCTGAACACCTATCTGCAGTACATCGTCAATCCCATCGAGATCAGCGTGTCCGGCAACGACAGCGACAAATCTGCAGAGCTGCTGGCACTGGCCAGCGAGATCGCCGAGATGTCCTCCAAGATCACCCAGACCTCTGGCACTGCCGCTCGCAAGCCTTCCATGAGTGTCGCGCCGCAGGGCCAAGCCCCGCGCGTTCACTTTGCCGGTATCCCCATGGGTCATGAATTTACCTCTCTGGTGCTCGCCCTGCTGCAAAGCGGCGGCCACCCCTCCAAGGCCGATGCGGCCGTGCAGGAGCAGATCCGCAATCTCAAGGGTGAGTATCACTTCGAGACCTATATCTCCCTCTCCTGCCACAACTGCCCGGACGTAGTACAGGCCCTCAACCTGATGGCGACCCTGAACCCCGGCATCACTCACACCATGATCGACGGCGCCCTGTTCCAGGAAGAAGTTGCCGAGCGTCAAATCATGGCGGTACCGAATGTTTACCTGAACGGGCAACCGTTCAGCCAAGGGCGGATCTCGCTGGAAGAAATCGTCGCCAAACTCGACACCGGTGCCGCCGAGCGCAAGGCTGCCGAGCTGAATGAGAAAGATCCCTACGACGTACTGGTGGTGGGCGGTGGCCCGGCTGGCGCCGCAGCGGCCATCTATGCCGCCCGTAAAGGCATTCGCACCGCCATCGTTGCCGAGCGTTTCGGTGGTCAGGTGATGGACACCGTCGGTATCGAGAACTTTATCTCCGTGCCCTACACCGAAGGCCCCAAGCTGGCCGCCAGCCTGGAGCAGCACGTCAAAGAGTACGGCGTTGAAGTGATCACCGAGCAGCGCGCCGCCGCCATCAGCAAAGATGGATATGTGAACGTGGATCTCGCCTCTGGCGCCACCTTGAAGAGCCGCGCCGTGATCCTGGCTACCGGTGCCCGCTGGCGTGATCTGAACGTACCAGGCGAGCTCGAGTACCGCACCAAGGGTGTGGCCTACTGCCCGCACTGCGATGGTCCCTTCTTCAAGGGCAAGCGAGTAGCTGTAATCGGTGGCGGTAACTCCGGCATCGAGGCAGCGATCGACTTGGCTGGCATCGTCGAGCATGTGACTGTGGTGGAGTTCGCCGACACCCTGCGAGCCGATGAAGTGCTGCAGAAGAAGGCTCGCTCCATGGGCAATATCGACATCATCATGAGCGCCCGCACCACCGAAGTGATCGGTGATGGCAGCAAGGTGGTGGGCATGGATTACGAGGATCGCACCACCGGTGAGATCAAGCATCTGGCGGTGGCGGGGATCTTCGTCCAGATTGGCCTGGTACCGAACACCGAGTTCCTGAAAGGGAGCGAGATTGCCCTGACCCGCTTTGGCGAGATCGAGATCGATACCAAAGGGGCGACCTCCCTGCCCGGCGTCTACGCCGCAGGGGATGCCACCACGGTACCGTTCAAGCAGATCATCATCTCCATGGGTGCTGGCGCCACCGCCGCACTGGGTGCGTTTGATTACCTCATCCGCAACCCGGCTCCTGAAGCGACCCAGGCTGATGCTGTGACCGCCTGATAAACCCAGCGCAACAAAAAGCCGACGCTCGATTAAGTACACACGAGCGTCGGCTTTTTTATATCTGCATCGATGCGCAATAAAAACCCCGCAGCAAATAGCGGGGTTGTTCATGACTGGACTTCAACGACGGGTATCACTCCAGCAAGAAAACAGCCTCGATATTATCACTTACCGTGATCTGCTGTTGTTGATAGCTGTTGTCCGCCATATCCGGCGCGGGAGCAGCCATCGCCATGGCCTGCACCACCTTCAGGTTGCGGCTGTAGGCGGTAATGGGCGAAGCATTGCGGTACTCCACACTGTAGACCTTGCCAAGCTTCATCCCGAACGCCTTGGCCAGAGATTCAGCCTTGGTTTTGGCATCCTCAACGGCATTCAAACGGGCCTGCTCCTTGATGACCTGCGGCGACTTCAACCCGTACTCAATCTGGGATACGGACTCCAGCCCAGCTTTGAGGGCGGTATCCATCAGGGGGCTCAATTTATCCAGTTGATAGAGTTTGACCGCCAATTGCCGCTGGGCACGGTATCCCAGCAATACCGGCTTTTTGTTCTCGCCATACTGATATTCCGGAGAGACCATCAGGTTGCCAGCCTCAACATCGCTGCGCTTGATCCCCAGCCCTTCCAGTTGGCTGAAAAAGGCTGCGACCTTGGTATCGACCTGCTGCTTGGCCTTGAGGCCCTGCTTATCCAGTGCACTCACCGCCACATTGAGGGTGAGCATATCGGGTTCGGTCTTCTGCTCGGCATAACCACTCACCACCAGATGGGGCGCTTGCGGCACTTCAATCGCCAGCAGCGGAGCACTGACAACCAGAGCAGAAAGAGTAAGAAGGGGACGCCACATAGAAAAAAACCTCAATCGGAAAGATTGAGGTCATTATGCCCGTGCAGTTACGGGATTCATATATCATGCGAGGGGGGGAACTGATCCAGTATCTGATTGGTCAGATCGAGACTGATGGTGACCACGCTGCAGACATCTGGGCTCTGCTCTACCTTATCTTGTGACGATGTCGCACCGCAGACCTGCACCTCATCATCGAAATGGAACGAGTCCCACGACAGAACATGTCCTTGCACCGCCTGTCCGAGATCGGTGCCACCAATTGCCTCCTCCATCGCAGACCAAGGGATGGTATCAGACGGCCCAAGCAAATTTTGCAACAACGGAGGGTGAAAACTGACCAGTGGATACTCCTGCTGACCCTGCTCATGGCCAACCAGAATCATGTTATGGGCAGACTCGGTATCCAAAACAGGCACATAGGTGATAGAGGCTGCAGCAAAGTCAACATAGAGCGAGCCCGCGACATCACCGGCCTCATTCTCTATCTCCATCCCATCCAGCCGATCACCGGCGATCGAGGCCTGATAGCCAAACTGACCTGCGCAGGTAATGTTGCCCTGTCCATCCCAGCTATAACGGATGCCATCAATGTCGACCCAGTTGAATGACTGCATGATTACCCTCTCTTCTACGGCCGCTATCTTATCCATCCACCTAAAGAAAAAACAGGGGCCAGGCAAGCCCGGCCCCGAGAGAGGGTTACGGATCAACCTTCAAGTTACCGTCATCCAGCAAGTGCTTGATGATCTCCTGATTGGAGCCCAGTGAGGCGAGGTCGAGTGAGTTCTGGAACTGGATGGTCAGTTCCGGGCTCCCACCGGCCCCGGCAGGATCTATCGTCAACGTCTTGGTCGTCGTGTTGAACTGCAGATAGTTGTCCAGCACGGCTGCCAGATCCTCGTTGTTCCCCACTGCAGGTACGCCGACCAGCAGATCCGAGAGATCCAGTACATCTCCACCATTGTTGGTATCACCTAAAGTGAAATCAGTAATGGTATCGATACTGCCGTCCGCATCCCCCGCCAGCCACTTGAAGGTGTCACTCTCCCCACCACCGGTCATGGTATCGCTGCCAAGGCCGCCGATCAGAATGTCCTTACCAAGGTCGCCCGTGAGTATATCGCTACCAGAACCACCATCCAGATAATCATCACCGACACCTCCAACAAGGGTGTCGTTCCCTTCCTGGCCAAAAAGGATATCGTTGCCACTGCCACCATATAGGGTGTCATTACCACCACTGCGGCTACTCTCCCCACTCAGCTCAGTAATATGGGTCCGGATGTAATCCACCGTCTGTTCACGTGTCCACCCATGACTGGACTCCAGCGTTTCAAATACCAGCCAACCAGAACCTTGGGGCAGATCCAGTCCCAACTCGCTGGCCAGCGTATCGGTATTGAGTACATCGCCAAACAGGATGTCATTGCCAACACCACCATCGGCCACGTCATTGCCGGCCCCCAGCAACACAGTAATCTGATCCCCCTCGGTCAGGGCTGCCGTCAACTGCTCGGCACTGGTCACAATCTGGGCATCGCCGATCGGGGCATTGAAACCCTGCTCGATCCGGATATTGTCTATCCGTACCTCAGCATTCCGGTCATTGGAGCTGTCGAGCAGTTCGAACACAAACCCGTATTGCCCGACAGGCAGTCCATCGGTTGTGATAGTGCTGTAAGCCGTCAAAACAGATGAACTAACGCCAGTAATGGTGCCCGTTTGCACTGGATTGAGCATATCCCAGACGCCACCCTCGAGTTTCACCAACTTCCAGGTGAAGCTGTCGCTGCTATTAACACCATTCAAGGCATACTGGAACTGCAGACTTGCTCCGGCTTGTGCCGCAGAAACCTGGATGGCATTGGCCACGGCGAGCGCCAATATTGTCCTGTCAGAATCAGAACCGGTTCGATCATCCCGGATCCGCAAGCTTCCATTTGTAACAGTATGCGATCCCTGAGCATCACCACTGAGCACCCATCCCGAGGCGGCATTTATGCCGCTACCACTACCAAATGTGGCCAAGTCAAGGAAGCTGCCTGCCGAGTAAAACTGATCTGCCGTTTCAGTCGTGTTATCAAAGAACTTCAACAAATCCTTGTTAACATCATTGGTCACCCCGATTGCATTGACCTGGCTGATGGCACTGAGTGAAACAAAAGCATCCACCGACTCCTTGATCACCTCAAATGTGGTGCTGTTGCCTGGTCCGGCGACCTGATTGCTGTCATTGAGGTAGTAAGTCGGGTTACCATCCGTGACAAAGAATGTCAGGTTCTGGTAACCGGGAGCAGCCTTGCTACCATCATTGAACCACTGCACGGCCTGATTGAACGCGGCTTCATAGTTGGTGCCACCATTGGCAACCAGTGCATCAATGGCATTGGTCAGGTTGCTCACATTACTGGCATCAAGCCCTACTATTGTCACACTCTCGCTGGCATTCGCCGCAAAACCAATCAAGGTGACATTGATCTCACCATCATGATCTTTCAACTGGTTGGCCAAATGGGTCAGGGAGGCCTTGAGCATATTCAGTCGTGCTCCAGCCATACTTCCAGACACATCGACCACCAGGGCAATATTGTAATTCTCACCCGGGATGAAATTAGTACTGGTGCCGCCGATGTCCCCCACCACAATATCGTGACCAGCACCGCCTGCAACCAGACCATCCACACTACCGTTGGAGTTGGGCACCTTGTGATCATCATCCGTGCCGGGGGTCCCGGTAGTGTCGGGGGTATCCGAGGTGTTGCTGCCCACAACCAGAATATTGGACGCGACGGGAGGCTCATTGCTCTTGACCGATACAGTAAAGTTGGCGCTGGCTTTATCTCCATCGGCATCAGTCAAGGTAGCACTGAAATCAAGGTCAATATCAGGAGGCGTGATCTTGTCGATCACTCCGAAATTCTCGATCCTCACCGAGTCATTGCCATTCAGCACAAAGCGGACATAAAGCTGGCTGAACTCCCCATCGGGTTCTATGCTGGCCAACTGCATCGACCCTTTGAGTCCTGACAGAACAAGCTCTCCGGAATCGACGACGGTCACGCCATCGGCAGCATAAGCCACCCACTGTATGGTGCTGGTATTGGTGTTGCCAACCCCGTAGACGTTGAAAGAGAGCCCATCAACGGCTGCAGTCGTGGATACCTTGAACCCTTCGTTATTGTCTAGGTTGCCGTTCTTAATCCCGAAACCATTGTTGTTCGGGTTGAGATTATCTGCATCACTCCCCGGCAGATCCTGAGGATTATTGACGCTGCCATTGAACAGCAGACCATCGAACAGTACACCAATCCCGCCAGCAGTAACTCCGATCGTCTCAACAGGCCCGCCAGCACCGAACTGTGCCCCGATCGAGAAAGTCTGGGTTGGCTGGGGAGTAACCAGTTCAAAGCTGTAAGTATTGTCGTCATTGAGTGTCAATGTATAGAACACTTTAGGTGGCTGCCCACTACCATCAATGGTTGCTACCAGAGTCTTGCCATCAGTCGACAAGGTTTCTGTGATCCCTGCCAAATCAGGCCATCCAGTCAGTTTCAGTCCACCAGTACCCAGAGAGCCATCAGCACCAAAAGAGACGCCAAACAATCCACCGGTAGTGATGTCGGCTACATTCATCACTTCCAGACTTTCGATGCCTGTGATCACGGGCATATCGTCTTCAATAACAACACTGACCTGCTTGGTATCACTCAAGTCACCATCACTGGCTGACAGGTTGAAGGTAAATGTCTTCAGTCCTTCCTTATTGTCTCCAAATTCATGATCGATGGGCCCCAGCAAGGTGACGGTATATTTACCAACCGGATCTACAGATACTTGTATGACTGGGATCCCTCCCGCTGAACCCACCAGTGTCGCAGACCCTATACCACTCCACACAACTGGTACCCCTCCAGAGCTCAGGCCAGATGGAGCAGAAAGAGTGAACGTAAAGGTATTGCTGTCGATATCTGTCACACTTGCCGTCGCATGGGTCGAGGTGCTGTCGGTAATATCGCCGGGATTGGGTGAATTGTCTGGATTGGATCCCGGCAATCCCTCCTCGGATATGCGCAGATCCGAGACAGTCAGCATGGGAGCATCGTTAGTTGCAGTGACGGTCACGGTGAAGGGCTTGTTGTCTGCCCCGCCCTCGTCCGTGGTCCCCGCCACATTGCCATTCACGACCCCGCTCCAGTCCGCCGGCAAGCTAAAGCCCGGCACTCCCGCTGTGCTCGCACCGCTCCAGCTGTAGCTGCCCGCCACCGCGCCAGCCACCCAGCCTGCCCCCATCAACGCACCCGCCGGCACACCGCTCAGGGTCACCGTCACGCCGGTCACCTGCTCCGAACCATCCGCGTCGGTCGCAGTAACACCCAG
>NZ_JAAKUB010000029.1:0-61555 GCF_049174935.1 Aeromonas sp. 600886 | reverse complement strand
GTTCGTTTCACACCTTGTCCCATCGGGTTCTCCATGTATTGGGGGGAAAGGTGTAAACCATATTCAGGACGGGACACTTCCATGAAAAAGGGCAGCCCGCGGGCTGCCCTTTGTTATTGTCGCTGACCGTCAGGCTGCGCTCTCCAGCTGCGCCAGATGGAAGGCGCGCCAGTTGCCGTCGGGCAGGTAGTGCTTGCCCTGCTGCCATTTGGGATCGTGCTGCACCACGTAGCGGTAGTGGTAGGCCTGCTGCTGGCCGACATAACGCCCCTGCACCGGGTCGAAGATCTCCACCTCGATGAGCTGGCGCAGATATTCGCTCTGGGGATCATCCTCGCCGTGGAAGTTCTCCATCTCGTCGAGCGCCGCGATGGCGGCAGGGAAGTCGTCCAGCACAAACAGCTCGCCATAGACCCAGTCATCCCCCTGCAGCAGGGCGGGGTAGCCCTTGTGCTGCAGGTGATAGAGAGCGCCGCGCACCCGGGCGCGCCGGGGCGTCTGGCTCACGTGGTGAGCCAGATAGCGGCGGTAGTTGAACAGCCCGTCCATCAGGCTGCCGTAGACGAACAGCGGGCGTGGCTGGCAAAGGCTCATGAGATCTCGCCGCCCACGACTTTGATATCGCCATCCTGCTGCAGCACCACCGCCTCGATGGCCAGCGCCAGCGCGCGGGTAATCTCGCTCATGGCGAGGCAGGGCTGGTTCACCTTGTCCGCTACCTGCTCGGTGATGTAGGGAACGTGAATAAAGCCGCCGCGCACCGCCGGGAACTCTTTTTCAATCAGGTAGTGCAGCTGGTACATGATGTGGTTGCAGACGAAGGTGCCGGCAGTGTTGGAGAGCGCCGCCGGAATGCCGTTCTCCTTGATGCGCTGCACCATTCCCTTGAGGGGCAGACGGGAGAAGTAGGCCGGTGCGCCATCGGCCTGAATCACTTCATCGATGGGTTGCTGCTGCTCGTTGTCGGGGATACGGGCATCGTCGATGTTGATGGCGATGCGCTCCGGGGTAATGGCGAAGCGACCGCCCGCCTGTCCGACGTTGATCACCACGTCGGGCTGGTGCTGACGCATCAGCTCCGCCAGCAGGGTGGCTGACTTGCCAAAGACGGTGGGGATCTGCGCCTTGATCACGGTGGCGTCCAGAATGGTCTCTGGCAGGCGTTTGACCGCCTCCCATGCCGGGTTGATGGGCTCGCCGCCGAAGGGGTCAAAACCGGTAATCAGTACTTTCATCATCTTCTCCCGAATGGTCAGAATGCCCAGAAATACATGAGGGCGATATGGATCAGCACCAGCGTCAGCGCCATCGGTACCTGCACCTTGATCACCTTGTTGAGATCCTTCATCTCCAGCAGGGCGGCGGGCAGGGCGTTGAAGTTGGCGGCCATGGGGGTCATCAGGGTGCCGCAGAAGCCGGCGGTCATCGCCAGCGCACCGGCCACCACCGGGTCACCGCCCTGGGCGATGACGAAGGGGATGCCGATGCCGGCGGTGATGACCGTGAAGGCGGCATAGGCGTTGCCCATGATCATGGTGAAGACCATCATGCCGAGGCAGTAGGCCACCACCCCGACGAAGGGGCTGCCGACCGGCACTACGGTGGAGATGCCGTGGGAGATGACGTCGCCGACGCCGGACTTGTTGAAGATCACCCCGAGCGCGGCCAGCAGTTGCGGCAGAATGCCGGTAATGCCGACCTGCTGGATCATCCGGTCGGAGTCACCCACTACGGTAGAGGGGGTGGCACGAGTCAGCAGTACCGTGATGACGAAGGCGATGACCGCCGCCAGACCGATACCGACCTGACCGCCAAGGGGGGTGAACTGGGCGATCACCACCGCCAGCACGGCCAGCAGGATGCAGGGGAGGAAGATCCGGTTGCCGATGCGGCTGGCGTGGCGCTGGGACTCCTCCTCGCTCGCCTGCTCCAGCTTGCCGATCTTCACCTGCTTGAGCAGGGTGATGACCCCCATGGCGAGGATCAGCACGCCATTGATGACATTGGGGATATAGCTGCCGAAGGCGAACAGCACACCCAGGATGGTCCAGAACAGGGCGGTACCGATTTTGGCCGGGTGGCTGGGGTCACGCAGGACGCGCCAGGCGCTGCTGAACAGGATGACGCCGATCAGCACATAAAAGAATTCGAGCATGTTGGGGATGAGGGTCGCCATTATTGTTGCCCCTCCTTGTCGCTGCTCACGGTATATGTCTTGGCCATCTGACGGTCAAACCACATATTGGAAATAGCCACCATCAGCAGGGCGATAATGGCGATCGGCATGGATGCCTTGGCAATATCGACGGCAGAGACGCTATATCCAAGAGATTCAAATGTGCCGACGATCAGCAATACCCCGGCGGAGGCGACGAAGGTATTCTGGGCAAAGAAGTTGCCGTAGTTTTCGGTGGCTGAAACCCTTGCCTTGATATATTCCTCGTCCTCTTCGCTTAATTTGCCGTGTACCTTGGTGGCGGCAGCCTGAGTCATGGGGTTGACCAGCGGACGAATAAATTGGGTGTGACCCTGAACCCGCACCGAGAAGAGACCGGCCAGTTCGCGGATAAACATATAGAGGGTCATGAACTTGCCCGGGGTGAGCTTCTTGATCCGTTCGATCAGGGTGACCGCCTGCTGTTTGAGGCCGTAGCGTTCACAGATGCCGATCATCGGCAGGGTCAGCAGAAACAGCGTCACCATGCGGTTGGAGACGAAGGCTTCCCCCAGCAGGGAGAGGCAATCGGTCATGGAGAGACCGGAGACCAGCGCCGTGGTGACGGCGGCCACCAGTACGACGGCCAGAGTGTCGAGTTTGAAATAAAATCCCAATAAAATAATAAGAATTCCGCTTAATTTAATAAATTCCAATTAATCACCTCGTTAAAGTGAATATTTATATGCATTTTGGGGTGGCCGAGCTGTTTATCATCTGGTTACTGCGATGGCAACAAAAAATCCCCAAAAAGGGATTCGATTGGTTTTATGTTGGGGGTTTTTGCCGGTTTATTGTTCGCTGGTAAATGGTGAGTCCTGCACTGTCCAGGCTTTTTTTTGCCCCCTAATCAGTCATTCAGATTATTTTGGGGAGCCTGGCGACAATATTGGGCTGACAATATGATCGCTATTCTCTTCCGTTGGTGGGTGATGGGGATTGTTGCGCAATGTCTATCTGGCAACCGTCAGCGAATGGCTGGGTATGACTGTGGTTGTGCGGAGCTGGGGTGAGGAAAGTGAAAGGGAGAGGCGGAGAGAACCGGTGGCGACGGCATCGCCACCGGTGCTGTCTCAGGGGGTCTGTTTGACCCAGATAAGCTGGTCGGTGGCAAAGCCCAGCGACTTCGCCTTGGCGATCAGCGCATCCACATTCGCCTTGGGCGGGTTGGGTGAGCGGGAGAGGATCCAGAGGTAGTCGTGGTTGTAGCTGGTCACCAGCGAGAGCTGGTAATCGGGGTCGAGGTCGATGACGTTGTAGCCGCCGTAGAAGGGGCCGAAGAAACTCACCTTGAGCCGCGCCTCGTCCGGGTTGCCGACGAAGTAGGCCTTGCCCTCGGCTTCGCGCCAGCTGCCATCGCTCTGCTTGCCGCGGTTGAGCACCTTGACGCCGCCATCATCCCGCAGGCTGTAGGTGGCGCTCACCTGCTCCAGCCCCCGTTCGAAGCTGTGGTCGAGGCGGGCAATCTCATACCAGGTGCCAAGATAACGATCGAGCTGGAAGCCGGTGACGGGGCGAATGCCGTCGGCAATCCCGGTACAGGCCGTCAGCAGTAAAGCGGTGAACAGGCAAAGCAGTGAACGCATAAGTAATCCCTCTCTTGTTATCCCTCGATGATGCGCAGCTGGCCATCCCGGAAGCGGGAGGCCTGATCCGTCGGCGTGCTGCCGAAGAAGCGCTTGTACTCCCGGCTGAACTGGGAGTTGCTCTCGTAACCGACTCTGGCCGCCGCGGTGCCCGCCTTGATGCCATCGTGCAGCATCATCATCCGCGCCTTGTGGAGGCGAAACGACTTGATGTACTGCAGCGGCGAGGTAGCGGTGACCGCCTTGAAGTGGTGGTGAAAGGCGGAGACGCTCATGTTCACCTCCCGCGCCAGCTCCTCCATGGTGAGGTTGTCGGCATAACGGGACTCTATCATACGCAGCACCCGGGCGATCTGGCCCACATGGTTGTGGCGATTGGCGAGCGCTTGCAGCGCCGGGCCGCCCCCCTCGGTGAGGGCGTGGAACAGCATCTCCCGCACCGTCTGCGGCCCCAGTACCCTGGCGTGCAGCGGGTTGTCCATCAGCTCGATCAGTCGCTCGGCGGCGCAAAACATGGTTTCCGACAGGGGGACCGAGTGGACGCCGCTCTTTTGTGGCGCGGGGGCGGGCAGGGCATCGCCCAGCTCCAGCAGCAGCTCTTGCAGGGTGACTAGATCGATCTCGATGGTAAAACCGATAAGCGGCTGCTCGGGGGAGGCGAAGCACTCGCACTCGCAGGGGAGCGGCAGGGTCATCAGCAGGTAGTGGTTGGGGTCGTAGCGAAACACCTGATCTGCCAGATAACCCACCTTGTGTCCCTGCAGGATAACGATCATCCGCGGTTGGTAGAGCACCGGGGTGCGGCCATGGTGCTCGGTGGTATAGATGAGGTTGACCTGTTTCACCGGTGATGGGGTGATGCCGGGGGCGGTGACGTGGCGGGTCAATCTGGTTGCGAGGTCGCTGTAACGGTTTTGCATGGGGGCTCTTTGATTCGACAGTTCCGATTTTCGCTGCTTTGTAGAAATAGGCAAGAATCAAGCAGGATGTTGCCTTGATGGTAGGGTGGTTCTGGAGAAAAATGCAATCACGATTTCGCGGCCAGGCCGCCCTGACTATCAGAAGAAGGCAATGTCGATGAACAACTTTACTCTCCATACCCCGACCAAAATCCTGTTCGGCCAAGGGCAGATCGCCCAGTTGCGCGAGCAGCTCCCGAGCGATGCCCGCGTCATGATCACCTATGGTGGCGGCAGCGTGGTACGCAGCGGCTTGCTGGAGCAGATCCGCAACGAGCTGGCCGGCATGACCCTGTTTGAATTTGGCGGCATCGAACCGAACCCGGCCTACGAGACCCTGATGGGCGCCGTGGAGCTGGCCCGTGCCGAGCGGGTCGACTTCCTGCTCGCCGTTGGCGGTGGTTCCGTGCTTGATGGCACCAAGTTTATCGCCGCTGCCGCGCATTACGATCTGGCCAAGGATCCCTGGCACATTCTCGAGACCGTCGGCAGCGAAGTGCGTTCCGCCATCCCGCTCGGTTCCGTGCTGACCCTGCCGGCGACCGGTTCCGAAATGAACATGGGCGCCGTCATCACCCGTCGCAGCAGTGGCGACAAGGTGCACTTCTTCTCGCCGTTCGTGATGCCGCGCTTCGCCGTGCTGGATCCGGTGCTCACCTACACCCTGCCCGAGCGTCAGGTGGCGAATGGGGTAGTGGATGCTTTCGTCCACATCGTGGAGCAGTACCTCACCTATCCGGTCAATGCCAAGGTGCAGGATCGCTTCGCCGAAGGCTTGCTGCTGACCCTGATCGAAGAGGGCCCCAAGGCGCTGGCCGAGCCGCACAACTACGAGGTGCGCGCCAACATCATGTGGAGTGCCACCATGGCATTGAACGGTCTGATTGGTGCCGGTGTGCCACAGGACTGGGCCACTCACATGCTGGGTCACGAGCTGACTGCCCTGCACGGCCTCGACCACGCCCAGACTCTGGCGGTGGTGCTGCCTGCCCTGCTGCAGGCCAAGCGCAAACAGAAACATGCCAAGCTGCTGCAATACGCCGAGCGGGTGTGGGGTCTGAACAGCGGCAGCGAAGCGGAGCGCATCGACGATGCCATCGCCGCGACCCGCGACTTCTTCGAGCGGATGGGAGTCAAGACCCGACTGCGCGACTACGGTCTGAAAGATCTGGGTATCGATACCCTGATCGGCAAGCTGGGTGAGCACGGTATGACCCGTCTGGGCGAGCACGGCGATATAGATCTGGTGCAGAGCCAGCATATTTATGAAGCGGCCTGGTAAGGGCCGCCAATCGGTGCCAAACGGGCGAAACGATTGAATTGCCGGGGCCCTCTCCCGCCATCTGGCGGCTGAGCGGCCCCGCTTTTGTTGGGAAAATGTTACTTTTCGGCGTTTCGCTGCGAGAAGTGAGACGAAAGCGGATTTCGTAAGAACAAAAAACGCTAAGATAGAGGGCCGGTAAAACATTTTTTTTGACTGGTTGGATCACTTTTTTCAGCCGTTTTTACTGGTATAAGCCTCTAATTTGGTTTGTTTTTTTTAATCGTAGCCAGGGATGGGCTGAATTCTGTACGAGTGCCGTCGGGACTGCGGTTGTAATAAAACTCCAAAATTTGATACTAATCACCTTCGCGCCTGAAAAGCGGGGGCCTGACCATGACAGGAGGTTGAGGTAAAGCCTACTGATTTTCATAACAAAGAGCCCTGGACCTGCACTTTGGTCATGTCTTGTTTCGTCAGAAGTGAGACACTGGGCAGCGATTGTTTATTAACCATCAGGGAATAGTCATGCAGATTGGAATACCGAGAGAGAGTCTCGCCGGTGAGACCCGGGTCGCAGCGACCCCGGCTACCGTCGAGCAGCTGAAAAAGCTCGGCTTCGAGGTCGCCATCGAGACCGGCGCAGGCCTGTCGGCCAGCTTCGATGATGCCGCCTTCGAGGCTGCCGGTGCCAGCGTGGTGCCGAATGTCTGGCAAGCCGACCTTATCTTCAAGGTCAATGCGCCGACCGATGCCGAGATCGCACAAATTAAAGATGGCGCCACTCTGGTGAGCTTCATCTGGCCTGCCCAGAACCCTGAGCTGGTCAAGAAGCTGTCCGAGCGCAACATCAATGTGATGGCGATGGATATGGTGCCGCGGATCTCCCGTGCCCAGTCCCTCGATGCCCTCTCCTCCATGGCCAACATCGGTGGCTATCGCGCCGTGGTTGAAGCTGCGCACCAGTTCGGTCGCTTCTTCACCGGTCAAATCACCGCAGCCGGTAAAGTGCCGCCTGCCAAGGTACTGGTGATCGGTGCCGGTGTTGCCGGTCTGGCTGCCATTGGTACGGCCGGTTCCCTCGGTGCCATCGTGCGTGCGTTCGATACCCGTCTGGAAGTGGCCGAGCAGATCGAATCCATGGGTGGGGAATTCCTCAAGCTCGACTTCGGTGGCGAAGATGGCGCATCCAGCGATGGTTACGCCAAAGTCATGTCCGATGAGTTCATCAAGGCCGAGATGGAGCTGTTCGCCCAGCAGGCCAAAGAGGTGGACATCATCATCACCACCGCCCTGATCCCGGGCAAGCCGGCTCCCAAGCTGATCACCAAAGAGATGGTCGACAGCATGAAGCCGGGCTCCGTCATCGTGGACATGGCCGCTCAGGCCGGCGGCAACTGCGAATACACAGTGCCGGGCGAACTGCATGTCACCGACAACGGCGTCAAGGTGATTGGTTACACCGATCTGCCGGGTCGCCTGCCTGCCCAATCCTCCCAGCTCTACGGTACCAACCTGGTCAACCTGATGAAGCTGATGTGCAAGGAGAAGGACGGCAACGTTGCCATCGACTTCGAAGACGTGGTTCAGCGCAACATGACGGTGATCCAGGCCGGTGAAGTGACCTTCCCGCCGCCCGCTATCTCTGTCTCTGCCGCCCCGCAGAAACCTGCTGCCGCCAAACCGGCCGCCAAGAAAGAAGAGGCCAAGCCCTCCAACAAGAAGTTCGTGTTCGGTGCCCTCGGCATCGCCGCCTTCGGCTGGATCGCCTCCGTTGCCCCGGCAGCCTTCCTCTCCCACTTCACCGTATTCATCCTGGCCTGTGTGGTCGGTTATTACGTGGTGTGGAACGTATCGCACGCCCTGCATACGCCGCTGATGTCGGTCACCAATGCCATCTCCGGCATTATCGTGGTCGGTGCCCTGCTGCAGATCGGGCAAGGGTCGACCCTGGTCACCGCGCTGGCGTTCGTCGCCGTGCTGATTGCCAGTATCAACATCTTCGGCGGTTTCACCGTCACTCAGCGCATGCTGAAGATGTTCCGTAAGGATTAAGGGGGTTTAACGTGTCTCAAGGACTGGTAACAGCATCCTATATCGTTGCCGCCGTGCTCTTCATCCTCAGTCTCGCGGGACTGTCGAAGCAAGAAACGGCCAAGCATGGCAACCTGTTCGGTATCGCGGGTATGGCTATCGCCCTGCTCGCGACCGTGTTCAACCCGGAGACCAGCGGTGTTCACTGGATCATCCTGGCCATGGTGATTGGCGGTGCCATCGGCGTGCGTCTGGCACTCAAGGTCGAGATGACCGAGATGCCCGAGCTGGTGGCCGTGCTGCACAGCTTCGTGGGTATGGCGGCAGTGCTGGTGGGCTTCAACAGCTTCATCGATCTGCACCCCTCTGCACCTGCTGAGGTGGTCGTCTCCGTCGGTTCCAACCTGGATGCCACCCTGGCAGCCGCCCGTGCGGCGTTCGAGCAGGCCAACAGCGTTGCTCAGGTCGAGCACCTGACCGGCGCCATGCTGAACATCCATTTGGTCGAGATCTTCCTGGGCGTCTTCATCGGTGCCGTGACCTTCACCGGTTCCGTGGTTGCCTTCGGCAAACTGCGCGGTCTGATCTCCTCCAAGCCGCTGATGCTGCCGCACCGCCACAAGCTGAACCTGCTGGCCGTGGTCGCTTCTCTGGCGCTGATGGTCTACTTCGTCAACGCGGGCGGCTCTACCTTCGCCCTGCTGGTGATGACCTTGATCGCCTTCGCCTTCGGCTGGCATCTGGTTGCCTCCATCGGTGGCGCAGACATGCCGGTGGTGGTCTCCATGCTGAACTCCTACTCCGGTTGGGCGGCGGCGGCGGCGGGCTTCATGCTCTCCAATGACCTGCTGATCGTCACCGGTGCCCTGGTGGGTTCCTCCGGTGCGATCCTCTCTTACATCATGTGTAAGGCGATGAACCGCTCCTTCATCTCCGTGATCGCCGGTGGCTTCGGCTCCGATGGCGTGGCCTCCACGGCTGATCAGGAGATGGGCGAATACCGCGAAACCAGCGCCGAGGAAGTGGCTGACCTGCTGAAGAACTCCAGCTCCGTCATCATCACCCCGGGCTACGGTATGGCGGTGGCACAGGCTCAGTATCCGGTTGCCGAGATCACCCAGAAGCTGCGTGACCGCGGCGTCAAGGTGCGCTTCGGTATCCACCCGGTTGCCGGTCGTCTGCCTGGCCACATGAACGTGCTGCTGGCGGAAGCGAAAGTCCCGTATGACATCGTGCTGGAAATGGACGAGATCAACGAGGACTTCGCCGATACCGACACCGTGCTGGTGATCGGTGCCAACGACACCGTCAACCCGGCCGCGATGGAAGATCCGGGCAGCCCGATCGCCGGTATGCCGGTGCTGGAAGTGTGGAAAGCGCAGAATGTCATCGGCTTCAAGCGCTCCATGAACACTGGCTACGCCGGTGTCCAGAACCCGCTGTTCTTCAAGGAAAATACCCAGATGCTGTTTGGCGATGCCAAGGCCAGCGTCGAGGCAATCCTGAAAGCACTGTAAGTGCCATTCAGAGAGTGGATATCAAGGAGGCTTCGGCCTCCTTTTTTATTGCCCATCCCTTGTATATCCTCAATCCATACGGACCATGAGGGATCTCCATGATGTGGTGTCAGGGTTGGCGAAGGATCGGGTGGTACGGCTGGCTGCTGGCATCTCTTCTCGTCGGTGGCATGGCTATGGCTCATGACAAGCCGACCCTGACCATATTGACAGAACTGTGGCCCCCCTATGTGATGCACAGCGACAAGGGGGAGCTGGTGGGCGCAGATCTCGAGCTGGCTCGCACCGTGCTGCAGCAGCTCGGCTATCGCACCGAGGTGAAGGTGCTGCCATGGAAGCGGGTGTTGCAACAGGCCCGCCTCGGGCAGGGGGATGCGGTACTCGACGTCTTCTATAACAAGGATCGCCAAGAGTGGCTCCACTATCCCGAAGAGCCGCTCTCTCGTAGTGGCGAAGTGCTCTTCTATCCGGTGGATCGTCCGGTGAAATTCGAGCAATTATCCGACCTCAAGGGGTTGCGGATCGGCATTCAGGCCGACTATGCCTACAGCCCCGATTTTCTGGCCGATGAAGGGGTGATCAGGGTCGCCATGACGGGCGATGGCAAGATGGTCAAGCAGTTGCATCTGATGATGGCCGGCCGACTGGATGGTGTCGTGCTCAATGAACAAGTTGGTCGTTATCTGCTGCGTACCCAGGGGCTGCAGGATCAGGTGTTCAATGGTCGCCGCCTGCTGACCGACGATAACCGCAACTTTCTCGGATTTACCCACAAGCCCGGCCATGACCAGTTGGCGAGGCGCTTCTCGGCTGCCTTGAAACAGTTCAAGCAGACCCCGGCCTACCAGCAGCTGCTGGCCCGCTATCATCTCTAGGTGACTCCATCGTCTGTGCGTTGCATCACAAATTGTCGCGCTTTGTTAAAAGACGGGCATAATGGCGCTAAAAAAGCGATGTTGCGCAACTTAATTTGATTTTATTGATATTAGAATCAAATTAAGTTGATTTGCATGGGGCAGTCATCAGACGGCCACCTCTCTCGCGACGCCTTGGCGACGCGCTCCTGCTTGATGTTGATCCCGTGTCACCCTTTTTTGCCATGCTGTTGCCTGTGGCGATGACAGGCATTGCGCCACCAAGATGAGAATGCACAGATGAAACCACAATGGACCGACTTTATTACCCTGCTCAAGCGTGAAGTGGTGCCGGCCCTGGGCTGTACCGAGCCGATGTCGGTGGCGCTGGCGGCGGCCAACTGCCGCAAGCTGCTGGGGGAGACTCCGACCCGCATCAGCGTCTGGGTCAGTGGCAATCTGTTCAAGAACGGCATGGGGGTCGGAGTGCCGGGCACCGGCATGATCGGTCTTCCGGTGGCCGCTGCGGTCGGCATCACCGGCGGCAACCCGGATGCCGGGCTGGAGGTGCTCAAGACCCTTACACCAGAACAGGTGGAAGCGGCCAAGACGTTGCTGCCGGTCATCAAGGTGGATGTGAAGGATGTGCCGGACGTGCTCTATGCCGAGGTGCTGGCCGAAGTTGAAGGGCACAGTGCCCGGGTGGTGATCTGTACCGACCACACTCGCATCATCCTGATGGAGAAGGATGGCGAGGTGCTGATGGCGCAGGCCAGCGCTCCCGGCGTGCAGATCCAGCCGGCCAAATCCGCCAAACCGGCCATGACCCTGCGGGAGATCGTCGATTTTGCATTGGAAGTGCCGCTGGCGGAGATCGACTTTATCCGCGATGCCGCCACCATGAATCAGGCGCTGGCAGATGAAGGGTTGCAGGGTTACGGCCTGAAGATCGGCAAGATCCTCACCGAGCAGGTGGAGCGCAAGCTGCTCTCCGACGATCTGATGACCCTGGCCATGCGCCTCTCCTCCGCTGCCTCCGATGCGCGGATGGATGGCGCCATGCTGCCCGCCATGTCCAACTCCGGTTCCGGCAATCAGGGCATTGCCGCCACCATGCCGGTGGTCGCGGCCGCCCGCTTCCTCAAGGCGAGCGACGAGCCGCTGACCCGGGCGTTGGTGATGAGCCATCTGGTGGCCATCTACATCAAGACCTATCAGAACAAGCTGTCGGCCCTCTGTGCCGCCAGTACCGCCGCCATGGGGGCCGGTGCCGCCATCACCTGGCTGCTGGGCGGCCAGTATCAGCAGATCAGCCACTGCATCAACAACATGATTGGCGATGTCTCCGGCATCATCTGCGACGGCGCGGGCAGCGCCTGCTCCATGAAGGTCTCCACCTCCACCTCGGCGGCGGTAAAGTCTTCGCTGATGGCCATCAACAACCTGCACGTCCCCCAGAGCGAGGGGATCGTCTCCGACGATGTGGACCAGACCATCGCCAATCTGGGCCGCCTCTCCAAAGAGGGGATGCTGGATACCGACATCGAAATCATCAACATCATGCGAGCGAAACAGCAGAAGCAGTGAATCTGTGACAAGGGGGCGATAGACCCCCTTGTTCTTGTCACGACGGCGCAGACCGTCTGACACGGTTGCCAGGGCAAGCATGGCGCTTGCTCTTGTTTCTCGGGTGCAAGCCCGCTTTTTGGGGAGTCATACCATGACATTTAGCGTTATCGGCAATCTGGCCATCGCCGCCATCTTGCTGTTCTTTCTCTACCGGTTACAGGAAAAACATGTGAGCTTCACCCGCCGGGTATTTGCCGGTCTGGGGCTCGGTATTCTGTTCGGCGCCGCGTTGCAACTGCTTTACGGTGCAGGTTCGCCCGTCATTGTTCAGACCATCGACTATCTGGATATCGTGGGTAGCGGCTATGTGAAGCTGCTGCAGATGATCATCATCCCGCTGATCATGGTCTCCATCATCAGCGCTATCTTGAAGCTCAATGGCGGCACTGCGCTGGGCAAGATCAGCGCCATGACCATAGGCGTGCTGATCTTCACCACCGCCATCGCCGCCGGGGCGGGCATTCTGATGTCCAACCTGTTTGGCCTGACCGCTGAAGGGCTCACCTCCGGTGCCGCCGAGAGCGCCCGTGGCGCCGCGCTGCAGACCACCCTCGGTAGCGTCGAGAGCATGTCGTTCGCCAAGATGATGCTGGAGTTCATTCCCGCCAACCCCTTCCTCGACATGACCGGGGCCCGCAAGACCTCCACCATCGCCGTGGTGATCTTCTCCATCTTCATCGGCCTCTCCGCTACCGGCATCGCCCGCAAGAAGCCGGAGATCTTCGCCAGCTTCAGCCACTTCGTGGCCGTGGCTCATGCCATCGTAATGCGAATGGTGACTCTGGTGCTGCGCCTGACCCCGTTCGGCGTGCTGGCGCTGATGACCAAGGTGGTCTCCGGCTCCAACTATGCGGATATTCTCAACCTGCTCAGCTTTGTGATGGCCTCTTACGGTGCCATCGCCATCATGTTTGTCGTGCACCTGCTGCTGGTGAGCATGGTCGGCATCAACCCGCTGCGCTTCCTCAAGAAGATCACGCCGGTGCTGGCGTTTGCCTTCACCTCGCGCACCAGTGCGGGCTCCATCCCGATGAACGTGCAGACCCAGACCAAGTCGCTGGGGATTCCGGAGGGGATCGCCAACTTCGCCGCCTCCTTCGGTTCCACCATCGGCCAGAACGGCTGTGCCGGTATCTATCCGGCCATGCTGGCCGTGATGATTGCCCCGACCGTCGGGGTCAACCCGATGGATCCCGGCTTTATCATGACCGTGATCGCCATCATCACCGTCAGCTCCTTCGGGGTGGCCGGCATTGGCGGCGGCGCCACCTTTGCCGCGCTGATCGTGCTCTCCGCGCTGGACTTCCCGGTGGCGCTGGCCGGTCTGCTCATCTCCATCGAGCCGCTGATCGACATGGGTCGTACCGCGCTCAACGTCTCCGGCTCCATCACCGCAGGGACGGTCACCAGCCGCCTGATGGGCGAGACCGACATGCATGTGTTCAACAGCGATCACGAAGTGAGTCTGGACGGCGAAGAGTCCACCGTCTGATTTGCTGTCGGTTGATCTGCCCGTGGAAAGGGGTGACTCTTTCCCGTCATAGACCGCAGGGAGGGCATGCCCTCCCTGCGCCATTGAGAGGAAAAACTATGAGAATTCTGATCATCGGTGGCGAAGCCGCCGGTATGAGTGCGGCGGCCAAGGCACGCCGTCTGGCCATCGATGCCGAAATCGTGGTGTATGAGGCCTCCGAGGTGATCTCCTTTGGTGCCTGCGGCCTGCCTTACTTCGTCGGTGACGAGTTTCAGGAGCCCGGTTACATGGCCGAGTTCACCCCCGAGCAGTTCGCCGCCAAGGGGATCGAGGTCAAGATTGGCCATCGGGTGCTGAGCGTTGACGCAACTGCCCAGACCTTGGTGGTGGAGCATAACGGCGACACCTTCACCGATCGCTACGACCGGCTGATGATCGCCACCGGTGCCCGCGAAGTGATGCCCCCCATCCCCGGTTTGCAGCAGCAAGGGGTATTCGGTCTGCGCCGGATGGCCGATGGGTTGGCATTGAAGGCGGCGGTGCAAGACAAGAACAATCGCCGCGCCGTGGTGATCGGCTCCGGCTTTATCGGGCTGGAAGTGGTCGAGGCGCTGGTCCATCAGGGTAAAGAGGTGCGTCTCATCGAACTGGCGGATCGAGTCATCCCCGATGCGTTTGATGGCGAGATCACCCAGCACATCGAAACAGAACTGCGCGAGCAGGGGGTATCTCTCCATCTGGGTGAGCGAGTTGAAGCACTGCTGGGGGATGGTCGGGTGACCGGCGTGCGCACCAGCCAGGGCGAGTACGAGGCCGATATCGTGGTGGTCTGCACCGGGGTGAAGCCCAACACCGAGTTTCTGGCTAATACCGGCATCGAGCGGCTCGGCAATGGTGCCATCAAGGTGGACCGTCAGGGGCACAGCTCGCTGGCCAACGTCTGGTCGGCCGGCGACTGTGCCAGCGTCTGGCACAGCGTAAAGCAGCAGCAGGTCTATGTACCGCTCGCCACCATCGCCAACAAGCTGGGGCGCATGGTGGGTGAGAACCTGGCCGGGGCCGAGCAGGAGTTCCCGGGTACCCTCGGTTCTGCGGCGCTCAAGGTGTTGGGGCTGGAGGCGGCCCGTACCGGCCTCTCCGAGCAGGAAGCCAAGGCGATGGGCATCGACTATCGCACCGTGGTGATCAAGGACAAGTGCCACACCAACTACTGCCCGGGTCAGTCCGACATTCACGTCAAGCTGGTCTACGAGGCGGGCAGCAAGCGGCTGCTGGGCGGCCAGATCCTCGGTCGCAAGGGGGCGGTACACCGCATTGACGCTCTGGCGGTGGCCATCACCATGGGGGTGACCACCGAGCAGCTCGGCATGCTGGACTTTGCCTACGCGCCGCCCTTCTCCCGCACTTGGGATGCCCTGAACGTGGCGGGCAACGTCGCGAAGTAACAGGCGCTGGTCAGGCGGAAAATGAGAAGAGGCGGCACAGGGGGCCACCTCTTCTTTTTGTTTAAAGCTGCCTCAGGGATTGGCAGGGGGATCTTGCCGCTCCGGCTTGCCTGTCGCCGGTTTGCTGCCGACCAGCACGGCGCCGAAGAAGATAAGCGCAACACCTGCCGCCTTGCTTGCCACCAGCGGTTCGGCAAAGACCGGCATGCTCACCGCCAGCAGATAGACCAGCCCGTAACTGGTGCTGAGCAGTGGGTAGGCGATATTGAGCGGTGTGGAGTGCAGCGCGGCCAGCCAGCAGAGCAGCGATAGCCCGTAGCAGAGGATGCCGATGACGATGGTGAGGAGTGGCAGGGGGTGAGCCAGCATCACGGCGGGATCGGCCTGCCATGCAGGGAGGCTGATCGCTCCCCACTTCATGCAGAGCTGCGCCACCGTCACCAGCACTATGCTGCCTAACACGTAGAGATAGCCCTTCATCGCAGGCCTCCCAGCAGCAGGGCGCCGACGATGATGGTGGCAGCCCCCAGCCAGTTGTGGCTGCTCACCGGCTCGTGGAAAAAGAGGCGTGAGCCGAGCAGCACCAGCACCAGATTAATGCTGAGCATGGGGTAGGCCATGCTCAGCGGCAGTCGTTGCAACAGATAAATCCAGAGCAGCATGCCACTGCCAAGTGCTGCCACGCTGGCAACAAGCCAGGGGGAACGCAGCTTTTGCAGGTGGTTACAGGGGTTACGCTGCCAGCAGATAACGGCCTGCTTTTGCAGCATCTGGCCGCTGCTGGTCAGCAGGCACACCAGTAATAGCAGCACTATATCCATCAGCGTACTCCATGGTAGATGAGCAGGGTCAGCCGGTGGCTGACGAGGGTCTCGTCGGCAGGGGGCAGAGGGCCGGTCTCTCCGTCGTGATCGGTCTTCATCAGCAGGGCAACTTGCCCCTTCTCGCGCGCTTGTGCCAACCATCTCGGGAACTCTGCACGGGCAACATAGCGGCCCTTGGCATCCGGATAGCCCAGGCCGTAAGCTAGCTCTCCTTTGTCGTCGAACAGCATGATCTCGCCGCGCCGTGTGCTCCGGGCGAGAGCGGATGCCAGTCCCGGATCGCTGGCCAGCAGAGTCTCTGAACCCTGCAGCACGGCCTGATTGGTCTCGATGAAACGCTCTGGCAGCTTTGAGTCGATCAGTGATTGCGGCAGCGCCCAGGGCAGGCCGATGGCCAGTATCATGGGGCAGAGCGCGCTCAGGACCCAGCGGCGACTGACCGCCTGCAACTGGATGAGTCCGAGCAGGGACCAGCCGATAAAGATGGCCATGGCCACCGACAGTGCCCCGTGATCCTCTTCACCGTAGATGGCTTGGTCGCGGGATAAAGCCAGCACGGTCAGCACTACCAGTCCGATGAGGCCGAACAGGCCGTTCAGCCAGGCGTTGAGTTTGAAGGCCCGCTCTTTACCTTCCTTGATTTTGTCCACGGCGCTGGTGGCCATCAGCATGGCCAGCGGGGCGAAACAGGGCAGGATATAGGTGAGCAGCTTGCCTTTGGCAATGCTGAAGAAGAGCAGCGGCAACACCACCCAGGCCAACAGATAGAGGGTTTCCGGGCTGTTCTTGCGCGCTTGCCATCCTTGCTTCAGTGCCCCCGGCAGCAGGCCGAGCCAGGGCAGGGTGCCGAGCAGCCCCATCGGCAGGTAGTACCAGAATGGCGCCTTGTGCTGCGCATCTTCCGAGGCGAAGCGCTGGATGTGCTCAATCCAGAAGAAGTAGTGCCAGTAGTCCGGCTCGCGCAGGTGTACGGCGATGGCCCAGGGGGCGACCAGCAGAGCCGCGCTAAGGATGGCCAGCGGCCCGAAACATACCAGCTCGCGCAGGCGGCGCTGATAGATGGCGTAGGGCATGATGGCTACCACGGGTACCGCCAGTGCGATAAAGCCTTTGGTGAGAAAGCCCATGCCGCAGGCGAGGCCGAACAGCAGATAGCCTGCCACTCTGCGACCGGGCGGCCCTTCTTGCCGGATGAGGTAGAAGCTCACCATGGCGGCATTGAGCCAGAGGGTGACCATGGCATCCAGCACGCTGTAGGTGCCGATGCCGTAGACGATCAGGGTCGAGAGATAGATCAGGCTGGCGAACCACGCTGTACGCCGGCACTGCCACAGCTGCAGAGCGAACCAGAAGATCAGCAGGGCGCTCAGGCCGGTGGCTGCGGCCGAGGCGAAGCGGACCGCAAAGTTGCTCTCGCCAAACAGCAGCTGGCTGAGGCTGTTGAACCAGTAACCGGCGATGGGTTTCTCGAAGTAGCGCAGGCCAAGGAAGTGGGGCACCACCCAGTCACCCGTGGTGATCATCTCCCGGCTGATCTCGGCGTAACGGTTTTCGTCCGGGCTCCACAGCATCCGCTGGTTGAGTGGCAGCAGGTAAAAGGCGAGGAAGAAAAGGGGCAGGGCCCATCGGGTCATCTTCATGAGATTCTCTGTTGCAATCTGGCGAGCGGGTTCATGGCGTCATCTTGCAACCGAGCCACCCTTCGCGTCCTGGCAGGGAGCCGCGCAGCAGATGGCTGGTCGGCAAGAGGGCTGGGTCGGGGGGAAGCAGGTTGCCAAGGGGGATGAAGTGGATGCCGCGCGACCTGGCTTCATCGAGCAGGAGATCGAACTGCTCGGCCATGACGATCCCCTCCACCTCGGCGTGGATGGTGTAGACATGGGGGCCCGGTTGCGGTGCCGCAGTCAGCTGCTCCAGCAGGAAGTGGTTGAAGCGCTCGGCCGTCACCTGGCTGCCAATCACCTCGTCAAAGGTGGGCAGGTTGACCGGGATCTGCGGGGTGCCGGGCCGACCATCCTCCAGAATGGGACGGAACAGGCCGCAGCCACGGCAGTCACTGTTGTAGCGAAAGCCGAACTGCTCCTTGGCCTGGGTGGTGAGGGGATCGGCTCGCCAGCCGGCGGCGGCGGAGCAATCCACTTCGCGCCCCAGGATCTCGCTCAGGGCATCGACTCCGAGCCGGGTCTGGCGGATCAGTTCGGCTTCGTCCCAGCGACCGGTATTGGCCTGCCAGCCGTGGTGATCCCAGGCATGCAGCCCCACCTCATGGTGCGCCTTATCGGTGTCGCGCATCAGGGAACCCAGCTCTCTGCCGATGGACTTGCCGGGCCAGGCGGTGCCAGCCAGCAGGATATCGAGCCCATAGAGGGATGCGGCGTTGGAACGCAGCATCTTGAGCAGGAAGCGGGGTTTTAGCAGGCGCCACAGGTGGCGCCCCATGTTGTCCGGACCGACCGAGAAGAAGAAACTCCCCTTCACCTGATGCTTGTCGAGCAGTTGCAGCAGGCGGGGAACCCCGTCACGGGTTCCCCTGAAGGTATCGACGTCGATCCGCAGACCCACTTCAGTCATGCTCGACTCCCGTCGTGACCGCCCCCTGCAGGAAGAAGTCCAGCGTCTTGCCGATGGTCTCTTCCATCTCGATGGCCGGTTCCCAGTCGATCAGCTTGCGGGCATTACGGATGCTCGGGCGGCGGTGGGAGACATCCTGATAGCCGTCGCCGTAGAAGGACTTGCTCTCCACCAGATTGAAGCCGGCAAATGGCGGGAAGTGGTGGCGCAATGGGTGGGCCTCGAACTTGGCGAGCAGCACCTCGGCCATCTCGCGAATGCTCGCCTCGTTATCCGGGTTGCCGATGTTGATGATCTGGCCGTTGCAGCGATTGCCACTGTTTTCGACGATGCGGAACAGGGCTTCAATGCCATCCTCGATATCGGTGAAGCAGCGTTTCTGGGCGCCGCCATCCACCAGCTGGATCGGGGTGCCGTCCACCAGATTGAGGATCAGTTGGGTGATGGCGCGGGAACTGCCGATGCGGGCAGAGTCCAGGCTGTCGAGGCGTGGGCCCATCCAGTTGAAGGGACGGAACAGTGTGAAGTTGAGCCCCTCTTTTTTGCCGTAGGCCCAGATCACCCTATCCAGCAGCTGCTTGGAGACCGAGTAGATCCAGCGCTGTTTGTTGATGGGGCCGACGATGAGGCGGGATTCATCTTCGTCGAAGCTGTGGTCGTCGCACATCCCGTACACCTCGGAGGTGGAGGGGAAGATGATGCGCTTGTGGTACTTGACGCAGTAGCGGACGATCTTGAGGTTCTCTTCAAAGTCGAGTTCGAACACCCGCAGCGGGTTGCGGGTGTACTCGATGGGGGTGGCGATGGCCACCAGCGGCAGGATCACGTCGCACTTCTTGATGTGGTACTCGATCCACTCGGTGTGGATGCTGATGTCCCCCTCCACGAAGTGGAAGTGGGGGTGGCCGATGAAGCGTTCCACTGCGCTGGAGCCAATATCGAGGCCATAGACCTCGTAGCCGCCATCCTTGAGCAGACGCTCGGTGAGGTGGTTGCCGATAAAGCCGTTGACGCCGAGGATCAACACCCGGGTCAGCCGTGCCTTGCGCATGGCCTTGCTCGCCTTGTCGCCGATCTTCATCCCTTCCATCAGCCCCAGCTCGCGGGCAAGTTGGGCGCCGCGTACATAGAGCCCTCCTTCGGCCTGGCCTGTCAGGATCTCCAGCACCCCTTCACCACAGGCCACCTGCAGCGGGTCGTGGGAGAGAATGGTGCCCGGCTGCTGGTCGCTCTGGATCGCCAGCGGCTTTGCCTGCCAGACCGTCAGCTTGCGATCACCGGCGAAGCTGAAGGCTCCCGGGTAGGGCTGGGTAACGGCACGTACCAGGTTATAGAGATCCCTGGCGGGCTTATCCCAGCGCAGCTCGCCATCGGCCGGGGTGCGGCGACCATAGTAGCTTGCCTTGCTCTCGTCCTGCGGGGTGAAGGTGGCGTCACCGCGCTTGAGTTTGACCAGCTCCCCTTCCAGCAGGGCGCGGGCTGCCTGGCGCATCTTGCCATGCAGGGTCAGCGCGGTGTCATCGTGGGCAATGGTTACTGCCTGTTGGGCAAGGATATCGCCGGCATCGGCACGGGCTGTCATCCGGTGCAGGGTCATGCCGGTTTCGCGTTCGCCGTTGACCAGACACCAGTTGATGGGCGCCCGGCCACGATAGGCAGGCAGCAGGGATCCATGCAGATTGAAGGCCCCGACGGTCGGGATATCGAGGAGTTCCTGCTTGAGCAGGTTGCGGTAGTAGAAGGAGAAGATGGCCTCGGGCGCCAGTTCGCGGATACGCTCGACCCAGAGCGGGTGGTTCACGTCTTCGGGAGAGTAGACCGGCAGGTCATGTTCGGCGCAGAGCTGGGCCACCGAACCGAAGAAGCGGTTCTCGCCCGGATCATCGGCGTGGGTGAAGACCGCCTGGATCTGATAACCGGCCTGAAGCAGTGACTCGATACCGGTGCAGCCGATATCGTGATAGGCAAAGACGACAACGTTCATGATTGAGTTTCCTGTTGCGAAGCATCCGGTGTGGAGCGAACGATTTGGTGAATGAAGTAGCGGGGGCGGGCGCGCACATCGGTATACATGCGGCCTATGTACTCACCCAGCAGCCCCATCCCGATCAGCTGTACGCCGACAAAGGTGAAGAGAATGGCAAACAGGGTGAAGACGCCATCTGCTGCCCAGTCGGCGCCCAGTAACAGACGCAGCAGCAGCAGCAGGATCGAGAAGGTGAAGCCGATCCCCGCCACCAGGCTGCCAACGATGCTGAGCAGGCGCAGCGGGGCCGTGGTCATGCAGGTGACCAGATCGTACATCAGGTTGATAAGGTGCATCAGGCCATATTTGGATTCGCCGTGGGCCCGCTCGGCGTGGCCCACCTCCAGCTCGGTGGTGCGGCGGGCAAAGCTGTTGGCCAGGATGGGGATGAAGGTGCTGCGCTCCTGACAGCAGAGCATGGCGTCGATGATGTGGCGGCGATAGGCACGCAGCATGCAGCCGTAGTCGCTCATCTGGACGCCGGTGGCCCGCTGTACCGACTTGTTGATAAAGCGTGAGGCTGTCTTGCGAAACCATGAATCCTGCCGGTTGCGGCGGATGGTGCCGACCACGTCATACCCTTCCATGGCGGTGGCGACCAGCCGCGGGATCTCTTCCGGCGGGTTCTGCAGATCGGCATCCAGGGTGATCACCAGATCCCCTGTTGTCGTCTCGAAGCCGGCCATGATGGCGGCATGCTGGCCATAGTTGCGGTTGAGCAGCACGGCGACCAGCTTGCTCCCTTCGCGATTGGCGGCTTCGCTGATGATGGTGGCGGATCGGTCGTTGCTGCCGTCGTCGATCAGGATCACTTCGTAATCCTGGCTCAGCTGCTCGCAGGTGTCGGTCACCCGTTGCAGCAGTTCCGGCAGGCTCGCCTCCTCGTTGTAGACGGGGATGATGACTGAGACCCGTTTGATGTCGTTATGGTTCACGTATTGTTACTCCAGTATGTCGGTCAGGGCTGCCACAACCCGATCCACGTCGGAGAGCGTCATGTCGGGGAAGAGGGGCAGGGTGCAGAGCCGTGACGAGTTCCACTCTGTGTTGGGTAGCGAAAGATCCGGATAGCGCTCCCGGTAGTACTTCTGGGTGTGGGCGGCGCGAAAATGCAGGCCACTGCCGATGCCTCGCTCCTGCAGCGCCTGCATCAGCTGATCGCGATCGAGGCCGCACTGCTCGGGGTCGACCCGCACCATGAAGAGGTGCCAGGCATGCAGATGGGGGTAGGTGGGGATGGCCAGCGGTGCCAGCGGCAGGTTGGCCAGACGTTCATGGTAGCGAGACACCAGTTCGACCCGCTTGGCATTGAGCTCGGGCAGGCGGGCCAGCTGCACCAGGGCGATGGCGGCGTTGATGTCGGCCAGGTTGTATTTGAAGCCCGGCATGATCACCTCCGCCTGCGGCTTGCGTCCCTGCGTCATGCGGTCGAAGGCATCGACTCCCAGGCCGTGAAATTTCAGCATGCGAGCCTTGTCGGCCAGCGCCTGGTCATCGGTCACCAGCATTCCTCCCTCGGCACAGGTAAGATTTTTGATGGCGTGGAAAGAGAAGATGGCGGTGCCGGTTTCCCCGACCCAGCGCGCGCGATAGCGGGTGCCGACTGCATGGGCGGCATCTTCGATGACTGGAATATCGTGCTGGCGACCCAGGGCGAGGATGGGGTCGAGGTCGACCGGTGCCCCTGCGTAGTGGACCGGGATGATGGCCCGGGTGTTGGGGGTGATGAGCGGCGCTATCTGGTCGGCGCTGACCATCAGAGTATCCCTGTCCACATCGACAAAGACCGGGGTGGCCCCCAGCAGGGTGATGATGTTGATGGTGGAGACCCAGGTCTGGGAGGGCGTGATCACCTGGTCACCCGGGCCAATCCCCAGCGCCATCAGGGTGACATGCATGCCCGCGGTCGCGGAGCAAAGCGCGACCGCATGCTGGCAGCCAAAGGTCTCGCAGAAACGCTGCTCCAGCTCATGATTTTTCGGGCCCGTGGTGATCCATCCCGATTGCAACACCTCGCTGACGGCACGGATCTCGGCCTCGCCCATGGCAGGCTTTGAGAATGGCAGAAAGTCTTTCATACGACTCCGGTCTTAATGTCGCAAAAAATAAAATGACGATGAAAATCTGCATTGCTGATTTTCACTGGAAATATGCTTGGGGAAAGTGTCGAGATTGCTCGATATATTTTGAAAGTAGCTGAATAACGAGTTTTTATTCAAGCGCACAGCAACACTTGGTAACAATTACTGCCGTTTTGATGGCGTGGCTTAATATGGAAATATCTCGTAACAAAAAATCGCTTGGCTTTATTTTAGGTTGGTGTTTAGCCACTTTTTTGACTGTCGCCACCTAAATCATCTGCTATTGCTCAACAGGTTGGGTGTCATTCAGAATTGACATTGCTTGTTACAAATTGCCCGTAGTGCAATTGAGTAAAGGATGTAAAGTTTCCATCATTACGCATTATGGAAAAATCGTTATGAATATCACAGTGTTTGGCAGTGGCTATGTCGGACTGGTACAGGCAATTGTATTGGCAGATGTAGGGCACCAGGTTGTTTGTATCGATCTCGATGCAGATAAAATAAATAGATTATCCCATGGCGAATTACCAATATATGAGCCGGGACTGGATGTGTTATTACACCAGACATTGCAAAATGGCTCGCTGACATTCAGCACGGATATTCCCATGGCGGTTACCCATGGTGACGTGCAATTTATCGCCGTCGGTACGCCCCCTGATGAGGATGGTTCGGCCGATCTGAGCGCCGTCAGGGCGGTGGCGAGATCGATTGCCCAGCATCGCGCAGATGAGGTGATCATCGTCAACAAATCCACCGTGCCGGTTGGTACGGCAGACAAGGTGTTTTACTGGGTCAGGGAGCAGCAGGCCGAACTTGGCAAGCAGTTTGAATTCGATGTGGTCTCCAATCCGGAATTTCTGAAAGAGGGGGCGGCCGTCAGGGATTGCCAGCGCCCGGATCGCATTGTTATCGGCACCGGCAAGGAGCGTTCCAGAGCCGTGATGCGCGAGTTGTATGAGCCATTTAATCGCAATCACGACCGCATTCTGTTTATGGATGTTCGCAGTGCCGAGCTGACCAAGTACGCCGCCAACTGCATGCTGGCCACCAAGATCAGCTTTATCAACGAGATGGCCGGGCTGGCCGAGCGGGTCGGTGCCGATATCGAGCTGGTGCGGCAGGGGATTGGTGCCGACCAGCGCATCGGCTACCAGTTTATCTATCCCGGTTGTGGTTATGGCGGATCCTGTTTCCCCAAGGATGTGAGGGCATTTCTGGCGACTGCAGCGGCCCTCGACTACGACACGCCGCTTATTCGTGCGGTGGAGCGGGTCAACGAGCGGCAGAAGTTCAAGCTCTTCGACACCCTGGCCTGCCACTTTCACGAGCGAGGCGAGTCGCTGGCGGGCAAGACCATCGCCATCTGGGGACTCGCCTTCAAGCCCAATACGGATGACATGCGCGAAGCGCCGAGCCGGGTGTTGATGGAGGCGCTCTGGCAGGAGGGGGCCCGGGTGCAGGCCTTCGATCCGGTGGCGATGAAGGAGGCACAGCGTATCTATGGTTGCCAGCCCGAGCTGTCGCTGATGGGGACCAGGGAGGCAGCGCTGGCGGGGGCGGATGCGTTGGTCATCTGTACCGAGTGGAACGAGTTCAAGGCGCCCGATTTTGCCCAGATCAGGAAGATGCTGGCGCACCCCCTCATCGTCGATGGTCGCAATCTCTACGATCCGCTCAAGATGAAGGGGCTGGGCTTTTCCTACTATGCCATCGGGCGTGGGGAGACCATTACAGAAGGTATGAGCCATGCAGAGTGCTGATATTTCGGAGCGCACGCTCTGCTGGATGTTGCTGCTGGTTACGCTGGTGCTGCTGTTTGGCCAGTTTGACCATCAGCTCTGGACCCCTGACGAGCCGCGTGAGGCAGCCATTGCACTCGAGATGTACCGCAATGGCGATTGGGTGGTACCGACCCTTGGCGGGCACAGCTTTATCGAGAAGCCGCCGCTCTTCTATATGGCCGCTCTGCCGTTTCTTGATGGGTTTGAATCCTGGCTGGGGGTGACCAATAGCCTGCGGTTGGCGGGCGTGGTCTGGGCGGCGGGTATGCTGCTCTTTACCGGCCTGCTGGCCTATCGCCTGCTTGGCAATAGATCGGCCGCGATCTGGTCGGTGATCGCACTGGGCACCATGGAAGGATTTATCATCAACACGCACTGGATTAGAACGGACAGTGCGCTTGCCTTCTTTGTCATATTTACCCTTTGGGCATTTTCAGAATATTACCTTGTAAGCAGTCGGTGGATGGCGATACTGGCCGGAATAGGGTTGGCGGGCTGTTTTATGGCAAAAGGTCCTATTGGGCCACTGACAGTTTTTTTTGGCTGGTTCCCGCTATTCTTCTTCGCTGCAAGATGTGCCGCCATCGACAAAAAACTGCCAGGATTTATCTGGCAGCATCTGCTGATGCTGCTCTGTTTTATATTGCCAGTGGCAGCGTGGATTCGTGAATTAATTAATCATGTCGATGGCGATGCTTTATGGAATGAGTGGTTCTGGCAGAATCAGGTAGGCCGCCTGACAGGCACCTCGACCGAACTCGGCCATATCAAGAAAGGGGCATATCTTTATTATTTATTGGGGATGGCTGAATATACCATCCCCTGGTTGCCATTCATTTTCTATTGGGGTTGGCAAACCATCAAACAGCGACGCTGGAGTCGTGAGAGGTTATTTCTGTTGTGCTGGGCAGTGGGCACCCTTTTGCTGTTAACCCTCTCATCCACCAAGCGCACCCTCTATCTTTTTCCGTTGTTGCCGGTATTTGCCATCATGCTGGGTCAGGTCAGCCTGAACTGGCCGGGATGGACGGCTCGCTATGGTCGGGGATGGCTCTGTTTCATGCTGCTGTTCTGTGTCGTGGTCATAGGGCTACCTCTGCTGGGCCCTTCACTACCGGTGGCCAGTCATGTTCCGGCAGACGTGCTACAGGTCGCCAGCAAGCTGGGGTGGCGTTATATCCCCGCCAGTATGCTCTTCGTGATTGCGCTGGCGCTGTTGTTGCGGCGCAAGGAGGTGCATGGCGCTACTCATGTTGCCAGCTCGGTGGCCATCATGTTTCTGCTCACCTTTACACTGGTTTACCCCTTGATCGATGCCGCCAAGGGAGTATCGGGAAAGATGGCCCGGTTGCTTGAGGGAATACCGCTCGAGAAGCGGGATCGCATCGCCGGCTGGCAATTGGGGGAGACGGAGCTTGGTCTGCTCTCTGCCTATGAGCAGATGCAGGTAATGAATCTGGACAGGGAGAAAGTGAGGGATGTGGTTGCCTGTCGTGATGCCCGGTTTGATGCCGTGTTGGTCAATGGTACGGCCGGGGAGAGGGTCAAGCTGCTGGAGGGGATTCCCTATCAGTTGCTGGCCCAGACCGCTCTGCGCTCGGACAAGGGGCAACTACTGACTCTGGTGGCAGGATTACAGTGCCATTAAGCCATCTATTCCCATTCAGGGGCACTGTATGAGGCAATATGGCCGTGTGGTGACGGTTCCGCTCTTCCCGGCCTGGCGTCGGGCTGACAGCGGGTTTGCAACCCTTGGTGATAAGCGAACTTCACGATGCGGCCATCTCGCAGGTGGCTAATGAATGGGATAGATGGGGTGTGAGGGGCCGCGACCGCTATGGGTTGCAGGAACTTCACCCAGCCGGATTGGTGGATTGCAAAGATAAAAAAACCGATGCCTTGGCATCGGTTTTTTTATTACCGGTTGTTCCGTATCACTCAGCCACGGCCGAGGCGGTTCTCCGGGTAGTTCTTGGCCAGCACTTCGCGGGCGTGCTTGGCCAGCTGCGGCATTTTCAGGGCGTCGTAAGACTCGACCATGATCTCCAGCGCTTTCTCGGTTTCGGCTGTGTCGGGGTAGGTCTCGACAATCAGCTTGGCCCGGTTGGCGGCCGCGACCAGTGCATCACGCTTCACGTAATACTCGGCCACGCTCAGGTCATATCGGGCCAGACGATTCTTCAGGCCAATCATGCGGGCGCGGGCATCGGCGGCATAGACACTGTTGGGGTAGTTCTGCAACAGGGTCTTGAAGTCCTGGAATGCCTGACGGGCATAAGCCGGGTCTTTGTCGTCCCGATCGATACCGAACAGGCTCTGGAAGAAGTTGTAATCCGCCGCCATGTTGGTCAGGCCGCGCATATAGAAGACGTAATCGATATTTTTATGCGCCGGATTGAGGCGGATAAAACGGTCGATATTGGCGATCGCCTGAGCGGTATCATCCTGCTTGTAGTAGGCATAGATGAGGTCAAGCTGCACCTGGTTGGAGTAGGCGCCGAACGGGTAGCGAGAGTCCAAAGCCTCCAGCAATTCAGTGGCTTGCACGTAATTGCCAACGTCCAGTTTGAGGCGTGCTTTCTGGTACAGGGTCTCCGGCGGTTCGTCGGGTACCTTGGGTTTGGTGCTGGAACAGCCTGTGATCAAGGTAGCGACCAAGGCGAGCGACATCAGCAGGTGAGACTTCTTTCCCATCAACAACATCCGGTCCATTTCCACGAAATTGGCAAAGTATCCGTTATGCTTGGCTAAAAGAAAAGCTAGAATACCCGGATTATTTCGAATTGATACCCCCCGCTCAAGAGACCATACATGAGCCAGCATATTGAACTGACAGGCGAATTCCAGGATCACCAATTCGGGCAGCGACTCGACCAGGCCCTGGCCGAATTGTTTCCAGACTACTCCCGCACCCGCATCAAGGAGTGGATTTTACAGGACAGAGTGACCCTGGACGGTCAGGTTGCCAACACCCCGCGCGAGAAGATTCTGGCCGGGCAGCAGGTGCATGTGAATGTCGAGCTGGAAGATGATACTCGTTGGGATGCCCAGGATATCGAGCTCAACATCGTTTATGAAGATGAACACATTCTGGTGATCGACAAACCGGCCGGACTGGTGGTTCACCCGGGTGCAGGTACGCCGGATGGCACCATCCTCAACGCCCTGCTGCACCGCTACCCCGGCATTGCCGAGGTACCCCGCGCCGGTATCGTGCACCGTCTGGATAAAGACACCACAGGTTTGATGGTGGTTGCCAAAACCGTACCCGCCCAGACCCATCTGGTGGAAGCGTTGCAGGCGCGCCAGATCACCCGTGAGTACGAAGCGATCGCCATCGGTCACATGACCGCAGGTGGCACTGTTGATGCGCCCATCGGCCGTCACCCGACCCAGCGTACCCATATGGCCGTGGTGCCCAATGGTCGTCCTTCCGTAACTCACTACCGGGTTCACGAGAAGTTCCGTGGCCACACCCGTCTGCGTCTGCGTCTGGAGACCGGCCGTACCCACCAGATCCGTGTCCACATGGCGCATATCAAACATCCGCTGGTGGGTGATCCAGCTTATGGTGGTCGTCTGCGCCCGCTGCGCAACGCGACCCCCGAGCTGACCCAGGCACTGCGCAACTTCAACCGTCAGGCGCTGCATGCCACCATGCTGCAACTGGCTCACCCCATCACGGGTGAAGTGATGCAGTGGCATTCAGCTACACCGCAAGACATGGTGGAGCTGATGGAAGTGCTGCGCGCGGATACTCTCGCCAATCCGGATGATTTAGTCTGGAACTGATGCGATAGGGCCTGCTGCGTCGGTTTCTGGCGTCATCCGGCCCGAACAGATGCCAAACGGGGTTCCCTTGCAGGAGCCCCGTTTTTATATCGGTGAATTGAAGGAGTCACAGATGAAATGGATCGAACCCGACTGGCCAGCCCCGGCGTGTGTCAGGGCGTTGTCGACCACCCGGGATGGCGGCGTCAGTGAAGGGGTCTTTGCCGGCCTCAATCTGGGTGCCCACGTGGGGGATGAACCGGTGCGAGTCGAGGCCAATCGTGCTCGCTTGCAGCAGGCGGCCGCCATCCCGGGGCCCCTCAACTGGCTCAATCAGGTGCACGGCACCGTGGTTCATCCGGTCAGCAGCCATTATGAGCTGGCGCCGGATGCGGATGCCGCCTGCGCCCATGAGGCGGAGCTGGCCTGCATCGTGATGACTGCTGACTGTCTGCCGGTGCTGTTCTGCGATCGGGCAGGTACCGTGGTCGCAGCGGCCCACGCAGGCTGGCGTGGACTGAAAGAGGGCGTGCTGGAGGCGAGCATCGCCGCCATGGGCTGCGAGCCGGGCGAGATCCTGGCCTGGTTGGGCCCGGCCATCGGCCCCACTGCATTTGAAGTGGGTGGCGAGGTGCGCGAAGCCTTTATGGCGGAGCAGGCTGAAGCGGTCGCGGCTTTCGTGCCTTCCGCCAACGACGGCAAATGGTTGGCGGATATCTACCAGCTGGCCCGGCTGCGCCTCGCCCGTGCCGGCGTTACCGCCGTCTATGGCGGCGAATACTGCACCTTCAGCGATAGCGAGCAGTTCTACTCCTATCGTCGCGACGGCCAGACCGGCCGGATGGCCTCCCTCATCTGGTTGGCCCGCTAAGCAATCACCCGCCAAGTAATACCCCGTCTCTCTCAAGACCAGAGCCGTATGAGAGAGGCGGGGCTCCTGCCCTCTCCCCGCTTTGCAGAAAAAATAACCAGCCCATGCCCTTGAAATAGCCCGTACGGGCCTCATCTTTCATCTCAGAAAGTTATGTTGTTTGCCGCGCAAGCGGCGTCTGCCTGTTTGAAGGGGGAGTGCAATGCGCCTCGATCGCCTTACCAGCAAATTCCAGATTGCTATTTCCGATGCCCAGTCTCTTGCGCTGGGTCGTGACCACCAATTCATCGAACCCGTTCACCTGATGACCGCACTGGTCAATCAGGATGGCGGCTCCATCCGTCCGTTGCTCACCTTGACCGGGATGGATATCAATGCCCTGCGCTCCCGCCTTGGCGAGGAGCTGGATCGCCTGCCGCGTGTCAGTGGTGTGGAAGGGGATGTGCAGCTCTCCAACGGCCTCGGCCGCCTGCTCAACGTCTGCGACAAACTGGCCCAGCAGCGCAAGGATCAGTTCATCTCCTCCGAACTGTTCGTGCTGGCGGCCCTCGACGAGAAGGGCACGCTGGGCGAGCTGCTGCGTGCTCAGGGGCTGACCAAAGAGAAACTCGAAGCGGCCATCGACAAGGTGCGTGGCGGCAAGAAGGTGGAAGATGCCAACGCCGAGGAGAACCGTCAGGCGCTGGAGAAGTACACCATCGATCTGACCGAGCGGGCCGAAATCGGCAAGCTCGACCCGGTGATCGGCCGTGATGACGAGATCCGCCGTACCATTCAGGTGCTGCAACGCCGCACCAAGAACAACCCCGTGTTGATCGGTGCTCCCGGTGTCGGTAAAACCGCCATCGTCGAGGGGCTGGCCCAGCGCATCATCAACGGCGAAGTGCCGGAAGGGCTCAAGAACAAGCGGGTGCTGTCGCTGGACATGGGGGCGCTGGTGGCCGGGGCCAAGTATCGCGGCGAGTTTGAAGAGCGGCTCAAGGCCGTACTGACCGATCTCGCCAAGGAGGAGGGCAACGTCATCCTCTTTATCGACGAGCTGCACACCATGGTCGGCGCCGGCAAGGGCGAAGGGGCCATGGACGCGGGCAACATGCTGAAACCTGCGCTGGCCCGTGGCGAGCTGCACTGCGTCGGTGCCACCACCCTGGACGAGTATCGCCAGTTCATCGAGAAGGATGCCGCGCTGGAGCGCCGTTTCCAGAAGGTGCTGGTGGAAGAGCCGACAGTCGAAGATACCATCGCCATCCTGCGCGGCCTGAAAGAGCGTTACGAGCTGCACCACCATGTGCAGATCACCGATCCCGCCATCGTGGCTGCGGCCCAGCTGTCCCACCGCTATATCGCAGATCGCCAGCTGCCGGACAAGGCCATCGACCTTATCGACGAGGCGGCGGCCAGCATCCGGCTGCAGATCGACTCCAAGCCCGAGGCGCTCGATCGTCTCGAGCGGCGCATCATCCAGCTCAAGCTGGAGCAGCAGGCGCTGATGAAAGAGGACGATGACGCCAGCCGCAAGCGTCTGGAGCTAATCAATCAGGAGATTGGCGAAAAAGATCGGGAATACAACGAGCTGGACGAAGTGTGGAAGGCCGAAAAGGCCGCCCTTGCCGGCACCCAGCACATCAAGGCAGCGCTGGAGCAGGCCCGTCAGGATCTCGACGTGGCGCGCCGGGCAGGCGACCTGGGCCGGATGTCCGAGCTGCAGTACGGACGCATTCCCGAGCTGGAGAAACAGCTGGATCTCGCCACGCAAGCCGAGATGCAGGAGACCAGTCTGCTGCGCAACCGGGTCACCGACGTGGAGATTGCTGACGTCTTGGCCCGCTGGACCGGGATTCCGGTCGCCCGCATGCTGGAAGGTGAACGCGACAAGCTGCTGCGGATGGAAGATCAGCTGCACAGCCGGGTGATTGGTCAGGAGGAGGCGGTCGATGCGGTCTCCAATGCCATTCGTCGCTCCCGTGCCGGTCTCTCCGATCCGAATCGCCCCATCGGCTCCTTCCTGTTCCTGGGGCCCACCGGGGTGGGCAAGACCGAGCTGTGCAAGGCGCTGGCCGAGTTCCTGTTCGATACCCAGGATGCCATGGTGCGGATCGATATGTCCGAGTTCATGGAGAAACACAGCGTGGCCCGTCTGGTGGGGGCGCCTCCCGGATACGTGGGTTATGAAGAGGGCGGTTATCTGACCGAGGCGGTACGCCGTCGTCCCTACTCGGTGATCCTGCTGGACGAGGTGGAGAAGGCGCACCCGGATGTGTTCAACATCCTGCTGCAGGTGCTGGATGATGGCCGCCTGACCGATGGTCAGGGCCGTACCGTCGATTTCCGCAACACCGTGGTCATTATGACCTCCAACCTTGGTTCGGATCTGATTCAGGAGCACCACTCCGAGAAGGATTACGACGAGATGAAGGCCATGCTGATGGATGTGCTGACCCGCAGTTTCCGGCCGGAGTTTATCAACCGGATCGACGAGACGGTGGTGTTCCATCCGCTCGGCGAGGAGCACATCAAGTCCATCGCCCGGATCCAGCTCAAGAGCCTGATGTGCCGTCTGGAGGCTCAGGGTTACGAGGTGGAGGTGAGCGAAGCGCTGCTCAACAAGCTGGTTCACGCCGGGTTCGACCCCGTCTACGGGGCACGACCCCTCAAGCGGGCGATCCAGCAGAAGGTGGAGAACCCGCTGGCGCAGGCGCTGCTCTCCGGTCGCATCGTTCCCGGCAAGAAACTGCTGCTGGGAGCCGACAGCAACGGCCTCACCATGACCCAGTAATGGGATTGCCGATGAAAAACGCAGGCCTTGTGCCTGCGTTTTGTTTTCAGGGGAAGCGAGATGCTGAAGTTTTCCGTGCTGGTGGATGACGACGTTCATCTGCCAGGCTGTCTGCCCGAGCGAGGGTTGGCGCTGCTGCTGGAGTGTGACGGCCTCAGGGTGCTGTTTAATAGCGGCCGTGGCCGGGCGCTGTGCCACAACGCCGCCGTGATGGGGATCGATCTCGCCTCGCTCACCCATGTGGTGCTCTCCCACGGTCATTATGACCATGTGGGCGGGGTCGGCTCGCTGCCCGTCTATCCAAGACCCATCCCGCTCATCGCCTGTCCGGACGTGTTTTGCGAGCGGGGCTACTTCCTGTCGCTGCCCTTCTGGCGACGCAACCTCTATCGCCTGTCGGGGGCGCTGGCTCGGGAGTCGCTGCCGGCCAGAGGCTTGCTTCCCCACTGCTCAGCCGAGCCGGTTTGGCTCTCGGATCGTCTGGTGTTCCTCGGCAGCATTGTGCGGCGCGACCGGGCTGCGCCTTCGCTGCTCGGCTACATAGTGCGGGGTGGGCGGGTGGAGAAAGACCTCATCAGCGACGACTCGGCACTGGCTTTTAAGAGCTCCAAGGGCCTTATCGTCTTTATCGGCTGCGGCCACGCCGGGGTCGAAAACATCATCGAGCGGGCCAAGGAGGTGTGTGGCGATGAGCGGATTCACGCCGTCATCGGCGGCCTGCACCTGAAGTTTTCCGGCCCAGAGCGGGCGGTAGCACTCGGTGCCTATCTGCAGGAAGAGGCGGTGGATCAGTTGTTTGCCTGTCACTGTACCGGCAGCAGAAAGGCGGAGTTACCGCACCAGCGCCAGATCGGAGCCGGGTTCGAGTTCCGGTTTTCGGCGTAAAAAAAACGGCAATCCGAAGATTGCCGGGAGGAATGTAGTGAAGCGACCTGACGTGGGTTGAGCGGGTCGCAGGGGCAAGCCCCCGATTGCGAAGCGCGGCCACTGCTGGCCTCGCTTCTTACAGCCTGCCGGGGATGCGCTCGCTCAACCCCGACGGCCACCTGCCTGTTGCCATGCCGACTGTGATGGCGCCGGCATGGCCTTCATTCGTTACAGCATGCCTTGCACGGCGGCTTTCATCTCGGCCGGCCAGACGCCGACCTGAACCTGACCGATGTGCTCTTTTTGCAGCAGCAGCATGGCCAGACGGGATTGGCCGATGCCGCCACCGATGGTTTGCGGCATCCGTGCGGCCAGCAAATCCTGATGCCAGTCGTACTGCAGACGATCCTCGTCGCCGGTGATGGCCAGCTGGCGACGCAGCGCCTCGGCATCGACCCGGATCCCCATGGAGGAGATCTCGAAGCTGTCTTGCAGCACCGGGTTCCACACCAGAATGTCGCCGTTCAGACCTGCCAGACCCAGCTCGCTGTGGCTGCTCCAGTCGTCGTAGTCCGGGGCGCGCACATCGTGGCGCTCACCGTGGGAGAGGGCACCGCCGATACCGATAAGGAACACGGCACCCAGCTCCTTGGCGATGGCCCGCTCGCGCCCCTTGGCATCGAGATCCGGGTAGCGGGCCAGCAGCTCTTCGCTGTGCAGGAACTGGATCTCGGCCGGCAGGAAGGGGGTCAGCTCATGCTCGGCGCAGACTGCGCGCTCGGTGGCCTTGATGGCGGCCCAGATGCCGCGCACGGTTTCCTGCAGATAGGCCAGATCGCGGCGCTCGCTCGGCATCACCTTCTCCCAGTCCCACTGATCCACGTAGACGGAGTGGATGGGGGTGAGCTTGTCTTCATCCGGACGCAGTGCCTTCATGTGGGTGTAGATCCCTTCGCCCGGACCGAAGCCGAAGCGACCCAGGGTCTGGCGCTTCCATTTGGCCAGTGAATGGACCACTTCGTAGCTGTGATCCGGCAGAGTTTTTACTTTGACCTGCACTGCATTCTCATGGCCAGAGAGGTTGTCCTGAGTGCCATCACCGACCCGGCTCAGAATGGGGGCTTGCACCTCCATCAGACCCAGTTGCTGGGCGAGTTGGCGGGAGAACATCTCTTTGACGAAGCTGATCTGCTGTTGGCTGCGAATGTAGTGCTGTTTCATGCTGAATTCCTGTTTCAAACCCCGTTGGATGTGGTGATTCTTCAACGGAATGCCAACCAAATTCAATATTCGATAATAGAAATAGGCTTTGTGTGTTTTTTTCTTCAAAATAAGCTGTTGTTTAATGAGGTATCGTCAACTGGAGTGCAAAAAAATGCCGGAAAATTACCGGATCGATAATCTCGATCAGGCCATCCTCACCGCTCTGATGGAGAATGCGCGGATCCCTTACGCCGAACTTGCGAAACAACTGGCGGTCAGCCCGGGCACCATCCATGTGCGGGTGGAGAAGATGAAACAGGCGGGGATCATCGAGGGGACACGGGTGCAGGTTAACCCCAAGAAGCTGGGTTACGACGTCTGCTGCTTTATCGGGATCAATCTGAAGAGTGCCAAGGATTACCCCTCGGCGCTGGCCAAGCTGCAGGCGCTGGACGAAGTGGTGGAGGCCTACTACACCACCGGCCACTACAGCATCTTCATGAAGGTGATGACCCGCTCCATCGACGAGCTGCAGATAGTGCTGATCAACAAGATCCAGACCATCGACGAGATCCAGTCCACTGAAACCCTGATTTCGCTGCAAAACCCTATCCTGCGGGATGTGAAACCCTGACCCCTTGGTCAGGGTTCGATATAGGGGATGGCGTACTTGTCGTAGAGGGCCTTGAGGCTGCCGTTGCGTTTCATGCGCAGCAGTTCGGCATCGTAGGCCGCCATCAGGGCTGGGGTCTGTGCATCCGCCCGTGCGCGGGCCCAGGTGTTGAAGTAGGGGCTGCTCTTGAGCGGTTTGGGCAGGTAATCGATCTTTCCCGTCAGCCCCTCTTCCTTGATCTGGGTGAAGGCGGTGACCAGCGGCATGGGCACGGTATCGATCCGTCCGGCCAGCAGTTTGCGCAGTTGCAGCTGGTTCATGGTGATCTCCTGAAACTGATAGGCCGGGTCGGTCATGGCTGCTGCCAGTTCAGGGGTATAGGAGAAATCCTTGGTCACGCCGATGCGCCAGGGTTTGAGATCGGCCAGCGTTTCGTAGCGGATCTTCATCAGGTCCGCCTTGCGCACGAAGAAGTGCCAGCTGTGGCGAAGATGGGCCTGTTGGGGATAGATGAGATAACTCTCCCGCTCTGCCTTGTAGGAGTGGGTCATCACCAGGTCGCAGGCGCCGGTTTCGGCATTGCGGGTGAGGCGGGCACCGGAGTCGGCCAGCTCGATCCGAAAGGGCGTCTCCAGCTTGTCGAAGATGGTGGTGACTATGTCTATATCGAGTCCGCGGGGTTTCTGATCGGCATCGAGATACTTGAGCGGGGGCTCCATGGTGCCGCAGATCACCAGCTCCTTGGCGGGCAATCCGAGTGGAAACAGCAACCAAAACAGGGGGATCACACGCAAACTACGTCTCCTGAGCCCGTTTGAAGATATTCCAAGACCTGATTCCAGTATATTGGATGGCACCTGATCCGTTAGAAGCGACTGTTTATGGCAAGTCCTGAAATCGAGAGCCCGCTGGACGGGATCGACAAGTTGACCGTCTCGCTCTACCGCCTTGGCTTGAGTGCGGCTGCCCTGTTGCTGCTTTGCCGCGGTGCGGCGCTGCTGAGCGGGATGGCACTGCTCCCGTCGGCACAATGGTTGGTGTCGCTGGCAGTGGCAAGCGCAATATGCGGCTTCTCGCTGCATATCTACGACAAGCGGATTCGCCTGATTCTGCAGGGGTTTGGTTGGTGCGCGTTGGCCCTGGCTGCGGTGGGGGCGCCGGATGCGCTGGTGCTGGGAGCGGCCTTGGCGACCCTCTCCGGGCTGGCGTTCAAGGAGCAGTTTTGCTTCTCGATTCCCGGCATCAAACTGGTGCCCATTTTGCTGCCGGCGTTATGGCTGCTGGAGTGGTTGCGGGTGGAGTGGGCCGCCGCACTGGTGGCGCTGGTATGCGGGGCCCTGTTGACCTTGCTGGCGCTGGCCAAGTGGCGGATGCCCCTGCACTTCGATATCGGTGACAAGGGGCGTTACCAGATCTAGGTCTGCTGGCACACCTTCATCTGCTGGTTGAGGGCCTGCATCACCTGACGGCGGCTGATGATGCCGATCACCTTGCCCTGTTGCAGCACCGGGTAGATCTTGGGCTTGGCATCGGCCATCTGGCGAGCCAGATCCAGAATGCTCTCATCCGGCCCGACCGAGAGGGGCGAGCGGTTCATCAGATCCTCCACCCTGGTGCGGGTATCGCAGTGGTAGCTGCCGGTGAGCAGGCTGGGAATGCAGTCTTGTTCGGAAAGAAAGCCGATAAGCCGTTTTTGCTCATCCAGCACCGGCAGGCCGCCAAGACCCGATTGATGCAGGCGATCCAGCGCCTCGGCCAGGCCGAGTCCGGCAGTGAGGGAGTGGGTCAGGCGACCCATGTGGTGGTGTACTTTCAGCATGGTGGTGACTCCGCAAGAGGGGGATGCCGCCACTATGACGCGGGTGGGTGGCCCGCGACCAATGGCTTGTGCCGCAGAGATTGATAGGCACCGGCCATCGGCGGTGATCCGCTGGCAGGCGGGCTTCGTTCATGCAAGACCATGAAAGGGAAAGGAGATCATATGCGTGCATTGGTAACGGGCTGTGGCCGTCGACTCGGATTTTATCTCTGTGAACAGCTGGTGGCAGCGGGTTGGCAGGTGACGGGCAGCTATCGCAGCGAGCGGCCGGAGCTGGCCACGCTGGCTGCATTGGGGGTCGAACTGGTGCAGGCGGATTTTGGCCGGGAAGAGGACGTTGGCAAGCTGATCGGTGTGCTGGCTGCCCATCAGGATCTGGCGCTGGTGATCCACAACGCCTCTGCTTTCGAACCTCAGGCAACTGATCCGGCGGCGCAACTGGCCCAGTTCGAGCAGTTCTACCGGGTACACATGGCGGCCCCCTTCCAGCTTAACCGGGCGCTGGCCCCTCAGCTTGCCAGCAACCCCAACGCCAGCATCATTCACATCACCGATATCTATATCCATGCCCCGGCCCCCCGTTTTGCCAGCTATGTGGCCACCAAGGCGGGAGCCCATTCGCTGGCCATGAGCTTTGCCCGCGAGCTGGCGCCCACGGTTCGGGTCAACACCATAGAGCCAGGGCCGATCCTGTTTCTCGATGAACATGACGAGAGCTGGCGCCAGCAGGTGTTGGCGAAAACGCCGCTGGCGCGGGAGGGTGGACTTGAGCCCATCTGGCAGGCGGTGCAGCTACTGGTGGGGAACAGTTATATGACGGGTGCCAGCATCAAGGTAGATGGCGGGCGTGCTCTGGCCAACCTCTGAGGGGTTGCCGAGCACCAGCGGCCCCAGCCCGACCTGCCGGGTCAGCAAGCCCTTGCCGGGTTTGAGCTTGCCCGACTGGGCGGGGAGCGTAACTTGCAGCGCCACCTTGGGGTCATGCACCTCGCCATGGCCGTAGAGCTCTGCCAGCAGCTCCGCCAGATAGGAATCGACCTCTGCCGAGGCAAAGTTACCGCTCCTGTTGCTGGCCAGAATATCGATGTCGAGTGGCCGGTCGTGCACCTTGCAGAGCGGATCGCTGCGATCACGGCCGTGAGCCACCTCGAGGGCGACAAAGTGCTGCTTGAGGCGGGCGGCATCGAGCGGGCTCTCCACCACCAGCAGGCAGTTGAGAAAGTCGTGGCTGGAGTGCATTCCCACCGGCTTGGTGCGGATCACCGAACTCAGCCGAAGGGGACCGACGTTCTCAAACAGCTCGGCCAGCGCGCGGCTGACATGGATATGCGGGTCAATATTGGAACCAATGCTACACAGATAGAACATGCTGACCTTCCCGGGGTTGGGCTCATCTGAAATGTATACGCAGCTCACGGTTATCGGATTAACTATGGCTTAACATTGTCTTATCTATTGTGATCCGGCACTGATTGGCAGAAAGGAGGTTTGCATGAGTGTGGAGCTGAAATGGGCGCTGTTGACCGCTTCGGGTGCGCTGGCGATGATCATGATTATCTGTCTGGCCTCTGTCGCGTTGGCGTGAATCACCACAATCCAGATAATCCAAACCGGCCTGTTGGCCGGTTTTGTTTTTTGGGGCGGTGCGGCTATGCTGGCGCACCGGTGAGAATGCAAGAGAAGAGATGATGACCAAGGTTCGCCCACGCTCCCTGCTGCAGGTAGTATTGATGGGATTTGTGCTGGTGTTGATGCCGCTGGGCGGCATGATCTGGCACAACAGCACCTCCCTTGCCCACCTCAGTCAGCTCACCAGCGACGAGATGGAGCGGGCGGTCAAGGATACCCGCCGCGCCACCCTGCTGACGGCGCAAGCCATCGATATCGAACGCACCTTGCGCCGCTTCGCGGTGCTGGGGGATCGCCGCAGTCTCACCAGCTACCAGCAGCAACTCGACGGGTATCGGGTGTTGCTGGCAGAACATCGCAGCTCTATCTCCGACGGTCAGCTCTACAGGGGGCTCGATCAGGGGCTGGCTTGGCTCGACAGCTTGCAGGATGCCGCGCTGGCCCAGGCTGCGGTGGCGGGGGACAAGCTAGAGCTGTTTAACGATGCCAACAAGCAGCTTGAGATGGTCACGCGCAGCCGGGTTGACGAACACATGGATCGGGTGCGACTCACCATCGCCGGACTGACCAGGGAGCTCTGGTGGGTGAGCGGCGCTGTAGCGGCGCTCAGCCTGCTGATGGTCTTTATCTTCACCTACCTGATCATCCACCCGGTACGACAGATTGAGTCGCGCATCTTGAGCCTGGGGGCGGGGGTCGAGCCGGATCCAAGGCCGGTAGATGGCCCCGCCGAGCTGGTGTTGCTGGGGGAGCGGATCCTCTGGCTTTACGACAAGCTCAAGGAGCTGGAGCAGCAAAAGTACCAGTTTCTGCGTCATGTTTCCCACGAGCTCAAGACCCCGCTAGCGGTGCTGCGGGAGGGGTCGGATCTGCTCTGCGAGCAGCTGGTCGGGCCGTTGACGCCGGATCAGCTGGAGATCTGCCAGATGCTGGACGAGAGCAGTCGCCGTTTGCAAACCCTGATCGAGCGGTTGCTCGACTTCAATCGACTCACCCAGCAGGAGGCATTTGAGCTGGAATCTGTCCCCCTGCTGCCCATGCTGTCAGAACTCACCATCGAGTACCGGTTGGCATTGGAGTCCAAGCAGATCCGTGTACACTTGCCGATCGGGCCGGTTACCCTGTGGGCGGAGCCCTACCGGTTGAGACTGATCCTCGATAACCTCTTCTCCAACGCTGTCAGTTACGGCGCCAGCGGGGGCAATATCTGGATCAGGGCAGGGCAGGATGAACAGACAAGCTGGCTGGAGGTAGCCAACGAGGGGCCAGAGATCCCCGCTGCCGATCAGCAACGTATTTTTGAACCCTTCGAACAAGGCAGTACAGTGCGACAAGGTGTATTGAAAGGCTCTGGTATGGGCCTCTCTATCGCACGGGAGTCTGCCCATAGTCTCGGAGGTGAGTTGGTTCTGGTGAAAGATGAACAGGCGGATGTCTGCTTCAGGTTGACGTTGAAAAGAGAACTATGAAGATACAGCGCGTATTTCCAGCCCTGATGATGGGGTTGCTCGCGGGTTGCGCCCTGCTGCCACAGCACGAACAGCAGAACTCCACCGATATCGCTTTTGCCAAGCGGATGGAGTTTGCCAACAAGGAGATGCAGGTACGTCTGCAATACTCCGACTGGTTGCTGGCCAGTCACCCCCAGCAGCGGATGCAGGAGCGTCAACGCCTGAAAGGGGCGGATGATCTGGAGAGCCGGGTCAGTCTGGCGATGGTGGATTCCCACCCGGCCGAATCGGTGGCCAATCGTACCGCCGGGCTGGCGCGCCTGAAGCAGATGCTGCCCGAGCTGGGTCTCGATGCGCAGGCATTTTTGCGCAGCTGGATCGCCCTCGGCGAACAGCTGCTGGCTCGCGACAGCCGACGCGATGATCAAAGTCAGGAGATCCAGCGGTTGCGTCGCCAGATCGAACAGCTGACCGCCATCGATGACCAGCTCAACCAGCGCAAGCTCAACGAGCATCGTGAGGTAATACCATGAGCCGGATCTTGCTGGTGGATGATGACGTCAGTCTGCTCAAGCTGATGAGCATGCGGCTGCGCAGTCAGGGTTATGAGGTGGATACTGCCGACAGTGCGGAAGGGGCCCTCGACCTGCTGCGCCAGCAGCGGGCCGATCTGGTGCTGAGCGATCTGCGGATGGGGGGCATGGACGGTCTGGCGCTGTTCGAGCGGATCCAGGCCCAGTGGCTGGGGCTGCCGGTGATCATCATGACCGCCCACGGCACCATCCCGGATGCCATTCAGGCGACCCGCTCCGGCGTCTTCAGCTTTTTGACCAAGCCCATTGACAAGGATGAGCTGCTGGCCACCATAGAGCATGCTCTCAGCCTGACCCGGCCGAAACAGCAGCAGGAGTGGCAGTCACTGATCCTGACCCGCAATCCCCAGTTGGAACAGTTACTGATCCAGGCTCACAGCATCGCCACCATGGAGGTGCCAGTACTGATCATGGGGCCGTCAGGCTCCGGCAAGGGGGCGATGGCGCAGGCGCTGCACCAGGCCAGCCAGCGCCGCGACAAGCCGCTCCATACCATCAACTGCGCCGCCATTCCGTGGGCGTCACTCGACTTGCAGCTGTTTGGTGAAGATGGTCAGTCCGGGCTGTTCGAGCAGGCCAAGGGGGCGACCCTGTTTCTCGACGAAATTGGCAGCCTGTCGGAATCCTTGCAGGCCAAGCTGCTGCAGGTGATGGAGGAGTATGGCCAGGGCACGCCGGAGGTGCGTGTGCTCAGCTCCAGCCATCAGGATCTGGTCAAGGCGATGGAGGAGGGACGCTTTCGGGAAGATCTCTTCTATCGTCTCAACGTCGCCAATATCACCTTACCGTCTCTCAGTGCCCGCAGTGAAGACATTCCGCTGCTGGCCAGACAGGCGCTGGATGATTATCGCTGCCGCCACAGCGACTGCGCCGCGATGGGCTTCTCGCCGGAGGCGCTGGCGATGTTGGCCGCAGCTGCCTGGCCCGGTAACGTGCGTCAGCTCTGCAATCTGGTGGAGCAACTCGCCAGCCTCTGTTGCAGCCCGGTGATCGGGGTCTCCATGGTGGAGTCCGCCCTGAGCGGCGGCGGTGGTGGCATCCCTTCCTTCAATGAGGCTCGTGCCGAATTCGAGAAGGAATATCTGATCCGTTTGCTGCGCACTACCGAGGGCAACGTGACTCTGGCGGCCAACCTGGCGGGTAGAAACCGCACCGATTTTTACAAGTTATTGAATCGGCACGGTATCGAAGCAGCAAACTTCAAATCGAAGGGATAAATCAGGCGGGATCAACCACAGCCGGAGCGGCATCGGCTTTTTGGGTTTTATGGGAGAGCCAGAGGCCGCTCGCCTTCATCAGGTAACCGAACAAGGCGCCAATGATGAGGGAGGGCAGGATCAGCCGCCACTCGCCAGCCGCCCCGAAGGTGGCACAGCAACCGGCAAAGGTGCCGGGAATGTAGCCGAGCCACTGCTGCTTGGCCTGTACGCACATCAGGGTTGCGACCACCCCCGTCATCACGTAACCCGCCACACCCGCTCCCCACAGACTGTCGCCATGGATCAGCAGCAGTGCCCACAGCATGCCGCTGGTGTTGCAGAAGATGGTCTGCAGCAGCGCCTTGTAGCCGCCGCTTGACGCGAAATAGCTGGTGCAGCCGAGAAAGCCGACCCAGGAGATAAGGCCGAACGCGACGGCAATCCAGCCCCAGACGGCGGAGAGAATTCCAGTAGTGATGGCGATGGCGATCAGTGGGCTCATGGGGGCGACTCTTCAGTTGGCTTCGCAAAATGGGCAGCCTACCCCCGGCAATTGGGGCGGCAAGCGGGGGCCGAATTGTGTGTGATCTTCATCACCCTTTTCAACTCAGGAATACGCTTGCGCTCGCGAAAAAAATTCATTGGTGACCGGCCTGACAGTCGGCCATAGTTAGAGGCCCTGTCCTGCTCATGGAGTGAGTCTGATGGCGCCAAATGTGATCGTTCCCCTGCTGGTGTTCGTAGTCCTGTTTCTGGTCGGCACCATGGCCAAGGCACTGCCCCTGCACCACATGATGTAAATTTGTGTGAAATAAAAATCTGCCGGGGCGGGTCTTATCCATACTGCCTCACTCAGCCCCGGGAGTTTTTAATGTTGATCAAGCGTCGTACCGCCCACCCCCTCACCGAACAGGATGTTACCCCGGAAGCCGTCTATCAGGACCGCCGCCTTATTCTCAAGGGGCTGGGTCTGGGCGCAGCCACCCTGGCGTTCCCCACTCAGGCCGGAGTGCTCGACCTGCTGCGCGGTAAAGAGGATGCCCCCCAATTAGCTACCAAACCGCTCAACAGCAAGCCTGCGGAGCGCCCGGCCAATCTGGTGCTGACACCGGAAGAGAAGGCCACCAGTTACAACAACTTCTATGAGCTCGGCACCGACAAGTCCGACCCGGCTCGCAACGCACATTACCTCAAGCCCGAACCCTGGACCCTCAAGGTGGAGGGGGAGGTGGCCAAGCCCTTTACCCTCGATGTGTGGGACCTCATCAACAAAAGCGAGCTGGAGGAGCGGATCTACCGGCTGCGCTGCGTTGAAGCCTGGTCCATGGTACTGCCCTGGAACGGCATCTCGCTGGCGGAGATTATCCGCCGTGCCGAGCCCACCAGTCGCGCCAAGTTTGTCGCCTTCGAAACCCTGTTTGATCCGAAACAGCTGCCGGGGCAGGCCTCCAGTTTGGGGGGCGGCATCGAGTATCCCTATGTGGAGGGGCTGCGTATCGACGAGGCGATGCACCCTCTCTCATTCCTTGCGATGGGGCTCTACGGCAAGACCCTGCCCGCCCAGAATGGCGCGCCGATCCGGCTGGTAGTGCCGTGGAAGTATGGCTTCAAGAGCATCAAGAGCATCGTCTCGATCCGGCTGGTAGAGGAGATGCCGCCCACCACCTGGAACCTGCTGGCTCCCAACGAATATGGCTTCTACGCCAACGTCAACCCGCAGGTGGATCACCCGCGCTGGAGCCAGGCAAGCGAGCGTTTCATCGGCGAGGGAGGAGTGTTTGGCGCCAAGCGTCAGCCGACCCTGATGTTCAACGGCTATGGTGACGAAGTCGCCTCGCTCTATCAGGGGATGGATCTGCGCCAATGGTACTGAGATTGAAACCGGCCCATATCAGCGGCTTGCGGGCGCTGGTGCATCTGTGCTCCCTCGGCTTCCTGCTCTGGCTGGTTTTTGCCATCCCGGCAGGCCTGCTGGGGGGCGATCCGGTGCCCGAGCTCATCCACTACCTCGGCAAGGGAGCGCTCAATCTGCTGCTGCTCACCCTGTTGGTCTCGCCGCTGGCCAAGCGCTGGCGGCAGGGGCAGCTCATCAAGCTGCGCCGCCCCCTCGGGCTCTGGTGTTTTGCCTGGGCGCTGCTCCACTTCATGGCGTGGCTGGGGCTGGATCTGCAGTTTGACTGGGGGCTGATTGGCGGCGAGCTGGTCAAGCGCAGCTACATAGTGGTGGGGATGGTGGCCCTGCTGCTGCTGGCCGCCCTCAGCATCACTTCGCTGCCCGCATTGCAGCGCAGCATGGGCGCTGCATGGCAGAAGCTGCACAACTGGGTCTATGCCATCGCCCTGCTGGTGCCGGTGCACTACTGGTGGTCGCTCAAGAGCGGTTGGGGGGAGCCCCTCATCTACCTGCTGCTGGCCTGCGCCCTGCTCTGGCCGAGGCGGGAGAAGCTGCTGCGCCCCATGCGGGGACGCTGGAATGCAAAAGAGGCCTAATCGGCCTCTTGTTGTTTGATCTCGCCAGTGTAGGCATCGACGATGAGATGCACCTTCTGATCCTGGCGATTGAGGGTTTTGACCTCGAATTTGTCCCCTTCCAGCTCCACTTCCCGAATGTCGTGATACCCTTGCGCCAGCAGGAGTTTGACCAGCCCGGCCATGTCGAGACGGCTCTGGGCCGCCCAGCTTGTGGCACTCAACAGGCAAAGGATCAGCAGGAAACTGCGCGGGATCATATTCATTCCGGATTCATGGCTGGCAGACTATAAACGCCATTATGTTAGGTTTTTGGAGATGAATCATCCATGAATAGAGCGCTCCCTCTGCTTGGGTTATTGCTGCCGTTGCTGGCACAGGCGGTCACGCCTGATGAAGCCATGCTGCAGCAAGCTGTCCATGAGGGACGGGTTCGGCCCTTCCATGAAATGATGGAGGTGGCGGCCAGATTGCCGGTGCGGGTGTTGCGGGTGGATCTGGGAGAAGAGGATGGTATCTGGCTCTATGAACTGCGAGTCATCGATCGGGAAAACAGCGTGATCAAGGTAGCCTATCGGGCCGACAACCTTGAGCTGGTGTGGGCCAAGGGCCACCATCTGGAGCGGTTGTTCGAACCACCAAAGCCCCCGGTCGAGGATGATGAATAACCCCTGTGTGGAAGCCTGTTCATGCGAATTCTGATTGTTGAAGACGAAAAAATTCTGGCTGGTCAGCTGGCCGAACAGCTGCGCCTCTCCGGCTTTGTCACCGACCTCTGCCACGACGGCAACGAGGCCGGTTTCCTCGGTGAGACCGAACCCTATGACGCCATCATTCTCGACCTCGGCCTGCCTGGGCGCGATGGCCTGAGCGTGTTGAAGGAGTGGCGCAGCAAGGGAATCGATACCCCGGTGCTGGTACTGACCGCCCGTGGCCAACTGCACGAGAAGATCGAGGGGCTCAATGCCGGTGCCGATGACTACCTCACCAAGCCGTTCCAGGTGGCCGAGCTGGTGGCGCGGGTGCATGCGCTGGTGCGCCGGGCGGCAGGCAACGCCAGCTCCGTTCTGGAGATTGGCGGGGTACGGCTCGATATGGCGGCCTCCCAGGTGTGGTACGAAGGGACCCCCATCAAGCTGACCGCCCACGAGTTCCGGGTGCTGGGTTACCTGATGCAGCATCGGGGCAAGGTGGTGTCGCGCAGCGAGCTGATCGATCACATCTACGCTCAGGATTTCGACCGTGACTCCAACACAGTAGAGGTGTTCATCGGCCGGATCCGCAAGAAGACCCATCCCGACTTGATTGAGACAGTGCGTGGTCTCGGATACCGGATCAACGAATGAGGCTGGTCCGAACCCTGCGGGGGCGGCTGCTTGCCATTGCGCTGGTGTGGTGCGGGCTGTTCCTGTTCGCCACCGGCTTCAGCCTGCAGACCATGATGCGCAACTACTGGCAGGAGGCGGAGGCCGACGGCCTTCGCCTGCAGCTCTATGATCTGCTCTCCCGGCTGGAGGTGGAGAAGAGTGGTCTACCTGTGGTGATCGAACCGATGGCCGATCCCCGTTTCAGCCAACCTTACTCCGGCTACTACTGGCAGTTGGAACTGGGGGAAAATGTGGTGGGCCGCTCCCGATCCCTGTGGGACACCCATCTGGTGAGCCGTGGCCTCAAGTCTGCCTTTGGCGATCCTGACCTCTTTTTTGGCAAGGGCCCCAACAAGGAGCCGCTGCTGATCATGACCCGCACCGTGCTGTTGCCCGGTTCGGATCGGGTCTTTACCCTGGTGATGGCCAAGGACAGCAGCACCCTGATCCAGACCCTGAAGAAAACTCGCATCAGCCTGTTCCTCGGTCTCGGCTTTGCCGCCGCCGGTCTGGTGCTCGGCTTCATGTTCCAGATCGTCTATGGTTTGCGGCCGCTGCATCTGCTGCGCCGTGAACTGGGGCGGGTTCACGAGGGTCATCAGGAGGGATTCCGGCTGCGCTATCCGCTGGAGATCCAGCCGCTGGTTGAGGATATCAACCGGCTGCTGCACCACTACGGCGAGCTGCTGCAGCGTGCCCGTGCCCACACCGGCAATCTGGCTCACGCCCTCAAGACGCCGCTCAGCATCATGCGCAATCAGGTTGCCCAGTTGCCGCCGGAGGATCAGGCCGCCATCGGCGAGCAGCTCGACCAGATCCAGCGCCATATCGACTATCACCTCGGTAAGGCGCGGGTGACCGGCGCCGCCAAGATCCTCGGGGTGTCGACCCCGGTGCGGGCGCGGGTGGAGTATATCTGCCGCGCCTTCTCCCGCCTCTATCCGGGCAAGACGGTGGATCTGCAAGTGCCCGCCAATCTGGCGGTCGGGGTGGAGGAGCAGGACTTCGACGAGATGGTGGGCAATTTGCTGGAGAACGCCTTCAAATGGTCCGCCAGCGAGCTGCGTATCTCCAGCGCCGAGCTGGGGGGCTGGATCACCCTGCGTATCGAGGATGACGGCCCCGGCATGAGCGAGGATCAGATCGCCAAGGCGGTGCTGCGCGGGGTGCGGCTCGACGAGAAGGTGCCGGGTTCCGGTCTCGGTCTCAACATCGTCTCCGATCTGGCGGAAGCCTATCGCGGCAGCTTTATTATGGGCCGCGCCGAACTGGGCGGGCTGGCCGCCTCCCTCTCGTTGCCCAAGGTGGCAAGGGTCGAGAGCTAGGCATAAGATATGGCATTTGTTTTAGCCTGAGGAAGAGAACCATGACCGACGATCCGTGGGCCCTGTGCCATCTTGACGATTCATTCGATGCCTCTGTACTGGGGGTCAAGGGCGCCCAGATCCAGTGGTTTGAAGACAGGGATGGCCTGATCGCGTTCCTGCTGGAAGATTTTGTCGACTTGCTGGCCGATGTGGGCGAACTGGACGAGGAGCAGACCGAGCAGGCGCGCGAGCGCTTCACCCTGCTGGTGGAGCAGAGCTTCGACGATCGCACCCTGATGGATGCCATCAACGATCTCGCCTCCGGCCTGCGTCGCATCGCCTGGTTGGGGCCGCTCTCCGAGCTGGCCGAGATCAGCGACGAGTTTGCCTCCGGCCTGCGCCGCTATTTCTGGAGCCAGTACGACGGTGACGAAGATGACCCGGACGCCTGGGTGCCGGAAGAGCTGTGGCCACAGCTGGTGGAGTGCGCGCAGGAGTATATGGAAGAGGGGGATTTTTAAATCTGTCCGGACTATGTGTGCTCTTTGGCAGACAGATAAAGAAACGGCGCCTTGATGGCGCCGTTTTTATTGGGTGGCAATCGCCTTAGCCGTTGGCCGGTACCGCGTGGGCGGTGTTGGCCAGCATCGGGCCAGTGTACTTCTCGATCTGCAGCTGGGCCATGTGGCCGCAGTTGCCCTGCGCCAGACTGGACGAGCCTTCGTCGAAGGTGAGGCAGTTGACGTTGCCGTTCTTGCAGATGCTGCCCGCTTCGCCCGGCTTGGCCGGGTCATACCAGGCCCCTTCGCAGATCCGCACCACCCCTTGGCGCACATCCTCGGAGAGCAGGGCGCCCACCAGGATCTGGCCGCGCTCGTTGAAGGCGCGCACCAGATCCCCCTGGGCGATGCCACGAGCCTTGGCATCCAGCGGATGGATCATGATCGCCTCGCGGTCGGCGATGGCGAACTTGTCCCGCAGCGGGGTGTTGTCGAGCTGGGAGTGCAGCCGCTGGGTCGGGTGGGAGGTGTTGAGCGACAGCGGATAGCGCGCCGCCACCTCGCTCTTCACCCACTCCTTGGGCTCATACCACTTGGGGTGGCCGGCGCAGTCGGCGTAACCCATCCCCGCCACCGTGTTGGAGAAGATCTCGATCTTGCCGGATGGGGTGCCGAGCGGGTTGAGCAGCGGGTTCTCGCGAAAATCGGCGTGACGGATCCACTGGCGGTTTGCCTCGGGGATCGGGAAGCGGATGTAGTTGTTGGACTCCCAGAACATGTTGAACGGCGGCAGCGCCACGCGGGCGCCGCGGGCCTGCGCCGCCATGCCGTCGTACATCTGCTTGAGCCACAGCATCTCGTCCTTGCCTTCGGTGTACTGCTCCTGCACGCCCAGCTTGGCGGCGATGGCGCTGAAGATATCGAAGTCGTTGCGGGCTTCAAACTGCGGCGGTACGCACTGGTGCATCGGGAACACATAGCGCTGGGAGTAGTCGCCGCCCATCTCCAGATCGTTGCGCTCGTAGCTGGTGGTGACCGGCAGCACGATGTCGGCGTGTTTGGCGGTGGCCGTCCAGTAAGGCTCGTGCACGATCACGGTCTGCGGCTTGCGCCACGCCTGCAGCAGGTTGTTGGTGTCCTGATGGTGGTGGAAGGGGTTGCCACCCGCCACGTAGACCAGCTTGATGTCCGGATAGGTCACCTTGCGGCCGTTGAAGTCGATGGTCTTGCCCGGGTTGGCGAGACAGTCGGCGATGCGGGCCACCGGGATCGGGGCCGGGCTGTTCTTCGGTGCGTTGCCGGCGGAGATGCCCGCCAGAATGCCGCCCTTGGCGGTGGGGCTGCCACCGGAGGAGTAGTGGTAGCTGAAGCCGTAGCCGCCGCCCGGCAGGCCGATCTGGCCCAGCATGGAGGCCAGAGTGACCAGCATCCAGTTGGGCTGTTCGCCGTGCTGCTGACGCTGCATGCCCCAACCGGCCATGATCATGGTGCGCTTGGCGGCCATGTCGAGAGCCAGTTGGCGGATCACCTTGGCATCGACGCCGCAGACGGTGCTCGCCCACTCGGCGCTCTTCGGTTGGCCGTCATCCTTGCCGAGCAGGTAGTTCAGGAACTTGTCGAAGCCGACGGTGTAGCGATCGAGGAAGGCCTGATCGTGCTTCTTCTCGCTGTAGAGGGTGTGGGCCACACCCAGCATCATGGCCACGTCGGTGTAGGCGTTCGGCGCAATCCACTCGGCACCGACCAGCTTGGCGGTCTCGTTGTAGATGGGGTCGATGCTGATGACGCGGGTGCCTTTCTCTTTCAGCGCCATGAAGCCGGCCTGACCTTCGTGATCCGGCATGTTCCAGCTGTTCTTCAGAGTTACTTGAGCGTTGACCCCCCACAGCACCACCAGTTCGGCGTTCTCCACCACGTTGGGCCAGGCGGTCTGCTGCTCGTACACCTCGATGGAGCCCATCACGTGGGACATGATCACCTGAGCCGCGCCGGTGGAGTAGTCACCGGCATAACCGGTGAAGCCGCCGGAGAGGTTCATCAGGCGGTGCAGCAGGGTACGGCTGTTGTGGAACATGCCGACGCTCTTCCAGCCGTAGGAACCGGCGTGGATCGCCTGCGGGCCGAAGTCGGTCTGGACCCGCTGAATCTCGCCGGCCACCAGTTCGATCGCCTTGTCCCAGCTCACTCGTACCCACTCGTCGGCACCGCGCAGCTCAGGCTTGGCGCCCGGGCCATGCTCCAGCCAGCTCTTGCGCACCATGGGGTACTTGATGCGGTTCTTGGCATGCACCTGGAATGGCGCCATATCGATGAGATCGTTCGGCGCCGGATCATCGGCCACCGGCTGGACGCGCACCATGCGGCCATCCTCGACGATCGCCTCGAACGCACCCCAGTGGGCGCCGGTCAGAATGCCCTTCTGGGCGGGCACCAGGGTCGGGAACTGACTCAATGCGGTGCTGATGGCTTGCGCCAGCGCACTCTTGGGAAAAATGCCGCCGAGCAGGGGCAGGGCTGCGCAGGCGCCGAGCCCCTTGAGCAGGTTGCGGCGGGACAGATTGGTCTTCTTGTCATTGAAAAAAGTCATAACGGTTTTCCTCTGTGCCAGCCTTAGTGGGCCGCGCTCATGTCACTGGCGTGTTTCTGGACATACTGGGTCAACATGCGAGCCTGTTCCGGGGTCAGGGAGGTACGAGATTCCATCCCCTTGATGACGCCGATCCACTGGTTGGCATTGAAGTGATCCAGCGCGGTGAGGCCGTGGCAGCCGGTACAGTTATTGGACATCAGGGTGGAGGCGTATTGCCACAGCTTGCCCTGATCGCCGATGAGCTGGCTCTGGTCTACCCAGGCGGTCAGCTTGACCTGATGCCAGGTGAGGTTGGTGGCGCTGTCGGTTTCGCTCTGGCCGGTGACCAGCGCTTTCTTGGCGGCATCGCCGACCAGTACGCTAAGGATCCGTTTGCCCGGTGCGGCGTAGAATACTTCGCTCACACCATCCTGTTGCCAGCCTTCGATCTGCACCTTGGCGCGGCCATTTTCGTTGGCCAGCACTTCCACCTTGGTGGAGGGCATCAGGGTACCTTCGTCGGTCTTGGCAGCGGCATCAAGGAACAGCGGGGTGGTGGCGATGGCGTAGCGGGTGGTGACATTGGCCGGGGTCTGGGCCGCAGCCTGCGCCAGCTCGCTGGCACCGGCGGCAGCCAGGCCGCTCATGTCAGGCATGATGTGGGCGACACCGCGGTGGCAGTCGATACAGGTCTGGCCTTCCTTGATGGCGACCGGGTGCTCGGCACGGGCATTGGGGCGTTGGGCCAGAATGTCCATCGCCTCGTAGCTGTGGCAGCTGCGGCAGGTGGCGGAGTCGTTGGCTTTCAGCTCGTCCCACACGGACTGAGCCATCCGCAGCTTGTGGGCTTCATACTTTTCCGGGGTATCCAGGGTGCCGATCGCCTCGTGATAGATATCCTTCACGGCGCGGATCTTGGTCCACAGGTAGGAGGTGGGGTCGCCCGGGATGTGGCAGTCGGCGCACTCGGCGCGGATCCCCTTGGTGTTCTGGAAGTGGACACTGCCCTGATACTCGGCGAGCGGTGTCTGCATGGAGTGGCAGGAGACGCAGAATTCGGTGGAGCTGGTCTTGTGCAGCACGGTCACGGTGACACCCAGTGCCGCGACCCCCAACAGGGCCCCGAGCAGCAGGAGCCAGAACCAGGTTTTTCTTATCAGTTTTCCAATCATGGCGGCGTTTTCCTACGGTCAATAATTACCTACATAGTACTAGTCCAATAGTAGTAGTAATGATAGGGATAAGGCGTTGACCTCCATCATGGTTTATATTTTTTGATGGAAGTCACACTCAATTCATAGTTCTGTTATTGACAATAATATCGAATTAAATTCTGTTTTATTGTATTTATCCGCTTTTGACACTTTCCTTGGCAGCTGTTAGCCCCCTCGCAAAACCCCACAAGATTCGTTGATATAGTGAACAGTGAGCCACAACGGAGTGTCGCCGATGAGCCCTTTCTCACTGCTGTGTGTCGCCGCCAACGTGCAGCTGCTGACCGAATTCGAACAGGAGCTGGCCCCGCTGCTCGGCCATTTTGCGCTGGTGGTGGTGGTCGGGCAGGAGTCGGCGGAGCTGGCCCTCGACGAGCTGGACCGCAAGGGGCAGCCGCCCGCCGTGGTGGTGTGTGACAGCGAGCTGGGGGATGGGCGAGGGGCCGATTTTCTAATCCGCCTCGGCAGCCGCCACGAGGCGTGCCGCAAGATCCTGTTGGGCAGCCAGCCGGAGATGAAATCGATCATCGAGGCGGTCAACCTCGGTCGTCTCGACTACTACCTGCAACGCCCCTGGCGCGATGGCAGCCTGCGCCGGGCGGTGATCGAGCAGGCCAGCCACTTTGTGCTGCTCCAGCCCGAGGCTGACCTGCTGAGCTATGCCGCCGTGCTCGACAACCAGAAGTTGCTGCGGGTCCACGTCGATCGCCAGTTGGCGGCCTATCGGCAGGGTTTTATGGATTACACCCACTGCAGTGATGAAGAGCTGTCGCGGGTGGTGATCGACGGCCTCTACCAGTTTTTCGATGGCAATGACGAGGCGCGGGTCTGCCGCCACTACAGTCCGGGCCATGTGCTGACCCGCGAGGGGGAGCCCAACAGCTTTCTCTGGTTTATCGCCAAGGGTGAGGTGGTGCTGCGCAAGCGGGACGAGCAGGGGATAGATCAGGAGGTGGTGCACTACCGCACCGGTTCGCTGGTGGGGGGTATGTCCTTCGTGACCGGCGAACCCGCTTTCACCACCGGCGTGACCCTGACCGGCGCCGAGGTGATCAAGCTCGACAAGCTGCAATTCTCCCGGGTGATGCAGGCGCGCAGCGAACTGCTCCCCTCCTTTACCAACCTGCTGCTGCGCCACTTCAATCGCCGCCTGCAAAACAGCATCCGCACCGAGATGCGGCTGCAACAGACCCTCAACTCCCTCGATGCCGCTCACGCCCAGCTGGTGGAGAGCGAAAAAATGGCGATGCTGGGTCAGCTGGTGGCCGGTGTCGCCCACGAGCTAAACAACCCGGTGGCGGCCATTATCCGTGGCAGCGAGACCCTGCGGGCCGCCATCCCCGATCTGGTCAATCTCGAGCTGCCAGCAACCATCAAGGGGCTGGGCAACCAGACCCTCTGTCAGGCGCTCTCCTCCCAGCCGGTCTCGACCAGCGAAATCCGTGACAAGACCCGGCAGGCGGAGGGGCGCTTTGGCGATCGTCAGCAGGCGCGGCTGGCGGTGCAGATGAATCTGGATGACGAGCTGAACTGGCAGCGCTGGTTTGCCAGCCGCACTGCCGACGAGCGGGAGGCGCTGCTCTCCCGGCTGGAGCTGTTCCAGCAGACCGGCAGCTTCCTGCGCAATATCGAAGTGTGTGCCCGTCGCATCGGCGATCTGGTCAAGAGCCTCAAGCAGTATGCCCGGCAGGATCGGGCCGAGCCCTCGCTGGTGGACTTGCACGAGGGGCTGGAAGATACCCTGATGATTTTCGAAAACCGCCTCAAGCATCATGAGCTCTGCAAGGAGTACCAGCCGCTGCCGCTGGTGCGCTGTCACCCCATCGCCCTGCAACAGGTGTGGACCAACCTGATCGCCAACAGTCTGGATGCCATGAGCGGCCCGGGGCGACTCACCATCCGCACCGGATTGCTGGATCCCGAGTGGGTCATGGTGGAGATCGAGGATAGCGGTTGCGGCATCGAGCCCGAGCTGTGGCAGCGGATCTTCGATCTCAACTTCACCACCAAGCGGGAGGGACATTTCGGCCTCGGGATTGGTCTGAGCGTTTCGCTGCAGATAGTTCAGCAGCACCACGGCCGGATCGAGGTGACCTCCGAACCGGGCCGTTACACCCGGATGCGGGTCTGTCTGCCGCTGGACGGCATGGGGCAGGCCGGTTACGGGGGCGAACCTCATCACAACAAGGAGCATGCGGCCTGAGCCGTCGCCAGCATCAATCGCGCGGCGTGCCAAACCATGTCGCCAAGGAGGAGCAATGAACAAACACTATCTGATCCTGTGTGTGGACGATGAGCGGGAGGTGCTGGATGCGGTGATCCACGATCTCGCCCCGTTCCGTTCCCACTTCGAACTGGAAGCCGCCGAGAGCGTCGACGAAGCGCGGGAGGTGGTGCACGAGTGGGAAGAGGAGGGGGGCAAGCTGGCGCTGATCCTCTGCGATCACATCATGCCGGGAACTTTGGGGGTCGACTTTCTGGTGGAGTTGAACCGGCGTGCCACCACCCGTGCCAGCCGCAAATTGCTGCTGACCGGACAAGCGGGGCTGGAGGCCACCGTCGAAGCGGTCAATCGCGGGGGGTTGCACTACTACCTAGCCAAGCCGTGGAAGCTGGAGACCCTGCAAGAGGCGGTGCGCGAACAGTTGACCGACTACCTGCTGGCGGAGGATGGCGAGAATGCCTTCCACTATGCGCCGCTGCTCAATCAGGCGCGGCTGTTTGCTGCTATCCACGATCACCCGTTCGACGAATAGGGGCAGTTGGGCTTTCGCGGTGGCAGTTGTATACTGTCTGCATATACAGTATTGCAGGTAGCCACCGATGCGACTCTTTATCGCCGAGAAGCCCACGCTGGGCCGCGCCATTGCCGATGCCCTGCCCAAGCCCCATAAGAAGGGCGACGGTTTTATCGAAACAGCCCAGGGGGATGTGGTCACCTGGTGTATCGGCCATCTGCTGGAGCAGGCCGAGCCCGATGCCTATGACGCCGCCTTCAAGCAGTGGCGGATGGAGCATCTCCCCATCATCCCCGCCCAGTGGCAGCTGGTGGCCAAGCCCAAGACCAAAACCCAGCTCACCGTCATCAAGCGGCTGATCAAGCAGGCGGACTGCGTGGTCAACGCCGGTGACCCGGACCGGGAAGGGCAGTTGCTGGTGGACGAGGTGATCGACTTTCTCGGCTACCCGAAGACCAAGCCGGTGCAGCGCTGCCTCATCAGCGATCTCAACCCGCCTGCGGTGCGCCGCGCCCTCGACAAACTGAGGGACAACAAGGAGTTCGTACCGCTGGCGGTCTCGGCGCTGGCCCGCAGTCGGGCCGACTGGCTCTACGGTATCAACATGACCCGCGCCTATACCCTGCTCGGGCGCAAGGCGGGTTGCAGCGAGCTGCTCTCTGTCGGTCGGGTGCAGACTCCGCTGCTGGGGCTGGTGGTGCGGCGGGATCTCGAGATCGAGGCCTTCGTGCCCAAACCCTTCTACGAGGTGCTGGCCCATCTGCTGACCGATAGCAACGAGCGCTTCACCGCCAAGTGGCTGCCGTCCGAAGCCTGCCTGCCGTGGCAAGATGAGGAGGGGCGGGTGCTCAACCGGGCGCTGGCCGACAAGGTGGTGAGCCGGATCAACGGCCAGCCCGCACAGGTCGAATCGGTGGAGGAGCAGGCCCGCAAGCATGCGGCGCCGCTGCCCTACAACCTCTCCAGCCTGCAGATCGATGCCGCCAAGCGCTTCGGCATGGATGCCAAGCGGGTGCTCGACATCTGCCAGAGCCTCTACGAGCGTCACAAGCTCATCACCTATCCGCGCTCCGACAGCCGCTATCTGCCGACCGACCATTTCAAGCGGGCCGAGCAGGTGCGCAGTGCCATCGCCGCCACAGCGCCCGCGCTGGCCAAGGCAGTTGCCGAGGCGGACAGCAAGATCCGCAGCAAGGCGTGGAACGACAGCAAGGTGGATGCCCACCACGCCATCATCCCCACCGAGAAGCAGGGCAACCCCGGTATGCTGGGGGCCGACGAGGCGAAGCTCTATGGCCTGATTGCCCGCCAGTATCTGCTGCAGTTCTATCCCCCGTTCGAATACAACGACAGCAAGGTGCTGCTGCGCATCGCCGGTGGCCTGTTTCAGGCCAAGGCGCGGCGAATCCTCAAGGCAGGCTGGAAGGCACTGCTCGGGGTGGAAGAGGATGACGACGAAGAGAAGGCGGGCACGCTACCTGCACTGAAGGAGGGAGAGCAACTGCTCTGTGAGCGGGGCGAACTGCAGGAGAAGATGACCCAGCCGCCCAAGTCGTTCACCGATGCCACCCTGCTGGCGGCTATGACTGGCATCGCCCGCTATGTGCAGGATCCCGAGATCCGCAAGACCCTGCGCGACACCGATGGTCTCGGCACAGAAGCGACCCGGGCGGGCATTATCGACCTGCTGTTCAAGCGCCGCTTTCTGGTGCGCCAGGGCAAGAGCATCAAGGCGACCCCGACCGGGCGGGCACTGGTGCAGGCACTGCCTGCCACCGCCACCACGCCGGATATGACGGCGCTGTGGGAGCAGAGCCTCGGCCAGATCGCCGAGCGTCACGGCAGCTATCAGCAGTTTATGGGGCCGCTCACTGAGCAACTGCACGGTCTGATCGAGGGGGCGCGGCAGGACTCTGGCGCCAGCTTCAGCACCCTGCCCAAGGAGGCGCCGGGTGCCGGCAAGCGGCGTTTTACCAAGCGCAAGAGTCCGGCGGCCAGCACGACTGGCGGGTCCCGACCGCGCAAGACGGCCAGCAAGCGCCAGACCAAGGCGGCATAACGAAAAAAGGCGCCCATCCCGGGCGCCAAAGGCATTGTTGTCAGGCTGCCTGAGTGGACAAGCTGGCACGGATCCTGTGCTGGTAGTGCAGAACCACACCGAGAAACACCAGATCCTTGAACAGGAAGAACTCGGTGACTGGCACGCCATCAACCACTTTCCAGACACCTGTCAGGGTCAGCAGGAAGCTCAGCGTCGCCAGGAAGGTGACGATAGCCCCCATGCTGCACCAGTAACCGATGCGAGGTTGCCACAGGCCCACGACCAGCCCGATGGCGATCACTATCTCAACCACCCCGATCAGGTTCGATACGCTCTGTTCCGACAGGGGGCCATAGAGCCAGCTCATCAAGGGGTGGCTGGCTACCAGTGGTTTGATGGCGGCTGCCTCGGTCGGGGTAAACTTGAAGACGCCGATCCAGAGCAGGGTCAATACCACGCCCGCTAGGGCGACCAGAAAGCCTTTGTCATGTTGCTGCATGGGGGCTCCTTGTTTAAGGGGTCAGAGTGACGGGCGGGAAGTCGATCTCGGTCGCCGCAAGGTGGTTGCCATAGTTGGTCAGGGTATTGACCACCACCTGGCCGAGCACCTCCAGCAGCAGCTCGTCATCTACGCCTGCGGCACGGGCGCTAGCAAGCTGCTCGTCACTGATCACCCCGCGCTGGTTGACCAGCGCCGTTGCCAGTTGCAGCAGGGCGTGATCAAGGGGAGCCGAGGCCTGGCCGAGTCGGGCCGCCCGGATCTCCTGGGCCGAGAATCCGGCCTTGCCCGCGAGCAGTGTGTGGGCAGACAAACAGTATTGGCAGGCGTTGGCTTGACCTATGGCCAGTGCCAGCAACTCCCGTTGTGGGGCAGTCAGACGCCCCTTGCCAAGAGCCTCGGCAAAGGCCAGGAAGCCATTGAGCAGGGCTGGCGAGTGGGCCAGGGTGGCGTAGAGGTTGGGCACCATACCCAGATTGCGTTGCAGGGTGGCCAGGGTCTGGGCGGCTGCGGGTTGCGGTTGGGATACGGGTTGGATACGGCTCATGATCTTCTCCTGTGGTAGTGAAGGTACGGGAGACAGTGTGCCGTCATTCGTGATACGGTTTATCACTCATCGTCTGCAAATAAATACTATTCGTCTCAAATATGGATCCGCTCTCTGCCCTGTTGGTTCATGCCTCCCCCGAAGCCAAGATCTTCTTCGCCGGCAACCTGTGCCAGAACTCCTCCAGTGATGATTACCCTAGTGGCGGACATCTTCATCTGCTGCGCAGTGGTGCCGTCATGCTGCGTGAAGAGGGGGGAGCCAGCTTGCTGCTCGAGGAGCCGACTCTGATCCTGTTCCCTCGGGGACGTCCTCACAAGCTTGAACCCAGAACTCTGGGGGGTTGTGATTTGGTGTGCGCCAATGTCGTATTCGGCAAGGGGGGATCATCGCCGTTGCAACTGGCATTACCGGGCTCGCTGGTGCTGCCGCTACGTGAGTTGCCTGTCCTGACGCCGGTGCTGAGTCAGCTGTTTGACGAGGCGTTTCACCCCCGCTACGGGCAGGATCCGCTGATCTCCCGCTTGCTGGAGGTACTGTTGATCCTGCTGCTGCGTCATCTGGTCGAGCAAGGGGTGTGTCAGCAGGGGATGCTGGCAGGTATTTCCGATCCCCAGTTGGCCAAGGCGATCTCGGTGATGCATCAGCGTGGGGATGAACCCTGGACGGTGGCCACGCTGGCGCGGGAGGCCGGCATGTCGCGGGCCCGCTTTGCCGCGAGGTTTCAGGAGCGGGTTGGTCAAGCGCCGCTTGGTTATCTGACCCACTGGCGCATGGCGCGCGCCTGCCAGCAACTACTGGCGGGGGAGCCCATAGTGCAGGTGGCGCTGGGGGCGGGGTATAGCAGCAGTGTTGCCTTTGGTCGGGCATTCGAGCGGGAGCTGGGGGTGAGCCCGGGGCGCTGGCTCAAGGCGCAACAACAAGCCGAATAAAAAATGGGGCAGCTAGTGGCTGCCCCGTGTTCATAACCGGTCAGCCGGTATAGACGTTCTCTTCCGGATAACGGATGCGAGTCTCGACCGGGCGGGCCAGCATAAAGGCCAGGGTCAGGGGGCCGAGACGGCCGCAGATCATCACCAGTACCAGGATCAGCTTGCCCGGCTCGCTCAGGGAGGCGGTGATGCCGGTGGAGAGGCCGACGGTGGCAAATGCCGATATGGTCTCGAACATGATTTTGTCGAACGGCAGATCCTCGGTCACCATCAGCAGGAACATCGCCAGCATCAGCACCATGGTGCTGACGATGATGATAGCCAGCGAGCGGGTCACGATCTGGGGCGACAGGGTGCGGCCAAAAGCGGTGACATGGGGCCGTTTGGTCAGAAACGCCTTGGTCGCCAGCAGCACGACCGCGAAGGTGGTCACCTTGATACCGCCACCGGTCGAGGTGGCACCGGCACCGATAAACATCAGCATCATCAGGAACAGCAACGCCGCCGGGGTCATCAGCCCGATATCTATGGTATTGAAACCGGCGGTACGGGCACTGGCAGACTGGAAGAAGGCAGCCAGCAGCTGGCCACCGATACCTGCCTTGCCGAGGGTGCCCGGGTTGTTGTGTTCCAGCAGCCAGAACATCAGGGTACCGGCCAGCAGCAGCGCCGGGGTCATCAGCAGCATCAGCTTGCTGTGCAGCTTCAGCTTGCGCCAGCGGCGGTTGCGCACCAGATCGACGATGACGGTAAAGCCGATCCCCCCCAGGATCAGCAGGCCGGCGATGGTCAGGCTGATGATGGGGTCGTCCCTATAGTCCATCAGGTTGTTGGCAAACAGCGAAAACCCGGCGTTGTTGAAGGCCGATACTGCGTGGAAGAAGCTGACGTAAAGGCCGTGCACCCAACCCATCTCGGGCACCCAGCGGATCGCCATGATGCCGGTGCCGATCAGTTGGGCAATAAAAGCGAACAGCACGATCCGTTTGACCAGCTGAATGATGTTGACCGAGCCCTCCTGTCCCAGCGCCTCCTTGGCCAGTACCTGTTGGCGCAGACCGACCCGCTTGCTGAAGATGGCGATCAGCAACAGGGTCATGGTCATCTGGCCCAGACCGCCGATCTCCATCAGCATCAGCAGGAAAATCTGCCCCTGCAGGGTGAAGGCGGTGCCGGTATCCACCACGCCAAGACCTGTCACGCTGATGGCCGAGGTGGCGGTAAACAGGGCGTTGACGAAGGTAACCTCGCCATTGTGGCTGGAGGGTTGCACCAGAAAGATGGTGCCAATCAGCAGAATGATCAGAAAGCTGCCGAGGATCAGCCGGGCCTCGCTCCAGCGAGAGTCCTGTTCCCGATGGAGGGCGAAGGCGTAGCTGCTGCGCCAGTTGATCATAGGGTTTCGAGCCAGTGGTCGATGGCGTGCTTGTTGCCCGCCAGGATCAGGATGTCGCCCAGTTGCAGCTCCATCTTGCCGGTCAGCACGTTGTGCAGCACGTCACCACGCTTGATGGCGAGCAGCTGGAAATCGCTCTGTTGCAGCAGATGGAAGTCGCCTAGTTCCCGGCCGTTCTGTTGCAGGCCAATCACGAACTCGGTCAGCACCATGTCGTGGCCCAGCTCCAGATAGTCGAACAGCCGGTTGTCCAGCATGCTCTGGGCGACCCGGCGGCCCATGTCCCACTCCGGGTTGATCACCTTGTCGGCGCCCACTTTCTGCAGGATCTTGGCGTGGAACTTGTCGCGCGCCTTGACCCACACCTTCTTCACGCCCGCCTCTTTCAAGACGAGGGTGGTGAGGATGCTGGTCTCCAGGTTGTCACCGATGGCAACGAAGACGATATCGAAATTGGCCAGTCCCAGCTCGGCCACGGTGGCCTCATCGGTGGCGTCGGCCACGATAACGTGATTGCAGAGGGCGGCGATTTGCCGGGTCTTGCTCTCGTCGATATCGATGGCCAGTACTTCGGCATCTTGCCGTTGCAGCTCTTCGCACAGCGCGCTGCCAAACAGGCCCAGGCCGATGACGGCAAACTGGTTGTTCATGAGTTATTCCTCAGCAGTTGAAGTCGCCTACTCTAAACCACTGCTATTCCCCCGAAAAGGGCTCGGGTTTTTCGTCATGGGGCAACTTGAGGTAGACTGCGCCCTTGCACCAAGCCGGGATAGACCGATGAAACTGAATGCCAACGCCTCCTTGTTGAAGCTCAACACCCTTGCCCTCGATGCGTATTGCCTCTGGCTGGCCGAGGTGGAGCAGGTTGCCGATCTGGCGACCCTGCGTGCTGATCCACAACTCAACCAGTTGCCTCGCCTCAATCTGGGCGGCGGCAGCAATATGCTCTTCACCACCGATTTTCTCGGTCTGGTGGTGCTCAACCGGCTCAAGGGGATTACCGCTGAAGATGGTGGCGATCACTGGTTGCTCCATGTGGCGGCCGGTGAAGATTGGCATCAGCTGGTGCGCCATACCTTGCAACAGGGCTGGTTCGGGCTAGAGAATCTGGCGCTCATTCCCGGTACGGTCGGTGCCGCGCCGGTGCAGAACATCGGTGCCTATGGCGTTGAGCTGGCCGACTTCTGCGCCTATGTCGAGGCGTTCAACTGGCAGAGTGGCGAGATTGAACGGATCGCGGCGGCAGAGTGCCGCTTCGGTTATCGCGACAGCATCTTCAAACACGAGTATCAGGATTCCCACCTGATCACCGCCGTCGGGCTCAAACTGCCCAAGGCGTGGCAACCGGTGCAGGGCTATGGCCCACTGGCTGCGCTCGGTGACGCGCCTTCGGCGCAGGCCATCTTCGATACCGTCTGTGCCACCCGCATGGCCAAACTGCCGGATCCTGCGGTGCTCGGCAATGCGGGCAGCTTCTTCAAGAATCCGGTGGTGCCTGCCGCGCTGGCGGAGAATCTCAAGGCGCGCTATCCGCAGATGCCCTGCTATCCGGCTGGAGAAGGGCAGGCCAAGCTGGCGGCGGGCTGGCTCATCGATCAGTGCGGTTTGAAAGGTTTTGCCATTGGCCGTGCCGCTGTTCATCAGGAGCAGGCGCTGGTGCTGGTCAATCTGGGGGGCGCCAGTGCCATGGAGCTGATCGCGCTGGCGGCTCATGTCCGCGACAGCGTGGAGCAGACGTTTGGCGTGGTGCTGGAGCACGAGGTGCGCTTTATGGGTGCGCATGGTGAAACCTGGCTCGACGAGGTGCTCTCATGACGTTGACTCCCATCAGACAGACCCTGATCACCCTGCTTAGCGACGGCCAGTTTCACTCCGGCGAACAGCTGGGTGAGCAGCTCGGCATCAGCCGGGCGGCGGTGAGCAAACACATGGCGGCGCTCAAGGAGCTGGGGTTGGATCTCTTTAGCCTGACCGGCAAGGGCTACCGGTTGGCGGTGCCGATGGCGCTCTATGATCAGGCTACCTTGCAGGCACTGGCCCCGATGGCACCGGTGCACTGTTTTCCGGTCATTGGCTCGACCAATCAACACCTGCTGGATCGGGTCAATGAGCTGCGCTCTGGCGAGAGCTGTCTGGCCGAGTGTCAGACAGCCGGGCGCGGTCGTCGTGGCAAACCCTGGATTTCGCCGTTTGGTTGCCAGCTGATCCTCAGCATGTACTGGCGACTCGAACAAGGCATGGCGGCGGCCATGGGGCTGAGTCTGGCGGTCGGCGTGGCAGTGGTTGAAGCGCTGGAGTCCCTTGGCTATCAAGGCGTCGAGCTCAAGTGGCCGAACGACCTCTACTATCAGGGCCGCAAGCTGGCGGGAATACTGGTGGAGATGAGCGGTAGCGCCGGGGCCAGTTGTCATCTGGTGATCGGCATTGGTCTCAATCTGGCGATGCCTGCCCGCGAAGGTGAGAAGATTGATCAGGCCTGGGCTGAGCTGCGTCACATCAATCCGGAACTGGTGGATCGCAATCAGTTGGCGGCCCGGATGATCGTCCATCTGCAGCGGGCGCTGCACACCTTTGAGCAGCAGGGGCTGGCAAGCTTTGTCGATGAGTGGAACCGGCTCGATCACTTTGCCGGTCGCCCTGTGCGCCTGCTGATGGGGGATCAGGAGATCCGCGGCATCGCTCGTGGCATCGACGATCGCGGCGCCCTGCGACTGGAGACAGGTGAAGGGATCAAATACTATCTGGGGGGCGAGCTCTCCCTGCGCCGGGGCGACTGAGGGTCAGCAAGGCCGCTCATGATGCCAAACAAGAAGAGGGGGCCCGCGGGCCCCCTCTTCGTTATCCGTGTCCCGTCCTGAATATGGTTTACACCTTTCCCCCCAATACATGGAGAACCCGATGGGACAAGGTGTGAAACGAAC
>NZ_JAAKUB010000028.1:0-63405 GCF_049174935.1 Aeromonas sp. 600886 | reverse complement strand
CAGATTTGCACATCGGAGCCAATACAAAGCCCGGCCTCACGACCGGGCCTTGGTGTTTTTAGCGTGTTAAACAGCCAACGTTTGGTTTTTACCTGCCAAGAGAGGGCCAGATAGCCGGTTATTCCCGCCATTTTCGGGCTATATCCGGGCCTTATCAGCCATTTGAACGAGTCTACAAGGGGTCAAATCAGGCTTCTGCCGCTTGCTGACTACAGGGCAGTCCCATGTTGACCACCTCCGCTTCCATCTGCACATCGATCTTGAAGCCAAGCCGTTTGGCTAGGTTGGGAATACCGAGATTGCCGGATTCATCAGGTACAGTTCAAGCAAAGAGACCTTCCCGACGGGAAGGCCTCTTTGCTTTATCTATCAACTGATTACCATCACTCGGTCGATTTATCAGGGCTTCTCTTTGTTGCCAATGCTCAGGCCGAGCTTGATGGAGAGTGCTGCCAGTAGCAGCAGCATCATGATCAGGGAGAAGAAGTTGCTGCCGAGTTCCGGGTATTGCACCTTGAGCAGCGCGGAGTGGCCGAAGACACCGATAAAGAAGCAGAGCAGGGTACAGATGGGGGTGTTGCCCACCATGGGTTCATGGCGATAGTGCTGGAACAGCTGATAGGCCGCCAGCCAGAGGGCAATCAGCGGGAAGAAGGAGAAAGGCACGACCGAGTTGGTCAGCACGGCCAGAGAAGCATCGCCACAGATACCAATCAGCATGGCCATTGCAAGCGGTTTTTTCGGGATCATAAGCTGTTCAGGCATGTCGTTCTCCATCCTGTGGTCATGGGTGAGGTTCACGGCGCTTCTGGTTTTGTACCTCGGCGCCCATGGCGATCATCCGCAGCTGGCGAATTGTTCGGTCGGAGAGTGCACGGCACTCTTCGCTGGTCATGTCGAGTGCATCGGCACCGGCACTGAAGACGATGGTGACCATGGCTTCTGCCTGGATGTAGGCATCTTCCCGTGGTGCTTCTGTGGTGGCTTCCAGATAATCGGTCAGCTCTGCGATAAAGTGCTGGATTTCGCGAGCCACCGCCTGACGAAAGGCGGCCGAGGTGCCGGAGCGTTCCCGCAGCAGCAGCCGGAAGATGTTGGGGTTGTTCTCGACGAACTCCATAAAGGTCTGCACCGAGGTGCTGATGACACTGCCACCACCGGCAATGCGCTGGCGTGCCTGTCGCATCAGTTGGCGCAGGGTAAGACCTCCTTCGTCAACCAGGGTCAGGCCCAGTTCCTCCATATCGCGAAAGTGGCGATAGAAAGAGGTGGGCGCGATACCCGCTTCGCGAGCGACTTCCCGCAGGCTGAGATTGGAGAAACTCCGATTGGCGCACAGTTGTCTGAATGCAGCATCAATCAATGTACGCCGGGTTTTTTCTTTTTGTTGAGCGCGAATACCCACGAAATCAGTCACCTTCAGCTTAACGAGGACAAATGATAACCCGAAGGCGCCTCAGGATCAGGTTTGTATCCTACTTTTTTACCATTGACCGTGAGGAAATCACCATAGAAAATGGCTAACAGCTGTTCGCTGAAAGGATGCAATGAGATGGCCAGACCCCCCATTATTTTGACTAATACCCTGCTGTTCTCCCTCTCCGGGATAGTGGCGTTGATTGTCGTGCCCTGGTACGGCATGAGCCACGGTTACGATCTCTGGCAGTGGGCCAGTTTCCTGTTGTTGTTCTGCCTGAGTGGTCTCTCCATCACCGCAGGCTATCACCGGCTCTGGTCGCACAAGGCTTACAAGGCGCACCCCGCTTTGCAGTGGTTATTTGCCATCGGCGGTGCGTTGGCGCTGCAGAATTCGGCCCTGCACTGGTCGGCCGATCACCGCCGTCACCATCGTCATGTGGATGACAACGATAAAGACCCCTACAGCGCGGGGCGCGGTTTCTGGTATTCGCACATCGGCTGGATGTTGCGGGAGTATCAGGGAGATCGCTATGGTGATTACAGCAATGTGCGAGACCTGCAAAACAACCCGGTGGTCGCGTTTCAGCACCGTCACTATCTGACGCTGGCACTGGCGGCTAATCTGGGGCTGCCGCTGCTGCTTGGCCTGTGGCACGGGGACTTGCTCGGCATGTTGCTGTTGGCGGGCGTGCTGAGGATGGTGATGACTCACCACACCACCTTCTTCATCAACTCGCTGGCCCACATCTGGGGCAGTCAGCCCTATACCGATCGCAATACCGCTCGCGATAACGGCATCCTGGCTTTTTTCACCTTTGGCGAGGGGTACCACAACTTTCACCACCTGTTCGAGAATGACTACCGCAACGGCATTCACTGGTGGCAGTTCGATCCGACCAAGTGGTTGATCCGGCTCGCCTCCTGGTGTGGTCTGGCGGTGGATCTCAGATCCTCGCCGGAGGAGCGTATCGAACAAGCCCGGCTGCAGATGCAACTGAAACGGGCACAAGCCAAGTTGCGCAAGCAGGAAGATCGTGAACTGTGGCAGGCGCTGCTGCAGGAGGAGTACGACAAGCTGAGCCAGCAGTTACAACACTATTACGCCAGTCGCAAGCGGCTGCTGGAGCTGCGCAAGCGCAAGGCGCTGGCGCGCTATGACCGCCTCAAGCTGCAACTGGAGTACCGGGCCCTGCGTGACGGCTTCATCGCTGGTAAACGCAACTGGAGTCGTTTGCTGGCAGGTATTGCATGATGCCGTCCGGTTATCACAGAGACTAAAAGAGAAGACCGCCTGCTGGCGGTCTTCTCTTTTATGATTCAACTCAAGCTAGTTGGCTTGGCTCTGCTGTTGCTGTAACTGATCCAGTGCCTGTTGCTCCTGCTGGCTAAGACCCAGTTGTTCACAGGCCTGCTCAAAGCTGATCCCCAGATGGCACATCATGATATCGATGGCGGGCAGATAGTTTTTCATAGCTTCTTCCATGGTGATCCTCCAGACCCGTCACTTATGCCCTGAACCACTCGGGGCGGCAATTAGACTTTAGGCTTAGTCTGTCCATTTGATCAGCACCCCTGCCACTGGGGTAGGGAATTTGTTACCCTGCATCATGATAAAAACGGTTGCCGTATGACTGCGAGCAACAGGTGAGGAGCAGGGCATGTTATTGAGTTTCTTGATCATCGCTTCAGGTTGGTGGCACATCCGTGCTGCCTACGGTTCAGACAGCCGCCAGTTCTATATCAGCAAGCCGCTGACCATGCTGTTTATCATTGCGTTGGCGTTCGGCTACCAGAGTTATGACCACGATGGCTCACACGCCTGGATCCTGCTCGGCCTCTGCCTCTCGCTGGCGGGCGATGTGCTGCTGATGTTGCCAAGCGATCGCTTCATTCAGGGGTTGGCGGCATTTCTTGTCGCGCATATCTGCTATATCGTCGGCTTTGCCCAGGGGCCGCTGTTGCTCAATCTGGTGGATGGTTTGCTGCTGTTGCTGATCGCCGGCATGGTCTTTGGTCTGCTGTGGGGCAAGCTGGGGGAGATGCGGATCCCGGTCTTCTGCTACATGCTGGTGATCATCGGCATGGCCTGGGTGGCCGCCGGTGCTTGGCACGCCTCTCTCACTGCCGGTTCTGCCGCAGCTCTGGTGGGGGCACTGATGTTCCTCTTCTCCGACAGCATGCTGGCGCTCGATCGCTTCCGCCGCCCCTTTCCCCACGCTCGAGCCTGGGTGATGAGCAGCTACTTCGCAGCGCAATTCCTGATTGCAGGGTCGCTGGCGGGATAACGTCTTCTGGTTGAGTACAGGTAACAGATAACGAAAAACGGGCATTGGCCCGTTTTTCGTTTTATGCCCGGCGTTTTTCACGCCTCTAGCGGTTCGGCATCCGCTGCCCGTGGGGCGGGGGATTTGAGCAACAGCATCAGGCCGCTGGCGATCAGCAAGAAGATCCCCATGATGTAGAACACCTGGTTGTAGGCCATGATGGCCGCCTCCCGGTTGATGGTATTGGCCAACATGGCGTGGGCTTGCTGCTGAGCAATCTCGGGACCTGAACCCTGCGCCATCATGCTCTGGGCCAGTTGCAGCAGATAGTTTTGCCCTTCGATACTGCTGGCGGCCAGAGTGCTGCCAATCTGCAGCACATGGGTGCGGGTATCGCTGTCGAGCATGGTCGCGATGATGGCGATACCGAACGCACCACCGAGGTTGCGCAGCACGTTGAGCAGGGTCGAGGAGGAGGGGATCTCGTCGTGGCTCAGGCTGGCGGTGGCGACCAGGGAGAGCGGCACCATGATGAAGGGCTGCCCCAGCGCCCGCACGATGAGCGACTGGATCAGCTGCGGCCCGGCGTAGTCGGCACTCATGTTGACGTTCATAAAGCAGCTGACGGCGAAGATCAGGAAGCCGAAGCTCACCAGATAGCGCGGATCTATCTTGTGGGTCAGTTTGGGCACCAGCGGTAGCACCAGCAGTTGCGGCAGCCCCATCCACATCAGTACTTCGCCGATTTCCAGCGCGTTGTAGTTGTGGATCTGGGTCATGTAGAGCGGCAGCACATAGATGGAGCCCATCAACGCCATGCCGAGGATCAGATAGGCGAAGCAGGCCAGCGCGAAGCGCGGGTTGTGCAGCAGCCGCAGATTGACCAGCGGGTGACGGCGGATCAGCTGGCTGATGACAAAGAACACCAGCGCCACCGCCGAAATGACTGCCAGTCGCACGATGAAGCTTGAGCCGAACCAGTCTTCCCGGTTGCCTTCTTCCAGTACCACCTCCAGCAAGCCGAGGCCAAGCGCCATGGTGACGATGCCGATGAGGTCTACCCGCTTGATCACCTCCCGGTCCACCGGTTTTTTATCAAGCCCGTGGGCCAGCATGGCCATCACCAGCAGTCCCGGCGGCACGTTGAGATAGAAGATGTAGTGCCACGACATCTGCTCGGTGAGCCAGCCGCCGAGGGTTGGGCCGATGGCGGGGGCGAAGGTGGCGCAGAGGCCAAACAGCGCCATGCCGGTGGCCCGCTTCTGTAACGGCAACAGGGTGACGATGAGGGAAAAGGCCATCGGGATCAGCGCCCCGCCAGTAAAGCCTTGCAGCGCCCGGAAGACGATCATGCTGGTGAGGTTCCAGCTGAACGAGCAGAGCACGGAGGCAGCGATAAAGGCGCCGGTGGTCCAGAGCAGGTAACGGCGCACACTCAACCCCCGGCTCAACCAGCCACTCAGGGGGATGGCGATCATCTCCGCCACCAGATAGGAGGTGGAGATCCAGGAGCTTTCGCTCAGGGTGGCCGACAGGGCCCCCTGAATATCCTTCAGGGAGGCATTGGTGATCTGGATATCGAGGATGGCCATGAAGGCGCCGATAAGCCCCCCCATGACTGCGATCCAGTTGCGACGTGGAATGGGTTCCATCAGTTGGCAGCCACCACGGGCTCAGGAGTGCGGGTATCCACGATCACTTCGGTGGAGAGACCCGGCAGCAGCTTGCCTGCCAGCGGACCTGGCTCGGGGATGCGGATCTTTACCGGCACCCGCTGCACGATTTTGGTGAAGTTACCAGTGGCATTCTCCGGCGGCAGCAGGGCGAACTTGGCGCCGGTCGCCGGGGCCAGGCTGTCGATGATCCCCTCGACCGGTTGATCCGGGTAGGCATCGAGCACCACTTCGACCTTCTGGCCCGGCTGCATATGGGCGAGCTGGGTCTCCTTGAAGTTGGCCTCGACCCACACCTGCTGCAGCGGCACCAGGCTGGCGACCTGCATGCCGGACTGTACGTAGAGCCCTTCCCGCAGGCTGCGCTTGCCGATGATGCCATCGGCCGGTGCCCGCAGTTCGGTGTAGCCGAGCTCCAGCTTGGCCTGCTCCAGTTGTGCTTCGCTCAATGCCAGCTTGGCCAGATTCTGTTTGCGCTCGGCATCCAGTACCAGCAGTCGCTCACGGGCCGCTTGCAGGGCGGCTTGGGCCTCCCGGGCTTGCGCCTGATTGACCTGCAGGCCGGCACGTACCTCGTCCAGACTGTCTTGCGAGCTGTAGTGGCGCTGGTTGAGCTGACTGATCCGGTTGACCTGCTGGCTGGCGCGCAGCTGTTCGGCATTGGCGGAGGCGACCTTGGCCTCGGCCTGCTGGATCAGGCTCAGTTGTTGGGTGCGGGTGGCCGCCAAATTTTCGGCCGTCGCCTGATTGAGGCGCAGGTCGGCTTCGGCCTCCGCGACCCTGGTTTTGTATTCGCGATCATCGAGCCGAGCGATCAGTTGGCCCGCTTTGACCGGCTGGTTGTCGGTGACCAGCACTTCGCGGATATAGCCGGGCAGCTTGGAGCTGATCCCGGTCACTTCACTTTGCAGATAGGCGTTGTCGGTGCTTTCAAAATAGCGGCCGTGAAGATACCAGTAACCGGCGAACAGCAGACCGAGCAGCGCCAATATCATGGCTGCCAGCAGGGGAATTTTTTTGTGTTGACTCATTTTTGTGATTCCTGAACTTAAGGGGCGCAGGCTAACACTGGTCAACTGTTTCGATTAGTATTGGTTCACGAGATATACAGTTTCACTGGTGCAACAATGGATCTCAATGCCGCGTTAATTCTGGTGCGTATCGTCGACAAGGGCTCGTTTACGGGGGCCGCCCGCGAGCTGGGGATGACCAAGGCGATGGTCAGCCGCCGCATCGCCGAGCTGGAACAGCGGCTCGGTGTGCGTCTACTCTATCGCTCCACCCGTCAGCTCACTTTGACCGAGGAGGGGGAGAAGTACTACCTGCACTGCAGCAAGGCGGTCGATGCCCTGACCGAAGCCGAGTTGATGCTGAGCGCCAGCCAGCAGGAGGTAACCGGCACCCTCAAACTGGCGGTACCCATCGAGACGGGGCAACTGGTGGTTGGGCGCTTGGTCGCCAAGTTTTTGCAGGCCTATCCCGCCTTGCAGGTGGAGCTGGAGCTGACCAACCGGGTGGTGGACCCCATCAGTGAAGGGCTGGATGCGGTGGTGCGGATTGGCGACATGAGCGACTCCAACCTGGCGGCGCGCCGACTCTGGAGCACCGGAAGGCTGCTCTGTGCCAGCCCGGACTATCTGGCCCGTAGTCCGGTCATCGAGCGGCCGGAGGATCTGGCCAACCACGAGCGAGTGACGGTGAGCAGCGGGTTTCTCGCCTCTCACTGGTGCTTCGAGCTGGATGGCAGAGAGGTGCTGGTTGACCCCCCATCCCGTTTTCGGGTCAATAATATTACCTGTGCCCGGGAGGCGGCGAAGGCGGGGCTGGGGTTGGCCTCGTTACCCGCTATGCTCTGTCAGGATGAGCTGGCCAGCGGCGAGCTGGTGATCCTGCTGCCAGAGTGGCAGCAACCCAGGGTGCCGATTTATTTGCTGTTTCCGGAGCGGCAACTGATGCCGCGCAAGTTGCGGGCATTCATCGATTTCATGATTGAAAATGGCGCCGAGTTTGGCATCGACAAGTTGTTGTAAGGGGGGAGCTATGGATAACTGGATCAATCTCTATCGCGCCTCACACACCCTGGAGGCACACGCGTTGAAAGGGGCGCTGGAGGCGGAAGGGGTGCTGGTGCGCCTCAATGGCGAGGGGCTGTCAGGCGCCCTTGGCGAGTTGCCGGTCGACATGTTGCAGGTGACCCTGATGGTGCGGGCCGAGGATCGCAGCAAGGCGGGACGGGTCATCGAGCGTTACCAGCAGCGTCAGGGTAACGGCTGGCTGTGCGGCCAGTGCGGGGAGGAGAACGGCGCCAACTTCGACGTCTGCTGGCGTTGTCATCACGATCCCCACGACAGCTGATCTCTCTTCCGCTAGCGCGGCGGGAACTCGATATCTTCCCCTGCGCTGGCATCGTGATAGGTCGCCAGATCCAGCTCGTTTTCGCTGCGGGCGATCAGCACCGACACCAGAATATCCCCCGATACGTTGACCGTGGTGCGCGCCATGTCGAGGAGCCGGTCAATGCCTGCAATCAGTGCCACCCCTTCCAGCGGCAAGCCCACTGCCGTCAGGGTCAGGGTCAGCAGCATCAATCCGGTGCCCGGGGTGCCAGCGGTGCCGATACTGGCCAGGGTAGCGATGCTGATGATGGTCAGGTAATCGACCATGTGCAGATCCACACCGAATGCCTGAGCTACGAACAGCGCAGTCACTCCCTGATAGAGGGCGGTGCCATCCATGTTGATGGTGGCGCCGATGGGCAGCACCTTGGCGGTGATGGCGGGGGAGACTCCCAGCCGCTTCTCGGCGCAGGCCAGACTGATGGGCAGGGTGGAGTTGCTGGAGCTGCTGGTAAACGCAACCGCCTGGGCGTCAACGATGCTCTTGAAGTAGTGCAGCGGATTGAGCCGTGCCAGCAGGAGCAGCAGGGTGCTGTAGACCCCGAGCACGTGCAGCAGGCAGCCGAGGTAGACGGCGCCGATCACCTTGAGCAGTGGTAGCAGCAGGTCGAGGCCGTACTTGCCGGTCATCCAGGCCATCAGGGCGCAGACACCATAAGGGGCGAGAGCCATCACCATCTGGGTCAGCTTGAACATCCCCTCGGCCAGCGAGGTGAAGAAGAGGATGGCGGGGCGGCCACGGCGACCGCTGGCATTGAGGGCGACCGCCAGCGCCACCGCAAAGACGATCACTTGCAGGATCTTGCCATCCACCATCGCCTGTACCGGGTTACTCGGCACCAGATGGCTCAGCACGCTGGCCAGGGTGGGTGGTTCCGACATGCCGATCCGCTCATAGGGGCCCATGTCGGCGCCCATGCCGGGTTCCAGCAGCCAGCCCATCATCAGGCCGATGCAGATGGCGATGGCGGTGGAGCAGAAGTAGAGGCAGATCGCCTTGCTGCCGATGCGATCGAGGGCCTTGCCCTTGAGCAGCGAGGTGAGACCGGCGATGACCGAGCAGAAAATGAGGGGCACCATCAGCATCTGGATGGTGTTGACGAACAGGACGCCAAGGGGCTTGAGCAGCAGGGCTTGCTCTTCAAAGCCGACGCCCAGACCCACCCCTGTCAGCATGCCGATCAGGGTCTTGAGCCAGAGTGGTCGGCGGGTCCAGATCTGCCAGGGCTTGAGAGCCTCTCCATGGAACAGCATGACGCCAATATCCTTATACATTGTCTGCGATGGCCAAAAAGGGGCGCCAGTGTAGCGATCCCTGACGCGGGTTGCCACATTATCGACAAAGCAGTGGCGGTGACCACTCCCCTGACCAGGAAATGCGCAATTTATTGGCCTATATCAAGATCCCTCCGGGCGGGGAGATATTTAATTGGCATTAAATATGTTCATTATTGAGGTGAGAGATGTCGCAATCGGTTCATGGTCACGAAGTGATGGAGATGATGCTGGCGCAAGGGGGGCAATTTACCCGTGCCAGCCTGAAGCAGGCGATGGCCGAGCGGTTCGGTGCCGAGGCCCGTTTTCATACCTGCAGCGCCAGCGAGATGGATGCGGAAGCGCTGATCGACTTTCTGGCTGCCCGCGGCAAATTCATCGACTCGGCTGAGGGTTTCCAGACCCGCGCCGACAAGATCTGCAACCACGGTTAATCCCGCTGCGAGCGCATCATGGCGCTCGCTCAATTCTTCGCCCTTTGCTATATTTCGCCCCCTCTCTTTTCCCTATTCAGGGCGTAGCCCGGGCGTTGTATGGATACTTTCTCTGCCGCAGTCATGCTGTTTCTGATCATGGACCCGCTGGGCAACCTGCCGGTCTTCCTCTCTATCCTGCGTCATATCGATCCCAAGCGACGTCGCAAGGTGATGGTGCGCGAGCTGCTCTTCTCGCTGGCCATCATGATGCTGTTCCTGTTCGTCGGTCAGCAGATCCTCGGTTTCCTCAACCTGCGGCAGGAGGCGGTCAGCATTGCGGGGGGTATCATCCTGTTCCTGATCGCCATCAAGATGATCTTCCCGAGTGAGGGGGGCGTGACCGGGCTGGCGGCGGGCGAGGAGCCCTTCCTGGTGCCGATGGCGATCCCGATGATCGCCGGTCCCTCGATCCTCGCCTCCTTGATGCTGCTGGCCAATCAGGAGCCCAGCCGGATGGTGGACTGGTCGCTGGCGCTCTTTATGGCCTGGGCCGCCAGCGCGGTGATCCTGATGTTCTACGAGGTATTCAACAAGCTGCTGGGTGAGCGGGGACTCACTGCGGTGGAGCGGTTGATGGGTATGCTGTTGGTGATGATCTCGGTCCAGATGCTGCTGGACGGGGTACATCACTATCTGGCAGTGACCGGCCAAGGCTGAGCGGTTTACTTCTTGAAGTGAATGAAACGGGGCTACGCAGAGCCCCGTTCTTTTCTTCCTGCCGAGAGGGCGTGTCGTCACTCGTGAGTGGTCGCTGCGGGTTCCAGTTTGCTCATGATGAGGGAGAGCAGCAATTCCCGCAGCCAGCGGTGGCCCGGATCCTCGCTGTGACGCTGATGCCAGATGAGCAGATGGGAGATGCTGTCCAACCCGATGGGCAGCGGCAGCTGCAACAGCGGATAGACCTGGGTAGCGTGGCGAGCGTAGAGCCTGGAGAGGGTCACTATCATGTCGGAGTGCATCCCCATCCGCAGCGCCGCCTCGAAGGAGGGCACGGTTGCCTCGATACGCCGGTAGAGATCCTGCTCTGCCAGCTTGTGATCCAGCATCCAGCGGTCCCGTCCCTCGCAGTAAGTCTGCACATGGGGATAACTGAGGTAGTGTTCCAGATTCCAGTTGGGCTCTCGCAGCGCGGGGTGGTGCTGCTGCACCAGACAGGTGAGGTCATCGACCGCCAGCACTCGCTGACAGATGCTGTCGGGCAGGGTATCGAGCCGATAATCGGAGCTGATGCAGTTCTCCCGCACCGCGAAGGCGATGTCCACCTGTCCCTGACTCATCTCAGTCAGACTGTTCTCGGTCCACTCCTCGTAACGCAAGCGGATCCTTGGTGCCTGCCGCTTCAGCTCGCTCAGGTAGAGCGGGGCAAACAGGGTAAAGGCGCTGTCCATGCTGGCGATGACGAACTCTCGCTCCGATCTGGCGGGGTCGAACTCGGGCGGCTGGATCAGGTTATCCAGCGACAGCAGGATGGGTTGCAACTGCTGCTGCAGTGCAAGGGCACGGCCGGTGGGTTCCAGCCCGTAGGCAGATCGGATGAAGAGGGGATCATTGAAGGTATCGCGCAGACGGCCGAGGGCTTTACTGACCGCGGACTGGCTCAGATGAAGGCGGCGTGCCGCCTTGCTGCCGTTGCGCTCTTCCAGCAATACCTGCAGGATAATCAGCAAATTGAGGTCGATGCGACCCAGTTGTTCCAGCAGCATGATATGAATCCTCTTCAATTCTAAGATGAATTTATACCATTTGTTTTCATATCTTGGCGATCTTATCCTCGAATGGTCTCAGGTTCGCATGAACCACTGGTACAGGATGTAGCGGTTGAGGGGACATGTAGCACAATCAATATGGCGACCTTTGGGTCGCCCTATTTTTTGGCTATGATTTATTTGCTCACTTGCACCTGCCTTGATTTTGCCCAACAATCCCTGCGCTCTATTTTGATACAAGTAACAGATATCTCTTTGTGAGGGAGTATCCCTATGGGACTCGGTGGAATTCATATCTGGCATATGCTGATCCTCTTGCTGGTCGTTGTGCTGGTCTTCGGCAGCAAGCGTCTTGCCAGTGCAGGTGAGGATCTGGGTACCGCCATCAAAGATTTTCGCAAGGCGATGCGTGACGACGCAAATCATCCGAAATAAGCAGTAGGAGTAGAAAATGTCTGTAGACGAGAAAGTTGAACTGAACGAAACCTGTGACAGCTGTGGCTGTTTTGCCGAGATCGGCACCATCATCGGCGAAGGCGACGATGTGATGGAGCTGGTTATTGAAGCCGCGGCCGAGGCGGATGCCCGCGCCAAGCTGGCTGCCTATGAAGCACTGGCCAAACAGGTCACCGCCGAAGCTCAAGTGAGCAGCGAACTGACCCAGGGCGCCAACGGCGTGATCCTGAAAGCCCGCCTGCAATTCACCTGCACCGCCGAAAAACTGATTTTCGAAATGCGGGCCCGCTCTATCTGAGTTGTCTGATAACGCGGCAGGTTTGCCTGCCGTGTTGACCCTTCTGCTGTGGGTCGGCGTTCTATAGTTACTCTATCCCACAGACGTTTTGCCCGGCGCGAGTCGGCCAACAGAAGGCGTAAATATCATGACGCAGCGATGGATCTCTGCCCCCAATCCCACCCTCTATCGTGATCCGTGCTGCCAACAGGCAGCAGGCGTGACCTCAGCACAGGGGCAGCCATCGTGATGCGACGCTGGATTTGGGCTCTGCTGGCCCTCTGCTGTTTTTCCCTGCTGGCGGCTGAGCTCAAGCCGGTGCGTTTGCCCCAACCCGGGGACCTCGAAAGCATTCTGCAAAAGCGCGAACTCAGGGCTCTGGTGGTCTATGAGCGCGGTTTCTATTTTCTCGATCGCGGCACCCAGTACGGCATTCTGGTCAATCAGCTGCAAGGATTCGAGCGCTGGCTGAACAACACCTATCTCGCTAAAGAGAAGGTCAAACTCAAGGTGGTCTACATCCCGGTGCGGCAGGACAAGCTGCTGGACTATCTGACCGAGGGGCGTGGGGATCTGGTGGCGGCGACCATGACGGTGACCCCGACCCGGCGTGAACAGGTGGCCTTCTCCCGGCCGCTCATCTCTTCCATCGAGGAGTGGGTGGTTAGCCAGAACAGCCTGCCCGCCTTCAGCCGCATTACCCAGCTCTCTGGCAGGCGGGTCTGGGTGCGGGCCAGCTCCAGCTACTACGAGAGCTTGCGCCAGCTCAACTGGTTGTTTCGCGAGTTGGGGCTGCCCCCCGTCTATATCGAGACGGTGCCCGAATATCTACAGGATGGCGATCTGCTGGAGATGGTGGCCGCCGGCATTATTCCCCTGACGGTGACCGACAGCTACAAGGGGCGGATCTGGCTGAGTGGCATGATCTCCGGTCTCAAGGCTCACAAGTTGATCCCCCTGCGCAGCAACGGCACCAGTGGCTGGGCGCTGCGCAAGAACAGCCCCGAGCTGCTGAAAGCGGTCAATGGCTATCTGGCGAGCGTCAGCCGCAACAGCCTCTACAGCGACATGACCCTGCGCCGGTTGCTGGTTCACAGCGAGCAGATGAGCAATATCCTGGCGCCAGATCCCATGGGGCGCCTTGCGACCATTCGCAAAGTGCTGGAGAAGTACGCCAATCAATACGATCTCGACTGGCTGATGCTGGCGGCGCTCGGCTACAAGGAGTCCGGCCTCAATCCCAAGGCGCGTTCGCACAAGGGGGCCGTGGGCATCATGCAACTGCTGCCCAGCACGGGGCGGGAGGTCGGCATCAACGGCGCCAGACTCACCACGCTGGAGGGCAATGTGGAGGCCGCCTGCCGCTACATGCGGTTGATCCTCGATACCTACTTCAATGATCCCAAGCTGGATCGGCTCAACCGCCACCTGTTTGCCCTCGCCGCCTACAACGCCGGGCCAAACCGGGTGCAGGCGCTGCGAGGCAAGGCGGAGAAACTGGGGCTCGATCCCAACGTCTGGTTCGGCAACGTAGATCAGCTGGTGGCCAACGAAGTCGGACAGGGGCCGATCAACTATGTCGGCACCATCTACAAGTACTACGTAGCCTATCGTTTCAGCTTGCCCCAGATCGAGGGTAAGGCTGCCGCTATCGAAGCGGCTCAGCCCTGAGCCGGTTGACCGGCAGGGTCGCCTGCACGGTCGGCAATTGCCAGCCACCGTCCCTGTGTTGCAGGAACCAGTGGGTGGGGCCGGTGGCCGGGATGAGATCTGGCTGGCTGAGCTGGCCCAGATAGCGCAACATCGGGGTATCATGCAGTTCCATCAGCAACTCCTTTTGAATATGTGAAGAGGCTCGCCAGCGTTATGACACCCGGCCATGACAGCAGGATGACACCATGATCCCCGGATCCTTTGCCCTGATCGACGATCCCCAGCTGGCGCTCAAGGTGCGTTGTCACTGGATCCGCCATGCCCGCGAGCGGATCCAGGCGCAGTACTACAGCTGGGAAGAGGACAGCAGCGGCAAGCTGCTGCTGAGCGAGCTGCTCCACGCCGCTCGACGCGGCGTCAAGGTGCAGCTGCTGGTGGATGATCTCTATGCCGGTGACAACCGCTTTCTGGAGATGGTGGCTCACTACCCCGGGATCGAAGTGCGGCTGTTCAACCCCTTCTGGCTGCGGGGCTGGCGCCCGCTGGCACTGCTGCTGGAGGGGCTGCTCAGCTTTCGCCGCATCAACCACCGGATGCATAACAAACTGCTGCTGGTGGATGGCAAGCTGGCGCTGATCGGCGGGCGCAACATAGGCGATCGCTACTTCGGTCTGGATCCGCAAGCCCCCTTCGTGGATCTCGATCTCGCCTGTCAGGGGGGGCTGTGCCAGCAGATGGCGCAGGGGTTCGAGCAGTTCTGGCACAGCCGCTGGAGTCACCCCATCCGCCATCTGCTGCGCCGCGAGCTGCTGCCCGCCGAAATAGAGGTGGTCAACGACTTCCTGTTCACCATGACGGATCCGGCGGTGGCGACGGTCTATGATCTGCCCGCGGCGCTGTTTGACGAGAGCGATGTACCGCTGCAGTGGCACGAGGGGCGGGCAGAGGTGTGGTTCGACCGTCCCGGCAAGGGGCTCATCTCCCGTCCCACCACCGCCCGTCAGCTCTGGCGCCAGCTGGCTGACAATCCCGGCTCGCTGGGGTTGGTGACCCCTTACCTCATCCTTACTCGCGGGTCTCGGCACCGTCTGGCGCGGCTACGCCAGCAGGGGGTCGCCATCGACATTCTCACCAACTCGCTGGCCAGCACCGATGTGCCGCTGGTCTATGGCGCCTACCAACGTTACCTAGGCTGGTTGCTTCGGCGCGGGATCCGGGTCGCCGAGTTTGATCATGGTCACGGCAGCCTGCACGCCAAGCTGATCCTGCTGGGGGAGGAGCGGGCGCTGTTTGGCAGCCTCAACCTCGATCCCCGCTCGCTGTTTCTCAATACCGAGCTGATGCTGCATCTGCACTGTCCGCCGATCTGCGAGGCGCTGCGAATGTGGCTGGCTCGCTGGCAGGAGCAGGCGGGTGGATTGCCGCGCAAACCCGAAGGGTGGTCAAGGCGACTGATAGCCCGCCTGAGCGACTGGTTGCCACTGCGCCGTTGGCTGTGAGGCGGCCATTTTTTGTGCGAGATCTCGCAAAGGCGTGTAGGCCTTTGCCGATGCACATCGCGGGTGAATAGCCATGATAGAGTCTATCTAACTGTTTTATAACCAGTTAATGGTGGTGACAAGGCTGTTTTTTGTACTCCAATGTGAATGGAATTGGCATAAAAACGTTTTTTATTTTGTTTTTATGCGTAATATTTCAGTTGCAAGGACAAACACGGCGGCTTGTCTGCCGTGTGGACGAAGGTTGTAACGGGTAGCTGGTCGGTTGCATCGCTGCAATTGGCGCGCACTTCAGATGGGTCGCGAACTATCGGAAAGTGAAACAGAGACCCGGTGTGGCCGGACTCCAATATGGAACATGCTATTTGCGAGGGGGTGACATGGACATGTCACCCCACTTTTTTGGTTCTTTGGCGAGTCTCGAGCCAATGAACGTTGGCCGCTAGGGGGCTGGTAAATAGCCTGACACGATATGGACCACTCTCGACCGCATTGAATCTCGGCAGCCCAGGTTAATGTAAAAAGGCCCCCTTGCATTAGCGAGGGGGCCTTTTTATCGGCCAGCGATCAGGGAAATATCAGCCCTTGATGCGCTCGATGCGGCCACCCAGACCCTGCAGCTTCTGCTCGATGTTCTCGTAGCCACGGTCGATGTGGTAGATGCGGTCGACGATGGTGGAGCCTTCGGCGACGAAGCCGGCTAGCACCAGGCTGGCAGAGGCGCGCAGATCGGTCGCCATCACCTGAGCCCCCTTGAGCTGAGCAGTGTCGCGGCAGATGGCCACATTACCCTGCAACTCGATGTCTGCGCCCATCCGTACCAGCTCGGGAACGTGCATGAAGCGGTTCTCGAAGATGGTTTCGGTGATCATGCCGGTACCTTGTGCCACCGCGTTCAGTACGGTGAACTGTGCCTGCATGTCGGTCGGGAAGGCCGGGTAGGGGGCGGTCTTGATGGTGACCGGCTTGAGGGTGCGGCCAGTCATGTCGAGGGTGATCCAGTCTTCACCCTTCTCAATCAGTGCGCCAGCCTCTTCCAGCTTGACCAGTACCGCTTCCAGCAGGGTCGGGTCGGTCTTGCGGCAGGTGATCTTGCCGCCGGTGACCGCCGCGCCCACCAGGAAGGTTCCGGTTTCGATGCGGTCAGGCTGCACGCTGTAGTTGCCGCCGTGCAGGCGCTCGACACCATCGATGGTCAGGGTGTCGGTACCCGCCCCCTGGATCTTGGCACCCAGGGTATTGAGGAAGTTGGCCAGATCGACCACTTCCGGCTCGCGCGCGGCGTTTTCGATCACGGTGCGGCCATCAGCCAGGGTCGCAGCCATCATCAGGTTTTCGGTACCGGTCACGGAGACCATATCCATCAGGATGTGAGCGCCTTTCAGGCGGCCATCGACACGGGCCTTGATGTAACCATCTTCGATGGTGATCTTGGCACCCATCAGCTGCAGGCCGTGGACGTGCAGGTTGACCGGACGGGCACCGATGGCGCAACCGCCGGGCAGGGAGACATCAGCGGCGCCGAAACGGGCAGCCAGCGGGCCCAGCGCCAGAATGGAGGCGCGCATGGTCTTCACCAGCTCGTAGGGGGCGACGTGGTTGTTGACCGCACCGGTCAGCACGGTGACGTTGCCGTTGACTTTGGTGGTGGCGCCCAGCATCTCCAGCAGCTTGATGGTGGTGCCCACATCTTTCAGGCGCGGCACGTTGGAGAGGTGTACCTCTTCATCACAGAGCAGGGTTGCGAACAGGATCGGCAGCGCGGCGTTTTTGGCGCCGGAGATGGTCACTTCGCCGTTGAGAGTACAACGACCATCGATTTTGAATTTGTCCATTTTTTACTTCGTTACCAAATCAGGAGGGCAATAGGAATTTACGTTCGCGTTTCCACTCGGCGTCGGTGAACGCCTTGATGGAGAGGGCGTGAATGGCGTTGCTGGCGATCTTGTCCATCAGCGGGGCATAGATGGCCTGCTGCTTCTTGACCCGGCTCATGCCGTCAAACATGTCACCGACGGCGATCACTTGGTAGTGACTACCGTCCCCTTTGACATGGACTTCGGACAATGGCAGAGCCTCAAGGAGTATCGCTTCAATTTCAGAGACTTGCATTATGCGTCCTCAGTTGTGAGCGGGGTTGACTGAAACAGCCCGGCCACCCCGTAGAGGTTGGCCAGGGTATAGAAATCACTGGAGGCGCCCACCAGTTGCGGTGTGGAGCCTCGCGCTAATACGGCTTTGGCCCATTTGACCAGCAGGGCCAGTCCGGCAGAGTCGAGGGTGGTGACGCCGCCGAGCTCAAGCTGGTCGTCCTGCCACCATTCGGCGCGGCGTTGCCACAGGTCATTGACCTGTGGCGCCTGCAGATCACCGCTGAGGGTCATGGTTTGAGTACCAGCGGCTTGGCGTTGTGTTCGCGCAACTGGGCGATCACCGCATCGATGCCATTCTGGCGAATGAGGCCGCCCAGCTCGCTCTGTTTGGCGGAGAGCAGGCTGATCCCCTCGGCCACCATGTCGAAGGCTTTCCACTCGCCGGTCTTGTTGTTCTTGCGCAGTTTGAACTCGAGGAAGATGTCCGGCTTGCCGGCCTCTTTCACGCTGACGTTGACGGCGGTGATGTTGCCGCTGGGAGCTTTGCCCGGCTCGACCTTGACGGTCTGCTTGTCAAAATGGGCCAGCGCATCGGCGTAGGAGCTCACCATGTACTCGGTGAACACCTCGACGAAGGCATTGCGCTGCGCTTCGGTGGTCTCTTTAATCTGGTTGCCAAGCACCTTGTAGGCGGCGAAGCGGTTGTCCACATAGGGCAGCAGCTCTTCGCGGATGATCACCCGCAGGTGATCCGGATTGCTTTTCACCTGGGCCTGATCGGCCTTCAGGCGGGCAAAGGTCTGCTTGGCAGCCTGATCCACCAGCGCGTTGGGGTCGGTGGCATCGACTGCGGCCTGGGCAGACAGGGAAAAGAGCATGCTGGTCATCAGGCCCAGCAGCAGGGCGATTTTCTTGAACATGATTACTCCTTCTTGCTGTCTGATTTGCTGTCGGAGGATTGGCTGTAGAGGAACTTGCCAATCAGATCTTCCAGCACGATGGCGGATTTGGTGTCTTCAATCAGGTCGCCATCCTTGAGCATCTCGGTGCCCATCTCCTCATCGCTGAAGCCGGGGGCCAGACCGATGTACTGCTCGCCGAGCAGACCGGAGGTGAGGATGGAGAGGGAGCTGGTATCGGCAAACTGGCCAGCGCTCTTTTGCATCATCAGGGTCACTTCGGGCACCTGGGTTTTCGGGTCCAGTACGATGTCGCTGACCCGACCAACCACCACGCCGCCGACCTTGACCGGCGAACGGACTTTCAGGCCGCCGATATTATCGAAATGCGCGCGCAGGGTATAGGTTTCTCCTTCCGGTTTGAAGCTCAAACCGGCCACTTGCAGGGCCAGTGCCAGAATGGCACCGATGCCAGCCAGCATGAAGGTGCCGACCAGGAATTCTACTTTGCTGAACTTCATCTTTACCTTATCCAAACATGACTGCAGTGAGTATAAAATCCAGGCCGAGCACGGCGAGGGATGAGTGGACCACAGTTCGGGTCGTGGCCTGACTGATCCCGGCCGAGGTCGGCTTGGCATCATAGCCGTTAAAGAGCGCAATCCAGGTGACCACCAGGGCGAAAATCAGGCTCTTGATGGCGCCCTGCATGATGTCTTCATGCCAGTCGACGGAGGCCTGCATGGCAGACCAGAAGCCCCCTTCGTCGACGCCTAGCCAGTCCACGCCGACCAGCTTGCCGCCGAAGATGCCGATCAGGCTGAACATAAAGGCCAGCAGCGGCATGCTGATGACGCCAGCCCAGAAGCGGGGGGCGACCACCCGGCGTAGCGGGTCGACCGCCATCATTTCGAGGCTTGAAAGCTGCTCGGTGGCTTTCATCAGGCCAATTTCAGCGGTCAGGGCCGAACCGGCACGGCCGGCAAACAGTAGCGCCGTGACCACAGGACCCAGCTCCCGCAGCAGGGAGAGGGAGACCAGCGGTCCCAGACTCTGCTCGGCGCCGAAATCCTTCAATACGTTGTAACCCTGCAGCGAGAGCACCATGCCGATGAACAGGCCGGAGACCAGAATGATGGCCACCGACTGTACGCCCACCACATACAACTGTTGGACAAGCAGCGGGAAGTGCTTGCGCGGTTCGGGTTTGCCCGCCAGCGCATGGAACAACATGATGGTGGCGCGACCGACGGAGCTGATAAACCGCACCCCGACCCGCCCCAGTTTGCTTATTTGACTTATCAACATCAGAGATCCTGTAGCAGATCGCCTGCCGGAAAATGAAACGGAACAGGACCATCGGGCAACCCTTTGAGGAACTGCTCGACTTCGGGATTGTGCTCCTCGCGCAGCTGGTCCGGCGTGCCGTGCGCCACCACCTTGCGATTGGCAATGATGTAGGCGTAATCGGCGATGCTCAGCACCTCTTTCACGTCGTGGGTGACGATGACGGAGGTGATACCGAGAGCATCGTTCAGCTCCTTGATCAGCTTGACCAGCACCGCCATGGTGATGGGGTCCTGCCCGACGAACGGCTCGTCATACATGATGAGGTCAGGATCGAGCGCAATTGCCCGTGCCAGCGCCGCCCGGCGTGCCATGCCGCCGGAGAGCTCGGAGGGCATCAGTTTCGCCGCGCCGCGCAAGCCCACCGCCTGCAGCTTCATCATGACGATGGTGTGGATCAGCTCCTCCGGCAGGCCGGAGTGCTCTCGCAGCGGGAAGGCCACGTTGTCGTAGACCGTCATGCCGGTAAACAGGGCGCCGCTCTGGAACAGCATGCTCATCCGCTTGCGCACTTCATAGAGGCGCGAACGGGAGAGGGTGGGGATGTCTTCCCCGTCAAACAGAATGTGACCGGACTCCGGCTTGAGCTGGCCACCGATCAGCCGCAGCAGGGTGGTTTTACCGATGCCGCTCGGGCCCATGACGGCGGTCACCTTGCCACGAGGAATGGTCAGGTTGATCCCGTCATACAACAGCCGATCTCCGTGACTGAAGGTCAGGTCGGAGATGGTGATCAGGTCATTGTTCAAACAATTGTCCATCCGGTGTAAATGAGGTGCGAATTTTATGGGGTAGTCTAGGTCTAAGCAACAGCAAGGAACAACTATTGAACAGGCTGCAAGCCCATTTGCACGACAGTTTTCTGTAACAAAGTGCGTCATCGAGAGCGGGACTTGCCATCCGATTCGCTTATCCGGGCAGACTTTTTTATAATCCCGCAGCTAATTTCGGCCCGGAGCTGTGTCTTTATGTCTGTAAAGCCTGAGAAAGTGTCTGAACTGTTCGATTTTCGTCGCAGTGCCCGCGCGGTGCTGGACACAGAAAAGCAAGCCATTGATGGACTCTATCAGTATCTGAACGACGCCTTCGACAAGGCGTGCGAAATGGTGCTGCGCTGCGGTGGCAAGATAGTGGTCACCGGCATGGGCAAATCGGGCCATATCGGCAGCAAGATCGCCGCCACCCTCGCCAGCACCGGCACACCGGCCTTCTTCCTTCACCCGGGAGAAGCGAGTCACGGCGATCTGGGGATGATCTCCAGTGGCGACCTTATCATCGCTATCTCCAACTCCGGCGAGAGCGACGAAATCCTGGCTCTGCTGCCTGTGCTCAAGCGCCGCGGCATTCCGCTCATCTGTATGACCGGTAATCCCGCCTCTACCATGGCCAAAGAGGCCAATGTGCACCTGTGCATCAAGGTGGAGAAAGAGGCCTGCCCGCTGGGTCTGGCGCCCACCTCCAGCACCACGGCAACCCTGGTGATGGGCGATGCCCTGGCGGTCGCCCTGCTGGAAGCGCGCGGTTTTACCGCCGATGACTTCGCGCTTTCGCACCCGGGCGGTTCCCTTGGCAAGCGTCTGTTGCTGCGGGTTGGCGACCTGATGCACAGCGGTGAGCTGTTGCCCCGGGTAGGGATAGATGCCACCATCAGCCAGGCGCTGCTGGAAGTGAGCCGCAAAGGACTCGGTATGACGGCTGTGGTCGATGGCAATGGCCTGCTGGCCGGGCTCTTTACCGATGGCGACCTGCGCCGCATTCTTGACCAGCAGATCGATATCCATCACACCCCCATCAGCCGTGTGATGACGGGCAACTGTGTTACCGTAGGTCCAGAGATGATGGCTGCAGAAGCCGTCAAGCTGATGGAAACGAGAAAAATCAACGGATTACTGGTCGTGGATGAAGAGAAACGCCCGCTCGGCGCCTTCAACATGCACGACCTGCTGAAAGCCGGAGTAATTTGATGCAAAACGTACCGACCCTCTATGGTCCGGTGACGCGCAGCCAGTTCGACAAGGCGGCGCAAATCCGCCTGCTGGTGTGCGATGTGGACGGGGTGCTCTCCAACGGCCTCATCTACATGGGAAACAACGGCGAAGAGCTGAAAACCTTCTGTACCCGCGATGGTGCGGGCATGCGAGCACTGCTCAATGCCGGGATCGAGATCGCCATCATCACCGGGCGCAACTCCCGTATCGTCAGCGATCGGATGAAAAGCCTGGGGGTGGCTCATGTGGTGCAGGGGGCTGATAAAAAGCTGCCTCACTTCGAAGCGCTGCTGGCTAAGCTGGGGCTGACTGCTGAACAGGCCGCCTATATGGGCGATGACACCATCGATCTGCCGGTGATGGCCGCCTGCGGCCTGGGTATCGCGGTGGCCGATGCCCATCCGCTGGTGCTGAATCGTGCCGATATGGTGACCCGGCTTGGCGGTGGCATGGGCGCGGTGCGCGAGGTGTGTGACCTCATTTTGCAGGCGCAGGGCCACGACGATTATCAGCCCGAGGCCTCGGTATGAGCAGACAGACCCTGTTGTTTGCCCTGCTGTTTCTGGTCGCGCTGGTTGCCTGGCAGTTGGGCAAGGTTGAGCTGGTGCCTGAGAGCGCCGTCAAAATCGAAAACTATCAGCCGGATTTTGTCGCCAAAGATCTGGTGACCACCCGTTTTGATATCAACGGCAAGCGCACCGAGCGGCTGGAGTCGACCTACGCCGAGTATTATCAAATCCTCGAGCAGGCCACTTTCGACAAGCCGGTGGTCTACATGTATGACGATCAGGGTGCCGCCGAGTGGAAGGTGACCGCCGAAACCGGCGTGCTCAACACCGGCGACAACGTCATCCTGCGGGACAAAGTGCATCTGGATGGTCTGCTGCCCACCTCTTTCATCTCCACACTGGATACCCCCTATCTGGAGCTGGATCTGGTGACACAGGATGTGCGCAGCAACCGAGAAGTGAACATTCTGGGTCGGGATTTCCAGACCCAAGGGGTTGGCCTCAAGGGCCATCTGGACCGCAAATATTTTGAGTTACTGGATCAAGGCCATGCCATCTATTTCAATGAAAAACGCTAATCTGGCCCTCGCAGCCCTGTTGTTGTGTGGTGCGGTGACTGCCAAAGAGTCCGACTTTGCCGAGAAGGTCTACGTCGATGCCGTCAAACAGGTGGCCGAGATGCAGGACAACCGCATCACCTTCGAAGAGGATGTGACCATCAATCAGGGCACCATCCGGATCAAGGCTGACAAGGTGGTAGTGACCCGTTCCGGCGAGAAAGGGGCCGAGGTGATGACTGCCTACGGCAAGCCCGCCACCTTCTTCCAGATCCTGGATAACGGCAAGCCGGTCAATGCCCACGGCAATACCATCCGCTACGAGCTGAAGAACCGTCTGGTGACCATCACCGGCAACGGTCAGCTCAAGCAGGAAGATAGCCAGGTCAATGGCGATCTGATCCGCTACGACATCGTCAAACAGAAGATGATTGCCGAGAGCAAGAGCCCGAGCCAGCGGGTCAAAACTGTATTCCTGCCGGATCAGGTAGAGAATTTCGATAAGCCCGCCGACCAGAAGAAGCAGGGAAAATAAGCCATGGCAGTGTTAAAAGCAGTGGGTCTGCAGAAGAGCTACAAGCGCCGCATGGTGGTGAGTGACGTCAGCCTGGAAGTGGGCACCGGCCAGATTGTCGGCCTGCTCGGCCCCAACGGGGCGGGCAAGACCACCTCCTTCTACATGATCGTGGGGCTGGTGCAGCGCGATGCCGGTCTCATCACCATCGACGATCAGGACATCAGCCTGCAGCCCATGCATGTGCGGGCGCGTAACGGCATCGGTTACCTGCCGCAGGAGGCCTCCATCTTCCGTCGCCTGTCGGTGTTCGACAACCTGATGGGCGTGATGCAGACCCGCAAGGGGTTGAGCCGTGAAGAGCGTGAAGACAAGGTTCAGCAACTGCTGGAAGAGTTCAATATCACCCACATTCGCGACAACCTGGGGCAGAGCCTCTCCGGCGGTGAGCGCCGTCGGGTCGAGATCGCCCGTGCGCTGGCGGCCGAGCCGCGTTTTATTCTGCTGGATGAACCCTTTGCAGGGGTTGACCCGATTTCTGTGATAGACATCAAGAAGATCATTCAGCATCTGAAAGATAGAGGCCTTGGCGTCTTGATTACCGACCACAACGTCAGAGAGACTCTGGACGTATGTGAGAAGGCCTATATCGTCAGCCACGGCAAGATGATTGCCGAAGGTGCACCGGCTGACATCCTTGCCGATGAGCAGGTCAAGCGCGTCTATTTGGGCGATCAATTCAGTCTATAGTAAGGGGGCATGCCTTCATTTCCTTTGACGAGTGCCTCGCTGAACATAAGGATATCCCGACGTAGATGAAGCCGACATTACAGTTGCGTCTCGGTCAGTCCCTGACCATGACGCCGCAATTACAACAAGCGATTCGTCTGCTCCAGCTCTCCACTCTGGAACTTCAGCAGGAAATTCAGCAAGCGCTCGAAAACAACCCTCTGCTGGAGCAGGAAGAGAGCGAGGCGCAAGAGACCAGTCCGGAAGCGCCGGTCGATGCCAGCCAGCTGGATTCCAGCGATGCCATGGCTCAGGAGCAGATGCCGGATGAGTTGCCGGTGGATACCACCTGGGACGAGGTTTACTCTGCCGGCACCGCCCAGAGCGCGGGCCCCATCCACGATGGGGAAGATAGCGTCTATCAGGGTGAAACCACCGAAAACCTGCAGGATTATCTGCTGTGGCAGATGCGACTCACACCGTTTAGCGATGTGGATGCCGCCATCGCGCTCGCCATCATCGATGCCATCGACGAATCAGGTTATCTGACCGTTGCGCTGGAGGATATCCAGGCTGCCGTCACCAGCGATGACGTAGAGGTGGAGCTCGATGAGGTCGAGGCGGTACTCAAGCGGGTGCAGCACTTCGATCCGGTCGGTATTGCTGCCCGTTCTGTGCAGGAGTGTTTGCTGATCCAGCTGGATCAGTATGACCCGCAGACCCCCTGGCTCAACGAGGCCAAGGAGGTGATCCTCGAGCACATGGAGCTGCTCGGCAACCGGGATTACCGCACCCTCGCCCGCAAGACAAAACTCAAGGAGAGCGACCTCAAGGAGGTGCTGGATTTGATCCAGCTGCTGGAGCCGCGCCCCGGCAATGGCATCATCCAGAGCGACTCCCAGTACGTGATCCCCGACGTCTCCGTGGTCAAGAAGGGCAGCAAGTGGGTGGTCGAGCTCAATCCCGACTCTGCCCCCCGCATCCGGGTCAACGAGACCTATGCCGCCATGGCCCGCAACGCCCGCAGCAGCACCGACACCCAGTTTATCCGCTCCCATTTGCAGGAAGCCAAGTGGTTCATCAAGAGCCTGGAAAGTCGCAATGACACCCTGCTGAAAGTGGCCAGTTGCATTGTCGAGCAGCAACAGGGCTTTTTCGAGTATGGTGAAGAGGCGATGAAGCCGATGGTGCTCAATGACATCGCCGAAGCGGTAGAGATGCATGAGTCGACCATCTCCCGGGTGACGACCCAGAAGTACATGCATACCCCCCGTGGTATCTTCGAATTGAAGTTTTTTTTCTCCAGCCATGTGAACACCGAAGGAGGAGGAGAGTGCTCATCGACCGCAATTCGCGCGCTCATCAAGAAGCTGGTCACGGCAGAGAATCCTGCCAAGCCGTTAAGTGATAGCAAGATCGCGGATTTGCTGGCCGAACAGGGTATTATGGTGGCGAGACGCACGATCGCTAAGTATCGCGAATCCTTGTTTATCCCACCTTCCAATCAGCGCAAACGCCTGGTTTAGGCAAACAAAAGGATGATGTTATGCAAATTAACCTGACCGGACACCATGTCGAGATCACCGAAGCTCTGCGTGATTATGTGAATAACAAATTTGCCAAACTCGAGCGTCACTTCGACCACATCAACAATGTTCATGTGGTGCTTAGCGTGGAAAAACTGAACCAGATAGCGGAAGCCAAATTGCACGTCAGCGGTGGCGAAGTGTTTGCCAACTCTGAACATGCCGATATGTATGCTGCGATAGACACCTTGCTCGACAAGCTGGACAGGCAGATCATCAAGCACAAAGATAAGTTAAACAAAAAATAACCATGCAACTTGAACACATACTGAGTCGGGACTGCACCAAGAGTGCAGTCCCTTGTACCAGCAAGAAACGCGCCCTCGAAATCATCAGCGAGCTGGCCGCCGAACGCCTTGGCACCTCCCGTCAGGCGCTGTTTGAATGCTTGCTGGCCCGCGAAAAGATGGGTAGTACCGGGATCGGTGCCGGTATTGCGATCCCCCACGGTCGCATTGACGATGAGTTCCCGCCAACCGCGATCCTGATGACCTTTGCCGACCCTATTCCTTTCGACTCCATCGACAATCAACCGGTTGACCTGCTGTTTGCCTTGCTGGTGCCGGAAAGCGAGTGCAAGCAGCATCTCAAGACCCTTTCTCTGATGGCTTCCAAGCTGGGTGACAAGGCGGTTTGCCGCCAGTTGCGTCAGGCAACCAGCGACGAAGAGCTCTATCAGATCATGACCTCGGCCTGACAGCAGGCCAAGGATGAGACACCCGTTTTGGCGTGAGGGAACAAGATGCAGTTAATCGTGGTAAGTGGACGTTCGGGCTCCGGTAAAACGGTAGCCCTGCGAGTGCTGGAAGATCTGGGTTACTACTGTGTGGATAACCTGCCGGTCAATTTGCTGCCCCAGCTGATTGTCTCGGTGGAGAGCCAGTACGACAAGCTGGCGGTCAGTATCGATGTGCGCAACCTGCCGAGCGATCCGGAGAAACTGGAAAATCTGCTGGCTCAGGTGCGCAATGAGGGGCGGGTTGAGTTCTCCAGCTTCTTCTTCGACGCTGACAACGGCACCCTGCTCAAGCGCTATGGCGAGAGCCGCCGTTTGCACCCCCTCTCACGCAATAAGCTGTCGCTGGATGAGGCGATTCGGGAGGAGACCCACCTGCTGGCGCCACTCTCCTCGACCGCTGACCTGCGCATCGACACCACCAGTCTCAGCATTCATGACCTGAGCGAGCTTATCAAGACCCGGGTACTCGGCAAGAAAGAGAACGAGCTGGTGCTGGTGTTCGAGTCGTTCGGCTTCAAGTACGGCATTCCCAAGGATGCCGACTTCGTGTTCGATGCCCGCTTCCTGCCTAACCCGCACTGGATCCCCGAGCTCAAGCCCTTCACCGGCAAGGATGAGCCGGTCGCCAACTACCTCTCGGCGCAGGCCGATGTGATGCTGTTTACTCAGCAGATCGAGAACATGCTGGCGACCTGGTTGCCCCATCTGGAGCGCAACAATCGTAGCTACCTCACGGTCGGCATCGGTTGCACCGGCGGTCAGCACCGCTCGGTCTTTATTGCAGAACGGCTGGCCAGTGCATTCCGTTTGCTTGGCAAGAACGTGCAGATCCGCCACCGCACTCTTGACAAGAGTGCCCCCCAATCCTGACGGACCAATAGGACGACCCGATGACTGTTTCCGCCTCGGTTGAAGTGAAAAACAAGCTGGGTATTCATGCCAGACCTGCCATGATGCTGTTCGAGCTGGTGCAGGGTTTCGATGCTCACGTGCTGCTGCGCAATGAAGATGGTGTGGAGGCCGATGCTGACAGCATCATCGGCCTGCTGATGCTGGATTCCGCGCAAGGGCGGCAGGTGGAAGTACAGGTTGAGGGCCCCGAAGAGGTCGAGGCCCTGGCCGCCGTGGTGGAGCTGTTCACCTCTGGCTTTAATGAGGAGTAGTCACTCCTCGTTCTTCTTCTATTCCTTTCACTTGTATTCGGTCGCGCTATTGCGGCATGACATGGCTGACTATGTAGTTCCATGGAGAAATGAGAGTTAGGCGCAGCCTAACAGGCTGCAGGCTGATGCAATAGACCTTTGCCGCGTTAGCTGGCCGATGAGACATTGCTGACTCCAGCCCGGTTCTGATAGCGCACATCCTCTTCAATGGTGACCACCACTTCCAGCGGCTTGCCGGAGCGTAACACCGATATGGTCAGCTTGGTGCCGGGGCGGCTCTCGGCGATCTTGTCCAAGGCGGCTCTGGGACCGCTGATGGCTTCGCCGTTGATCTTGAGCAGCACATCCCCTCGTTGCAGACCGCCTTTGGCTGCTGGACCGTAGGGATCCAGACTCTTCACTACCAGACCACGCAGATCGCCGAGATTCATCATCCGCGCGATTATCGGGTTGATCTCGACGCTGGATATCCCAAGGTAGCCTCGAATGACCCTGCCGTTGGTGATCAGCTCATCCATGATCCGCTTCGCCAGCCGGTAGGGGATGGCAAAGCTGATGCCGTAGCTCTCCTGATTGCCGTTGAGGTGATAAGTGGCGGTGTTGATGCCCACCAGATCGCCACGGCCGTTGACCAGCGCGCCACCCGAGTTGCCCTCGTTGATGGCGGCATCGGTCTGCAGCAGATCCTGCCGGCCATTGCTGTCCGGCCCCATGCTGGAGAGACCGGTGCGGCCGGTCGCGCTGATGATGCCCTGGGTGATGGTCTGGCCGACGTTGTAGGGATTGCCGATGGCGAGTACTACATCGCCCACTTCTGGCAACCGCTCCGGATCTTGCGGGATTACCGGCAGGTTATCTGACTCGATATAGAGCACGGCAAGGTCGGTAAGCGGGTCTGTGCCGACCAGCTCGGCACTGAAAACCCGGCCATCCTGCAGGGCTACGATGATCTGGTCGGCGTCAGCGATGACGTGGTAGTTGGTCAGCACGTAGCCGCGCTGGGTCATGATGACGCCGGAGCCCAGTCCTTGTGGACGCAGTTCTCCCTGATTGCCCTGGTTAGGAGCAAAGCTGCGGGTGTAGATGTTGACGACGGCGGGGCCGGCCCGATGAGCGGCATAGGAGAAACTCAGTTCTCGGGCATTGGTGATGAGCCCCGGGAGTTGGGCGCCACCGCGAAAATTGGGAAACAGCAGCAACAGCAGCGCCGCGACGGTCAAACCGAAACCGACAGACTTGCCCAAGTAACTGACTAAAGGGGAAATTTTCATGTCATTCTCATCCGTACAGGCTGCGCGCAGAGAATAACACTATCGATGGATAAAAATCACCCGCGGTGAAGGCCGCGGGTGATAGAGGGGTTGGCGAACAACTTGAGCGTTAGCGGATCACCAGATAGAGCGAGGAGTCGCCGCGCTGGATGTTGAGTGCCAGCACGTCAGGCTTGTTCTTGAGCGCCTTGGTCAGCTCGCCCAGGGTGTTGATGCGCAGGCGGTTGACCCCGATGATGATGTCACCCTTCTGCAGGCCGGAAGCGGCTGCCGGAGAGCGAGGATCAATGTCGGCCACCGCAACACCGGAGACCGGGTCGGTAGTGGTGCTCAGCTTGGCCCCTTCCAGTGCTGGATGCAGCGCGCTGGCGCGTACTTCGCTGTCATCGGCCTGCTTCAGGGTCACTTTGGCAGTTTGTGACTTGCCATCGCGGATCAGCCCCAGTTCGACCTGCTTGCCAGCGCCCATGGTGGCTATCTTGGCGCGCAGCTCGCCGAAGGAGCGAACCGGTTTGCCATCGATGCTGACGATGATATCGCCAGCCTTGATGCCCGCTTTGTCTGCGGCGGAGTCAGGCATGACCTGGTTGACGAAGGCGCCATCCTTCTTGTTGTAGCCGAAGGTCTTGGCGATGTCTGAGGTGAGTTCGGTACCGGTAATGCCCAGCTGGCCGCGACGCACTTCACCGTACTTGACGATCTGCTCGGTCAGATCCCGCACCATGTTGGAGGGGATGGCAAAGCCGATGCCGATGTTGCCGCCGTTCGGGCCCAGAATCGCGGTGTTGATACCGATCAGCTCGCCACGCAGATTGAGCAGGGCACCGCCCGAGTTACCTGAGTTGATGGCCGCATCGGTCTGGATGAAGTTCTCCAGATTCTCGATGTTGAGGCCGCTGCGACCCAGCGCACTGACAATACCGGAGGTGACGGTCTGACCCAGACCAAACGGGTTGCCGATGGCCAGCGCATAGTCACCTACCCGCAGCTCGTCGGAGTCGGCGAACTTGATCTGCACCAGATCCTCGGCCTTGATTTGCAGCAGGGCAATGTCGGACTGCTTGTCTTCACCGATCTTCTTGGCCGCATATTCACGACCATCCTTCAGGTTGACCTTGATCTCGTCCGCCTCGTGCACCACGTGGGCGTTGGTGATGACGTAACCCTTCTTGGCATCGACGATGACACCGGAGCCGAGCGCCTGGAACGGCTGCTCGCTCACCTGTTCATCGGGCATGTTGGGGCCGAAGAAGAACTTGAACTGTTCCGGCAGACGCTGACGGGTAATTTTTTTGCCAGAAACCGAGATATTGACCACCGCCGGGGTGACCTGTTCGAGAACAGGCGCCAGGCTTGGCATCTCCTGATTTGAACCTAACAGGGAAGGCAGTGCAGCCTGAGCAGGGGCCGCAGACATGGCGATACCGACACTGAGGGCTAGCACACTGAGCATGGAAAGAGGTTTACGCATATGAAAAACAGCTCCCAGAAAAAGTTGCATTGCAATCGTCAAGGTCAGACCACGGGACTGGCCAATTAGTTCCGCGAGGAACTAGTTTGGTTGTTTGAGCAGTCCGGAAGAGGCGCCGGCATAGTCGCGAGGCGGTACGCCCGGCTCATCTGCTTCTTTGGTTGGGGCTTCTTCTACCAATGATTCACGGAACAGCGGTTCCTGTGCCTTGGCCAGGAATTTGCTCTGCTCGGCCATGTGGCGATAGAGGGTCTGATACTGCTCGGCCAGTTGCTCCATCAGCGCGGCGCTGTCGGCGAAGTGGGTATTGATTTGGCCCTGATAGCTTTCAAGCTCCTTGTGGGCCTTCTTCAGTTCCTGTTCCAGACGGCCGGCATCGCGGCTGCGTACCGAAAAACGGCCGAGAACGATACCGATAATCAGGGCCGCGACAGCCAGCAGGATCCCAGTTAACAGACTCATAGATGCTCCTTGTTACAGCTAAAACAGAGTGGGTTTATGCGGTCGTCATAACCGCCATGCCTTGATGGCACTATACCGTGCGTCCTGAGGCCGTGATACCATTTTGTCCTCGATTCAGGGACTTGGAGAGGCGCTCAAGGATGACACCGCAGCAAAAATACCAGCAGGATCTGCTGCGCCCCGGCTTTGTGGCCGACCCCGCGCAGGGGATGGCCATTAGCAGGCTGGAGCGACTGTATCAGGATTTGCTACGGCGCCCGACTCCGACCAGATCTCGAGGGTTGCTGGGTTGGCTGCAAAAGCCCAAGCAGCCGGAGCCCGTCCTCGGTATCTATATGTGGGGCGGAGTGGGCCGAGGCAAGACCTGGCTGATGGATACCTTTTTCGACAGCCTGCCTGGGACGCGCAAGATGCGCAGCCATTTCCACCGTTTCATGCACCGCATTCACGATGAATTGCAGGGGTTGAGCGGGCAGTCCGATCCCCTCAAACTGGTGGCCAGCAAGCTTGCCAGCGAGACAGACATCATCTGTTTCGACGAATTTTTTGTCTCCGACATCACCGATGCCATGTTGCTGGGCACGCTGTTTCAGGAGCTGTTTGGTCACGGTGTTGTGCTGGTCGCCACTTCAAATATTCCGCCAAAGGATCTTTATCGCAACGGGCTGCAGCGAGCCCGTTTCCTGCCAGCTATCGAGCTGATCGAGCGTCATTGCGAGGTACTTAACGTAGATGGCGGTATCGACTATCGCCTGCGTACGCTGGAACAAGCCGAGATTTATCACTGCCCGCTGGATTTGCAGGCAAAAGCCAATCTTGACCGCTATTTTCAGCAATTAACCGGTGGGCATACGGCTTGCGAGGGGGCGTTCGAGGTCAATCATCGTCAGCTGACGTCGCTCGGAATGGGGGAAGGGGTGCTCTATATGGAATTTGAGCAACTTTGCTGTACTCCCCGCTCCCAGAACGACTATATCGAGCTGGCCAGGCTATTCCATACTGTTCTGCTGGCCAATGTGCAGCCAATGGGCACAGGCACGGATGACGCGGCTCGCCGCTTCATTGCCATGGTCGATGAGTTTTATGAACGGCACGTCAAGCTCATCATGTCGGCGGCGGTTCCTATGACAGAACTCTACGGCGAAGGGCTGCTGAATTTCGAATTCCAACGCTGTCTTTCACGGCTTCAGGAAATGCAATCGCACGAATACCTTGCCAGAGTGCACCTTCCTTAGTCACAATACCGCGCCTGCCAGTCGGATGGGCATCTGCGGCAGGTAGGGCCGGGCGACATTTGCTGGTTTCATGGCAGTGAAATTAGCAGGTGATATTTAAGGCAACTTCACTTATAATCGCCCGGCCCACGTTACAGCTGTCGATAAGACAGCAACACTTTAAGCTTTACTTGTATTCGAAGGGGTACAGGTAGGCCATCGTTTGTTGTTTGTGGGAGAGCCCCCATAAACAATTGGGTCTGTAACAGGTAATTGGGTTTAACTTAATGAAAACTTTCGTTGCCAAGCCAGAAACCGTAAAACGTGACTGGTACATTGTGGACGCAGAAGGTAAAACTCTGGGTCGTATCGCAACCGAGATCGCTGCTCGTCTGCGTGGTAAGCACAAAGCTGAATACACTCCGCACGTTGACACCGGTGATTACATCATCGTTGTAAACGCTGAGAAGGTACGTGTTACCGGTAAGAAAACTACCGACAAAATGTACCACGCTCACTCCGGTTTCCCGGGTGGTATCAAGTCAATCAGCTTCGACAAGCTGATTCAGCGTAAACCGGAAATGGTAATCGAAGCTGCTGTTAAAGGCATGCTGCCGAAAGGTCCTCTGGGCCGTGCCATGTTCCGTAAACTGAAAGTTTACGCAGGCGCCGAGCACGCTCACGCTGCTCAGCAACCTCAAGTACTGGATATCTAATCGGGAACTGGCAACATGGCAGAAAATCAATACTACGGTACCGGCCGTCGCAAAAGCTCCACTGCTCGCGTATTTATCAAAGCGGGTAGCGGTAAGATCGTAATCAACCAGCGCTCCCTGGAGCAGTACTTCGGTCGTCCGACTGCCCGCATGGTAGTTCGTCAGCCGCTGGAACTGGTTGAGATGACCGAGAAACTGGATCTGTACATCACCGTTAACGGTGGTGGCATCTCCGGTCAAGCTGGTGCGATCCGCCACGGTATCACTCGTGCTCTGATGCAGTACGATGAAACCCTGCGTTCCGAACTGCGTAAAGCAGGCTTTGTTACTCGCGATGCCCGTAAGGTTGAGCGTAAGAAAGTCGGTCTGCACAAAGCTCGTAAGCGTCCGCAGTACTCCAAGCGTTAATTCGCTTTCGGTGCTCACTCTTTCGAGTGTCAAAAAAGCCTGGCAGCCGCCAGGCTTTTTTTATTAGTAATATTACCGACATCAATGCTAACCACGCGTCACAAAAGACAAAAAATTGTTTCTTTATTGTTTTTATTGCTCACCGCTCTTTCTTGTCAAGTTGTTATCTTTTCTTTAAAATTTCCCCTGTTTTCTGTGGCAATTGTAAATCCAGCTTCCGCCGCTGTTGTCACGGGAAAAATGGGGAACAGGGACACTATAAGAATGTGCGGAGTCCACATGGGAGAGTTTTTGGATGAGCAATGCGCCAGTTGATACCGGTCGCCGCAGATTTCTTACCTGGTCAACGGTTGCCGTTGGTGGGGTAGGAGCTGCGTTTACCGCAGTGCCGTTTATAAAGTCATGGAATCCGAGTGCCAAGGCCAAAGCAGCCGGTGCACCGGTTGAAGTCGATATCAGCAAGTTGGAACCGGGTCAGCTCATCCGTGTCGAGTGGCGTGGCAAACCCGTCTGGGTGGTGAAACGCACCAAGCAGACGCTGGATGCCCTTGCAGCACATGATGACAAGTTGCGGGATCCCTCATCAGAAGAGCCGCAGCAGCCTGACTATGCCCATAACGGGTACAGATCGATCAAGCCCGAAATTTTTGTCGCGGTCGGTATCTGCACCCATCTCGGGTGTTCACCTTCTTATCTGCCTGACAGTTTTGGTGAGCAGGTGCAGGGGGTTGCGTCCGGCTTCTTCTGCCCGTGTCATGGCTCCAAGTTCGATATGGCTGGCCGTGTGTTCCAGGGGGTGCCTGCACCACTGAACCTGGTTATTCCGCCGTATCAATTCATTAACGACACCACCATTCTGGTCGGTGCCGATGGCAAGGAGGCCTGATCATGTTGAGCAAACTGATGGGCTGGATTGACGATCGCTTTCCGCTTACGGCCATGTACAACGACCACATGGCCAAGTATCCGGCTCCGAAGAACCTGAACTTCTGGTATTTCTTCGGTTCGCTGGCCATGTTGGTGCTGGTTAACCAGATCATCACCGGCATCTGGCTGACCATGAACTACAACCCCTCTGCGGAAGGTGCGTTTGCCTCCGTCGAGTACATCATGCGGGATGTGGAGTATGGCTGGCTGCTACGTTACATGCACTCTACCGGTGCCTCTGCCTTCTTCGTGGTGGTCTACCTGCACATGTTCCGAGGTATGATTTACGGCTCTTACCAGAAGCCGCGCGAGCTGCTGTGGATTTTCGGCATGCTGATCTTCCTGGTGCTGATGGCGGAAGCCTTTATGGGCTACTTGCTGCCCTGGGGACAGATGTCATTCTGGGGGGCCCAGGTCATCATCTCGCTGTTTGGTGCCATTCCGGTCATCGGTGACGATCTTACCCTGTGGATCCGTGGTGACTACGTTATCTCTGGTGCGACCCTGAACCGCTTCTTCGCGCTGCACGTCATCGCGTTGCCGCTGGTTTTGGTGATGCTGGTTGCCATGCATATCCTGGCGCTGCACGAAGTCGGCTCCAACAACCCGGATGGCATCGATATCAAGAAGCACAAGGACGAGAACGGCTGGCCGCTGGATGCGGTGGCGTTCCACCCTTACTTCACCGTCAAGGATATGATCGGTGTGGCCGGCTTCCTGTTCTTCTTCTGCGCCATCATCTTCTTCAAGCCGGATATGTGGGGTTACTTCCTCGAGAAGCCGAACTTTGAAGTGGCCAACGGCCTGAAGACTCCGGCTCACATCGCGCCTGTGTGGTACTTCACCCCCTTCTACGCGATTCTGCGTGCGGTACCGGACAAGCTGCTTGGCGTCATCATGATGGGCCTCTCTATTGTGGTGTTGTTCCTGCTGCCCTGGCTGGATCGCTGCAAGGTGCGTTCAGTACGCTATCGCAGCAAGCTGCACAAGCTGAACATCGCCCAGTTTGTGGTCTGCTTCATCATTCTGGGGGTGCTGGGTGTACTGCCGTCGACGCCGACTCTGACGCTGGTTGCCCAGATCTGTACCTTGGGTTATTTCGGTTTCTTCGTGCTGTTGTTCTTCTACAGCAAAAACGAACGCACCAAGCCGCTGCCGGAGAGGGTGACATTTAAATGAAAAAAATAATATTTGCAGTGCTGACCCTGCTGCCCTCTCTGGTGTTTGCCGCTGGAGGTGCGGTTGCACTGGACAAGGCCAATTACGATCTGAGTGACAAGGCATCCCTGCAACGCGGAGCGGCCACCTTCATGAATTATTGTGCCGGCTGCCACTCTACCCAGTACCAACGTTACAACCGGGTTGCTGCCGATCTGGAGATCCCTGAGGATCTGATGAAGGAGAACCTCATTTTCACCGACGCCAAAGTGGGTGATCTGATGAAGAGTGCCATGTCCGAGAAGGATGCCGCCAAGTGGTTTGGTGCGCCGCCTCCCGACCTGACTCTGGTAGCCCGAGTACGTGGTGCGGACTGGATTTACACTTATCTGCGTTCTTTTTACGTGGATCCGACCCGTCCGTTTGGTGTGAATAACGTGGTGTTCCCGTCAGTGGGCATGCCCCATGTGCTGGAGCCGCTGCAGGGGACTCCCCGTGCCGAGTTCGCGACTCACATGGTCGATGGCGTCGAGACCCAGCAGGTTGTCAGCATCAAATCTGACGGCAACGGTGAAATGGATGACGAAGAGTATGATAAGACGGTACTGGATCTGGTAAACTTCTTGGTCTACTCGGCTGAACCGGTACAACAGGAGCGTGAACGCATGGGCTTCTGGGTGCTTGGTTTCATCGTGATCTTCTTCATCTTCACTGTGCTGTTGAAGAAGGAATTCTGGCGCGACGTTCACTAAGCGACCAGATCCGGGTAATATAATGCACGGCAATGAAGACCAAGATGCTTCATTGCCGTTTCTGCTTTTTTATGACGGGAGGGTTCAATGGCTGTAGCTGCCAATAAGCGTTCGGTAATGACGCTGTTTTCCGGTGCCAACGATATGTTCAGCCATCAGGTGCGTATTGTCCTGGCGGAGAAGGGTGTTAGTGTGGATATCTGTCAGGTTGACCCAGCCAATCTGCCGGATGAGCTGGCCGAGCTGAACCCGTACAACTCTGTACCGACCCTGGTTGATCGTGAGCTGGCACTCTACACCTCACGCATCATCATGGAGTATCTGGACGAACGCTTCCCGCATCCACCCCTGATGCCTGTTTATCCGGTTGCGCGTGGTAACAGCCGCCTGATGATGCACCGCATCGAGCTGGACTGGTATTCCCTGGCTGACAAGATCATGGCCGGTACCGATGCAGAAGCAGCACGCAACGAACTGCGTGACAACTTGCTCGCCATTGCACCGATCTTCGGTGAAATGCCCTATTTCATGAGCGAAGAGTTTGGTCTGGTAGATTGCTATATGGCTCCGTTGTTGTGGCGTCTGCCGAGCCTGGGTATCGACTTGACCGGTCGTGGCGCCAAAGAGCTGAAGGCCTACATGGTTCGTCTGTTCGAGCGTGAGTCCTTCCAGGCATCCCTGACCGAAGCCGAACGCGAGATCCGTGCTGGCGTATGAGCATGGAACCGACAATGACGCCGAGTCGCCCGTACCTGTTACGGGCGTTCTTTGACTGGTTGCTGGATAACGATCTGACTCCCCATCTGGTGGTCAACGTCAACATTCCCCATGTGATGGTGCCGATGCAGTTTGCTCAGGACGGGCAGATTGTGCTGAATATCGCGCCCCGTGCCGTGATGCAATTTCACATGGATAATGAGGCAATCAGCTTCAGCGCCCGCTTTGGCGGGGTATCCCAACAGGTCTATATCCCGATGGCGGCCGTGCTGGCTATCCATGCTAGGGAGAACGGCGTGGGAACCCTGTTCCCCCCCGAGCCTGGTTACGATATCTGGCTGGAGCAGGCCGAAGCACCGGTGGAGCCAGAGCCGGAACCGCCGCGTCCAAGCGGTCGTCCGACCCTGAAAGTCATCAAATAAAAAAACGCAGCCAATTGGCTGCGTTTTTCATATCCGTAATTATCAGTTCTGGGCGTATTCGAATGCCTTGATGACTCGCTTCACACCGCTAACGTGGCGAGCGATGTTGACCGCCTGCTCTCCCTCCTGACGGGTGACAAGACCAATCAGGAATACTTCGCCGTTTTCGGTGACCACCTTGACCTTGGCGCTATCGAAGTTTTTGGTGCCGAACATGTCGGCTTTCACCTTGGAGGTGAGCCAGGTGTCATTGCTGCGTGTGGTCAGGCTGACTGGCTGACCAAGGCGTAACTCGTTGTAGACGTGGCGGACCCCCTCGATGCGGCCAACAATCTTGCCTGCTTCCAGCTTGTAAACGTCAGAAGGTGTCTGACCGACCAGCAGCACGCGGCCATTGTTGCTGTAGACGCTGATCTTGCTGGCTGCGCTGAGCGGTTTGTTGTCGGCCAGCAGATTGGCTGCTTTCAGCTCGATGCTCTGGTCATCCCACTGGGCGCTCATGGTACGGCGGTCGCCAGAAACCTTGGCGGTACCAGCTGCTCCGCCAACCACCACGGCAGCACAGCCCTGCAATAGCAAGGCGCTGGCTAGCAGGCCAAGGATGAGTATCTGCTTGTTCATGGTTTCAATCTTCCTGTTGCGGGAAAAGAGTCTGGTCGATGAGATCACACAGACAGTGCAGGGTCAACAGGTTGACCTCAAGAATACGGGGGCGGCGGGCAGAGGGTACTCGGATCTCCACATCGTTTGGCCCCAGCAAGCCAGCCATTTCGCCACCGTCGCCGCCGCTCAGCACCACTATGGTCATGTCGCGGGAGAGAGCTGCCTCGGCCGCCTTGATCAGGCTTCGGCTGTTGCCCGTGGTGGTGATGACCACCAGAATGTCGCCAGGCTGGCCCAGCGCGCGGATCTGCTTGGCGTAGACCTCTTCAAAACCATGGTCGGTGGCGATGGCGCTGATGGTCGCCATGTCCGGGGTCAGAGCCATGCCGGGAAGAGAGGGGCGCTGGGTCTCGTAGCAGTTGACCAGCTCGGAGATGAACAGTTGCGCCAGTGCGGCAGAAGGACCGTTACCGCATGCCAGCACCTTGTGGCCATTGAGCAGGCAGATGGTGATCATCTGGGCTGCAGTATGGATGGCATCCGGCAGCGCCTCGGCGGCGGCTATTTTGGTCTGGATGCTTTCGGTGTAGTTCTCTTTGATGCGGTCAGTCATAGGGTCCTCTTAAAATGCGTTCTGGATCCAGGCTGGCTGGTCACCCTCGAACGCAATCACATCGAATCGGCAGGCCTGATTGGCCTCGTTGATGGCATGTTGCTTCAAATAGTGGCGCGCTGCCAGCATGATCTTGCGCTGTTTGCTATGGGTGACCGAGCTGGCGGCCCCGCCATGGTTGCCGGTGGCCCGGTAGCGCACCTCAACAAACACCAGGGTCTTGCCCTGGTGCATGATGAGATCTATTTCACCGCCACGACAGCGGTAGTTGCGAGCTACCGGTTGCAGGCCCTGGGCCTGCAACCAGCGTTCAGCGACTTGTTCAAAGTGCTGTCCCTTGCTCGTTGGTGAGGGGAACAGGCTCGGCAACTGCTGGCGCATCCGTTTCCATAGTTCCTTCATTGGAGGGCTCCTCCAGTTGCTGAACGGCGTTCTCGTCGACCAGTTTGCCGTTCTGGTAAGTACCCCAGCTCAGCATCCGCACGATATTGCCCTGGGCATCCACGCTCAGCTGACCACTCATGCCGGCCTGCTGCATGCCACCCACCTTGCGCATCTGCTGCAGGTTCTCAGCCAGGCTGACGGCATCGTAGCCCATGGCAAACAGGCGCAGCAGGTCACCCTGGGTCTGCGGCCAGAGCAGGGCGATCTGCTCGCGCTGTTTCTCGTAGCCGCCCAGCAGCAGCGGCATATCGGCGATATGCATGCCGTTGAGCTCGGAGGCGACCTCGGTGGCTGCGCTGTCGTAGCCGCGGGAGCTGGTGTAGATGGGCAGGCTGCCCATCGGATTGACCGAGACATCCACGTAGGGCTTGATCATCCGGGTTTCCAGGCTGTTGGCCACCACATAAACGGCATCGATGCTGCGCGGTGCGGCATCAGAGAGTTGCACTACTTCGCCAGCACGGGCGGTAGAGCGGCCGCTCAGGGCATTCTTGACCATCCCCTGTACTTCGTTGCGGGCACCGAAGGTGGCAACCACCGGCTTATCCTGGCTCAGGGTGGCCCAGCTCTGCTCGAACGCCTTGATACTGCTGTAACCGATCCGCCCCTGAGCGGCGATCAGCAGCGGTTTGCGGTAGCCCTGGGTGTAGAGGTACTGGGCTGCCTGCGCGGCATCTGCGGCGGCAGAGAGGGAGAAGTAGTAGGTGGTGTCGTTGACGATCGGCTTGTCCAGCTCGTTGAGCGCCAGTACCGGCACGGTCGGATTTGCCTTTAGCAGCTCCTCGACCCGGTCTTTCAGCAGCGGGCCGATGATCATGTCTGCCCCTTCCTGAATCGCCTGCTTATAAAGGTCGCCGGTCGACTTGCTCTGGGTGTCGTAGAAGTTCAGGGTGAATTGCCCCTGATTTTCCTTATAAGACATCAGCATACCGTTACGGATGGCGGCGCCCTGCGGCTCCAGATTGCCGGAGAGGGGCAGCAGCACGGCGATCTGTTGCACCGAGGTGCTGGCAGTGGCCGCCAGATCGCCCAATCCTGCCGGCATATCCTTCTGGGCTGGATGGTTGGGGAAGTCGCGCTTCCAGCCTGCCAGCTGGCGGGCCAGCAGGTTCGGTTGGGCGCCAAACTCGTTGACCAGTGCCGCCAGTCGCAACCAGCCGGTGGTCACATCAGGGGCCGGAGCCTCTTCCAGCGCTTGCAGGGTGGAGGGGGTCATGCTTTTGAGCAACGACCAGATTTGCTGATGGTTGGTCGCCTGCTCGCTCTGATTGAGGTAGGGCTCCAGTGCAATCAACGACTTGGCTGCGCCAAATTTGTTGTTGATGTCGAGCTGCAGCACCACGCGCTGGCGATACCAATCCTTCTGGGTATCGGCATCCAGCACCACCTCGGGTTTGCCTTCCAGCAGGATCAGCGCCTGATTGGCATGGCCTTGCGCCAGCAACAGATGGGCTTGCAGCAGTTGCAACTGCGCCTTCTGAACGGGATCCTTGGCCTGCTTCTGCAATTGCTGGAACAGCGCCGAGGCCGGTTTGGCCTGGCCCAGCGCCAGATAGCTGCGTGCCGCCAGCATCTGCCAGGTAAAGGCCTCGGCCGGCTTGGCGGGGTCCACCTGCTCAAGATACCACTGGGCATTCTTGGTCAGATTGGAGAACGCAGAGGGCATGCCTGACTGCCCTGACGGTTGATTGGGCTCCGACGCACAGGCGGCGAGCAGTACTGCCGCGAGTATGATGCCGAAGAGTCGTGATACACTTAGCTGCTTTGTAACCCGGTTCAAGTTCATTCCCCGACCAGTGTTGAAGTTCCCCATAGTGTAAACGGGCCAATATGGCGACACAATTGTCGGGGCACTCGGAGATCCCATGAGTGACATCCCAACCCTGTATATAGTTCCCACTCCGATCGGCAATCTGGCGGACATCACCCAGCGTGCATTGGATATTTTACGCAGTGTCGATCTGGTGGCCGCCGAAGATACCCGTCATACCGGTATCCTGCTCAGCCACTACCAAATATCGGTGCCGACCTTCGCCCTGCACGATCACAACGAGCAGCAGAAGGCCGATGTGCTGATCGGCCGGATCAAAGAGGGCAAGAGTGTTGCGCTGGTCTCCGATGCCGGCACCCCGCTTATTAGCGACCCCGGTTATCACTTGGTCACCCGCTGTCGTGAAGCCGGGGTCAAGGTGGTGCCGCTGCCCGGTCCCTGTGCTGCCATCACCGCTCTGAGCGCGGCCGGTCTGCCCACCGATCGCTTTGCCTTTGAGGGCTTCCTGCCCGCCAAGAGCAAGGGACGTGACGATCGCCTGCAAGCCGTTATTGAAGACACCCGCTCGCTGGTGTTCTACGAATCCCCGCGCCGTGTGCAGGATACAGTGGAAGCGATTGCTCGCATTCTCGGTGAGCGTCAGGTGGTGGTGTGCCGCGAGCTGACCAAGACCTTCGAGTCGATCCACGGTCTGCCAGCCTCTGAAATGCTGACCTGGCTTGGTGAGGATGACAACCGCTGCCGCGGCGAGATCGTGCTGGTCGTGGCTGGCGCCTCCAAAGAAGAAGAGGATCTGCCCGCCGAGGCGATCCGTACTCTGGGTCTGCTGGTGACCGAACTGCCACTGAAAAAAGCGGCCGCCCTGACCGCCGAGATCCACGGCGTGAAGAAGAATGCCCTCTATAAATACGGTCTCGAGCACTATTGAGTCGGTCAATAGGTCATCAGACTGTTTTTTGACCTGCGCAATCCCCTGTATCGACAATCAGTCAGCCTGTAAACGGGGGCCAAGCGCGATAAATGGCTGTAAACGGGAATTGCCGGTTTACCCCGTGCGTATCGCAAGGGTATAATCCGCGCCTCGGAGTTGGCTGGGCAATCGCTGCTTCGTCGTTGTGTCCCTCGGGACAGACGGGCGGAGGGGAGGAAAGTCCGGGCTTCACAGGGCAGGGTGCCAGGTAACGCCTGGGGGGCGCGAGCCTACGACCAGTGCAACAGAGAGCAGACCGCCGATGGCCCGCAAGGGATCAGGTAAGGGTGAAAGGGTGCGGTAAGAGCGCACCGCGCGACTGGCAACAGTTCGTGGCACGGTAAACTCCACCCGAAGCAAGACCAAATAGGCCCCTATTGGCGCGGCCCGCGTTGGGGGCGGGTAGGTTGCTTGAGCCAGCGAGCGATTGCTGGCCTAGAGGAATGATTGCTACCCGGGGCAACCCGGTACAGAACCCGGCTTACAGGCCGACTCCGACCTCATTCCGAAGAGCCCCGCGATTTATCGCGGGGCTCTTTTTTATGCATGAGAAAATATGGCTTCGTTGGCAGGATATTTTCGGCCTTGTCATTTTGAATGAAATTATATGTTTTAAATCAATCGAATAGTTTCGTATTTGGCACGATGGCAGCGATAGATGGTGATAGAACCCAGGATGATTGTTCGCACCCGCATATTGCGTGTGTTCTCAGTTCATTCACTTATTTCAATTAATCACCAGAGCCTAAAGCCAAATAACTTGTGGAAAATCAACCCACTCAATCTGCAGCATGCAAATGCTGCGTCAATATGTTCCCTCTGCCCCATCTCCTTGCTTGAAAAGCCCCCTGCACGTCCTTAAACTTCAAGGTGGGGAAAAGTGGATCAAAGTGGTTTTTAGAGGGGCAATCAGCCTCCTCATTCACCTTCAGGGACAGCAATTTGTTGCGTGGCGCTCATGCCATCAGCCTGGACAGTAAAGGGCGGCTGGCAATTCCGACCAAATTCCGTGATTGGCTGCGCGATGAAAGCGACGGCCAGCTGGTCTGCACCATCGATATTGCCCATCCCTGTCTGCTGCTTTATCCCCTTAATGAATGGGAAGAGGTCGAGCGCAAGCTCAAGACTCTCTCCAGCATGAATCCGCAAGAGCGCCGTTTGCAGCGCCTGCTGCTGGGACATGCAACCGAATGCGAGCTGGATGGCAATGGCCGTCTGCTGCTCAGTCAGCCACTGCGCAACCATGCGGGGCTGGACAAGAAAATCATGCTGGTGGGCCAGCTCAACAAGTTTGAGTTGTGGGATGAAGCCCGCTGGCAACAACAGGTCAATGACGACATCTTGGGTCTGCCCGGGGACGATTGGGCAAGCTCACCACGACTACAGGATTTCTCTTTATAAATGACCCAAGCCGCTGAACACATCACAGTGCTGCTGCACGAAGCCGTTGAAGGTCTGGCCATCAAGCCGGATGGTGTCTACGTCGACGGTACTTTTGGCCGTGGTGGTCATTCTCGTCTGATCCTGCAGCACCTTGGCCCCAATGGCCGCCTGATCGCCATCGACCGCGATCCCCAGGCTATCGCCGAAGCGGCCAAGATCCAGGATCCCCGTTTCGAAATCGTGCACGGCCCCTTCTCCGGCATCGCCTCCTATCTGGATGAGCGCGGTTTGCTGGGCAAGGTGGATGGCTTCCTGCTGGATCTGGGGGTCTCTTCACCCCAGTTGGATGATGCCGAGCGCGGCTTCAGCTTTATGAAAGATGGTCCGCTCGATATGCGGATGGACCCCACCTCCGGTCAGAGCGCCGCCGAGTGGCTGGCCAAGGCCGATGTGGATGACATCGCCTGGGTGCTGAAGACCTTCGGTGAGGAGCGTTTTGCCAAGAAGATCGCCCGTGCCATCGTGCACGACCGTGTGACCGAGCCTTATGTGCGTACCCGCCAACTGGCGGAGATGATTGCCCGGGTCAATCCGAGCAAGGAGAAGGGCAAGCATGCGGCAACCCGCAGTTTCCAGGCCATTCGCATCTATATCAACAGCGAGCTGGACGAGATCGAAACCGCGCTCAACGGTGCATTGGACGTGCTGGCACCACATGGCCGTCTGTCTGTGATCAGCTTCCACTCGCTGGAAGACCGGCTGGTGAAACACTTCATTCGCAAGCACGAGAAGGGGCCTGAAGTGCCCTACGGCATTCCCTTGACCGAGGCCCAGCTGGCTGGCGGTCGCAAATTGAAGTCGGTCGGCAAGGCGCTCAAGCCTTCTGATCATGAGGTCTCTGAAAACACCCGTTCGCGCAGCTCGGTGCTGCGGGTCGCCGAGCGGCTGGCGGAGTAAGCGATGAGCGAAGTACGTGTCCACCTAGCCAAGGAGATCGTTGCCGATCTCTGGCGGCACAAGCTGCAGATTTTTCTGTCGGTTGCCGTACTGGTGACCGCGTTTGCCGTGATCCTCGTGACCAACATGACCCGTGGCCTCACCGCCAAACAGAATGACCTGATGGCGGAAGAGGATCGCCTCAATATCGAATGGCGCCACCTCTTGCTGGAGCAGGGCACTCTGGCGGAACACTCCCGGGTCGCCACGCTGGCCATGGACAAGTTGCAAATGGGTCGCCCTCTGGTGACCACCGAGAAGGTAATTACTCTGCCATGAAACGGAAGGCTACAGCCAAAACCGCTAAAGCGAACGTTAAAGCGCCATCTATCTATCCGTGGCGCTTCCGCACGCTGGTCGTATTCATCGGCATCGCCTTTGTCGGGCTGATCCTCCGTCTGGCCTGGATCCAGGTGATCAATCCGGATCGTCTGCGTCAGGAGGGGGACATGCGCTCTCTGCGAACAACCTCCACCCAAGCGGTGCGCGGCATGATCACCGATCGCAATGGTGAACAGTTGGCTGTTTCCGTTCCGGTCGAGGCGGTCTGGGCCGATCCCAAGACAGTGCACGAGTCCGGCGCTATCCACAATGAGCGGGCCTGGATGGCGCTCTCAGCAGTCCTCAAAATCGATATCAATACTCTCAAGCAACGTATCGCCAACCCCAGCAAGCGCTTCGTCTATCTGCAGCGTCAGGTAACGCCCGCTGTCTCTGAATACATCAAGGGGCTCAAGCTGGGTGGTGTCTATCTGCGTCCCGAGTCGCGCCGCTTCTATCCGACTGGCGAAATCAGTGCCCACTTGGTGGGGGTAACCAACATCGATGGCAACGGGATCGAGGGGATCGAGCGCAGCTACAACGAGTGGCTGACGGCGACACCGGGCGAGATGCGGGTGCGCAAGGACCGGCAGGGCAGGGTCATCGAGCGTCTTGGTATCGTCAAAGAGGGCAAGAACGCCAACGATCTGCAGCTCAGCATCGATCAGCGGGTGCAAGCATTGGCCTACCGTGCCCTCAAGCGGGCAACCGACGAGAACAAGGCAACGTCCGGCTCCATGGTGATGCTGGATATCAAGACCGGCGAAGTGCTCGCCATGGTCAATACCCCCTCCTATAACCCGAACAACCGCGGCCAGTATCAGAGTTTCCGGGTACGCAACCGGGTGGTGACCGATACCTACGAGCCGGGCTCCACAGTCAAGCCGCTGATTTTGCTAAGTGCCTTGCAGGCGGGTGTCACCAGCTGGAAGGATTTCATTCCCGGTGGTCCGCTCTTTATCGGTGCCAAGCAGATCAAGGACGTCAGTATTCACAAGGCGACCAACCTTTACGATATCCTGCGCTACTCCTCCAACATCGGCATGTCGCGCATTGCCCTGCGGATGCCGGCCCAAGAGATGATCAACACCCTCAGTATGTTCGGTTTCGGTATGGATACCGGTAGCGGACTGATGGGCGAGAGCGGTGGTATGTTGCCTCAGCGTCGGCGCTGGTCCGATATCGAGCGGGCGACCCTTTCGTTTGGTTATGGTCTGCGGGTTACCCCGCTGCAACTGGCTTCCGCCTACGCCACCCTGGCCAACAAGGGCAAGCGAGTGCCCATCTCCATCGTCAAGGTGACCACGCCGCCCAAGGGTGAGCAGGTGATCGATCACAATAACGCCTCCGCCATGCTGCAGGCGCTGGAGTACGTAGTCGACAACGCTATTCCCAAGGCCAAGATTCCGGGTTATCGGGTCGGTGGCAAGAGTGGTACCGCCAAGGTCGCCGTTGCCGGAGGCTACGGCAAGGATTACATGGCCTGGTTTGCCGGTTTTGCCCCTGCCAGTAATCCCCGTTTCGTCATGGTGGTGGTGATTAACGAGCCAAAAGGTAGTGCCTACTATGGCGGTGCCGTGGCGACCCCGCCGTTTGCAGAGGCCATGGGCGGGGTACTGCAACTCTTCAATATTCGTCCTGATGCGGTGCCCACAGCGGTGCCCGCCAAACTTGCCCGTACGGAGGCTCCTCTTGTCCCGCGCACTTGATGCATTACTGCGCCCCTTCGGTATTCAGGCGCCGGCGCTCACTCTGACCGATATCCAGCTGGATAGTCGGCGGGTCAGGCCCGGCACGCTCTTCGTGGCCATTTGCGGTCATCAGGTGGATGGCAGACGTTTCATCGAACAGGCGGTGGCTCAGGGAGCGACCGCTGTTGTGTTTGAGGAGGATGGTGAATTTATCCCACCATCGACTCCGGTTCCCTGTATCGGGATGCGGGATCTGCCCGCTCATCTCTCTGCGCTTGCCGGGTATTTCTACGACCAGCCCGCCAAAAAACTGGCGCTGGTCGGGATCACCGGTACCAACGGCAAGAGCACCACTGCACTGCTGGTCGCCAACTGGCGCACCCTGCTGGGTGGCAAGGCCGGGGTGATGGGCACCATCGGCAACGGCCTGTTTGGCCATCTGATCGAAGCGGAAAATACCACTGGCAGCGCCGTGCAGGTACAAGCCAATCTGGCTGCGCTGCAAGAGCAGGGGGCGGATCTGGTGGCGATGGAGGTCTCCAGCCATGGTCTGGTGCAGCACCGTGTCGCCGCGCTGCCCTTTTCCGCCGCTGTCTTTACCAACCTGAGCCGGGATCACCTCGACTACCACGGCACCATGGAAGCCTATGGCGCGGCCAAGGAGCAGCTGCTGCAGCTGGTCGATGAGTCGAATGCGGTGATTAACCGGGATGACGAATTGGGTGCCAAGTGGCTCGAAAAATACCCGGCAGCAGTGGCTTTCAGTGTGAATGGCCCGATTGAACACCATTTTGGCCGTCAATTAACGGCGCAGCAGCTCGATTTTCACCAGCAAGGTTTTCGCGCGCAGATTAACTCCAGTTGGGGGAATGGTGTATTATCCGCCCCCTTGCTCGGGCGCTTCAACGTCAGCAATGTGCTGGCGGCGATGGGCGTAATGCTGGTGCTCGGTTACGACTTCCATGAGCTACTGGCAACTGCCCCGAAATTGCAGCCGGTGACCGGTCGCATGGAGTGTTTCGGCGGTGGTGATACGCCGCTGGCGGTGGTCGATTACGCCCACACTCCTGATGCGCTGGAAAAGGCATTGCAGGCCCTGCGGGTGCACTGCACCGGCCAGCTTTGGTGTCTGATTGGCTGTGGTGGCGACCGCGATCGCGGCAAGCGTCCCATGATGGCCGCCATGGCCGAGCAGTATGCGGATCGCGTGATCCTGACCGACGACAATCCCCGTACCGAGGAGCCGGCCCGGATCATGGCCGACATGGTGGCGGGTCTTCGCGATCCTGCTGCGGTGCAGGTGGAGCACGACCGGGTCAAGGCGATTGCGCTGGCCATCGGTCAGGCGAGCAAGCAGGACATCATCCTGGTGGCCGGTAAGGGCCATGAGGATTATCAGATCATTGGAACCGACAAGCGGCACTACAGCGACCGGGAAACCGTCGCGGCCGCCTTGCACACATTATTGGAGTCATTCAAATGATGACCCTCAGGCTTGCCGAGCTGGCGCAGGTACTCGATGCCCGTCTGATTGGTGACGACGGCGAGATCACCGTCGTCAGTACCGACACCCGCACTTTGGGCGCGGGTGCCCTGTTCGTTGCCCTGCGCGGCGAGCGTTTCGATGCCCACGATTTTTGCGAGCAGGCTGTTCAGGCAGGGGCCTCTGCCTTGCTGGTCGAGCGTGAGCTGCCGCTGGCTATTCCCCAGCTGGTGGTGGCGGACAGCCTCAAGGGGCTGGGCCGACTCGGCAAGTTGGTGCGCGAGCGCATCAATCCGAAAGTGCTGGCCATTACCGGCAGCTGCGGCAAGACCACAGTGAAGGAGATGGCAACTGCCATCCTGCGCAACGAAGGGGAAGTGCTGGCCACCGCTGGCAACTTCAACAATGAGGTGGGCGTGCCGCTCACCCTGCTGCGCCTCGAGCCGCAACACCAGTTTGCGGTGATGGAGCTGGGAGCAAACCACAAGGGCGAAATCGCTTGGACTACCTCGCTGGCCAAGCCCGATGCCGCCATCATCAACAACGTCGCAGCTGCCCATCTTGAGGGCTTCGGCTCTCTTGAGGGGATCTACCACGCCAAGAGCGAAATTTTTGAGGGCTTGAGCGAAGGCGGCACCGCCATCGTCAACGCCGACAACGAATTCTGGCCGAAGTGGCGCGAGCGTGGCATTCGCTGCGCCTTCTCCATCGAGGATCAGAGCCAGCCGTTCCATGCTCGCGATGTGGTTCTCAACGCTCAGGGTTGTGCCGAGTTCGTCATGGTAACCCCGCAGGGTGAGGTGAGCCTGACTCTGGCGATCCCCGGCCGCCATAACGTGGCCAATGCGCTGGCTGCCGCCGCGGGCTGTCTGGCCCTCGGCGCATCCCTCGCCTGTGTCAAGGTGGGGCTGGAGCAGATGGCACCGGTCAAGGGACGCTTCTGCGTCCAGCGCTGGGGCGGTCTGACTCTGGTGGATGATACCTACAATGCCAGCGTGGAGTCCGTGCTGGCGGGCATCGATGCCTTGACCGCCATGAGCGGCTTTAAGGTGCTGGTGTTTGGCGACATGCGGGAACTGGGTGAGGAGTCTGCCGAGCAACATGCCCGGGTTGGCCATCATGCCCGCGAGTGCGGTCTGGATGCCGTGCTGACAGTAGGGGAACATAGTCGCTATACCGCAGATGCCGCGGCTGGCCGACATTTCGATAACAAGGCGTCGTTGTTTGAAGTGCTTGCGCAAATGATAAATACACATCAGGAAATTTCGATTCTGGTCAAGGGTGCCCGTGGCTCCCGCATGGAAGATATCGTCGAGATGGTCAAAGGCCATCAGGAGTCAGCCACATGCTAGTCTGGCTGGCCGAACTGCTCACCCCGCACTTCACCTTCTTTAACGTCTTCTCCTACCTGACGTTTCGCGCCATCCTGTCGATCATTACCGGTCTGGGAGTTGCCCTCTGGATGGGGCCACGACTGATCCGTCGCCTGCAGATCCTGAAGTTTGGTCAAGTGATCCGCAACGACGGTCCCGAGTCCCACCTCAGCAAGCGGGGCACCCCGACCATGGGTGGCCTGATGATCATTGCTGCGATTTTCACGTCTGTGCTGCTCTGGTGCCGCCTCGACAACCCTTATGTCTGGCTGGTGCTGTTTGTGCTGGGTGCCTACGGTGCCATCGGCTTTGCCGACGACTACCTCAAGGTGGTGCGCAAGAATACCGACGGCCTGATCGCACGCTGGAAGTACTTCTGGCAATCCGCGGTAGCGCTGGCGGTGGCTGTGTTCCTCTATGCGACCGCAACCCATGATGGCCAGACCCAGCTGGTGGTGCCTTTCCTCAAGGATGTGATGCCGCAGCTTGGTCTGATGTTTATCGTGCTGACCTACTTTGTCATCGTCGGTACCTCCAACGCGGTCAACCTGACCGATGGTCTGGATGGCTTGGCCATCATGCCGACCGTGATGGTGGCGGGCGGCTTTGCGTTTATCGCCTGGGCAACCGGCAACGTCAACTTCGCCAGTTACCTGCATATTCCCTATGTTCCCTATACCTCCGAGCTGGTGATCGTCTGTACCGCCATCGTCGGTGCGGGTCTGGGCTTCCTCTGGTTCAATACCTATCCGGCACAGGTCTTCATGGGCGACGTCGGCTCTCTGGCGCTGGGCGGCGCGCTCGGTACCATCGCCGTACTGGTGCGTCAGGAATTTCTGCTGGTGATCATGGGCGGTGTCTTCGTGATGGAGACCGTCTCGGTGATCCTGCAGGTGGGGTCATACAAGCTGCGCGGCGTGCGGATCTTCCGCATGGCGCCGATCCATCACCACTACGAGAAGAAGGGCTGGCCGGAGCCGCGCGTTATCGTGCGATTCTGGATCATCACCCTCGTGCTGGTGCTGCTGGGTCTTGCCACCCTGAAGGTGAGGTAAGGCCATGGTCATCATCATCGGATTGGGTAAAACCGGACTCTCCTGCGTCGACTACTTCCTCGGCCGTGGCGTTACGCCGCTGGTGATGGATACCCGTGCCAACCCGCCTGGCAAGGATCAGCTGCCGCCAGAAGTGGAGCTTATCCACGGGCTGGATGAAGAGCTGCTCAAGCAGGCGCATATGATCGTAGCGAGTCCGGGTATTGCCCTGGCTACCCCTGAATTGAAAGCGGCTGCCGAATGTGGTGTGCAGATCGTCGGCGATATCGAGTTGTTCGTTCGCGAGACCGAGACACCGGTCATTGCCATCACAGGTTCCAATGGCAAGAGCACTGTCACTACGCTGGTGGGTGAGATGATTGCCGAAGCCGGGCTCAAGGTGGGCGTGGGCGGCAATATCGGTACGCCTGCGCTGGAGCTGCTCAAGCAGCCGATGGATCTCTGCGTACTGGAGCTCTCCAGCTTCCAGCTGGAGACCACTCACAGTTTGCGTGCTGCAGCCTCTGTGGTGCTGAACCTCTCTGAAGATCACATGGATCGCTATCAGGGTATGGCCGACTACCGCGCCGCCAAGATGGAGATCCATCAGCATTCCAAACACATTCTGGTTAATCGCGACGATCCCCAGACTTTGCCCGATGTGGGTCAGGTGTGGCAGAGCTTCGGTCTTGACTGCAATGGCTATGGCCGCTGCCTGCTGGATGGCCGCTACTGGTTGACCCTGCACGGCGAGCCGCTGCTGGCGGTGGACGAGATGAAGATCGTCGGTGCCCACAATCAGGCCAACGCGCTGGCCGCCATGGCGCTGTGCGATGCGGTCGGCATTCCCCGCGCTGCCCAGCTCACCGTGCTGCGCCGCTTTGAAGGCTTGCCCCACCGTGCCCGTTTCGTGCGCGAAGTGAACGGGGTGCGCTGGATCAACGACTCCAAAGCCACCAACGTGGGAGCTACGCTAGCTGCCGTTGCCGGTGTGCGCGAGTCGGTCAAGGGGCGCCTGTTGCTGCTGGCCGGTGGTCAGGGCAAGGGGCAGGATTTTGGCCCGATCCAGGCGCTGCTGGGCAACCAGATCGATCACATGTACTGCTTCGGTCAGGATGCCGAGGTGCTGCTGGCGCTGGGCGAGCAGACCGAACGGGTGGCCGACCTGGCCACTGCGGTTGCCAAGGCGGCTGCCGATGCCAAGCCCGGTGACTGGGTGCTGCTGGCGCCAGCCTGTGCCAGCCTCGATCAGTTCAAGTCGTTCGAGGTGCGTGGCGATCGCTTTACCGAGATGGTGATGGCGCTATGAATGCCCTTCGCGCAGCCGCAGGTCTGTTCCAGCGCTGGCTATTGCCGGCGCGCCCTGCCGGCCTCTATGACCGGCAGTTGGTGTTGCTGGCGCTCTCCCTGATGGCGGTCGGGGTGGTGATCGTGGCATCAGCCTCGATCCCGGAGGGGATCTCCCTGGGGGATGATCCCTTCATGTTTGTGAAGCGTCACGCCATGTTTCTGGTGATGGCGCTCGGTATCTCCTGGTTTGTGTTGCAGGTGCCGATGGCGCGCTGGCAGGAGTACAACGGACCCATGCTGTTGCTGGCCATTCTGCTGCTGGTACTGGTGCTGGTGGTCGGGCGCAATGTCAACGGTGCGGTGCGCTGGCTGCCACTGGGCCCCTTCAACCTGCAGCCGGCCGAGTTTGGCAAGCTGGCCCTATTCGTCTATCTGGCCGGTTATCTGGTGCGGCGTCAGAACGAGGTGCGTGAAGCCTGGCTTGGCTTCCTGAAGCCCTTGGCAGTATTCGGGGTGTTGGCGATCCTGTTGCTGCTGCAACCGGATCTGGGGTCGACCGTGGTGATGTTCGTCACCTCGTTCGGCATGCTGTTTCTGGCTGGCGCCAAACTGTGGCAGTTCATGATCCTTATCGGTGGCGGTCTTGGTGGGGTGATCATGCTGATCATCGTCGAGCCATACCGGATGCGTCGGGTGACCTCTTTTATGGATCCCTGGGCCGATCCGTTTGGCAGTGGCTACCAGTTGACCCAGTCGCTGATGGCGTTTGGCCGTGGCAGCTGGTTTGGCGAAGGGCTCGGCAACTCCATCCAGAAGATGGAGTACCTGCCGGAAGCGCATACCGACTTCGTGTTTGCGATCCTCGGCGAAGAGCTGGGTTACGTCGGGGTACTGGGCGCCCTGTGTCTCATCTTTGCGTTGGCGATCAAGGCGTTGAAGCTGGGGCATCGCGCCCTGCAAGCCGACCGCCTCTATGATGGCTATCTGGCTATCGGTATCGGCATCTGGTTCAGTTTCCAGACTTTCGTCAACGTTGGCGCAGCCAGCGGCATGATGCCGACCAAGGGGTTGACCCTGCCGCTGGTCAGTTACGGTGGCTCGAGTCTCATCATCATGACAGTGGCGGTGAGCATGTTGATTCGAATCGATTTTGAGTTGCGTCAGGCGACTGCCCAGGCGCGCGTGCGGGAGGTTTAGTGAGCAAGACTCTGTTGGTGATGGCAGGTGGTACCGGGGGGCATGTCTTTCCCGGTCTGGCCGTGGCCGATCGCCTGAAGGCCCAGGGCTGGACTGTCCACTGGCTCGGCACTGCCGACCGGATGGAGGCGGAACTGGTGCCAGCCCACGGTTATCCCATCTCCTTCATCGATATTCAGGGGGTGCGTGGCAACGGCATCAAGCGACTGCTGGTGGCGCCCTATCGCATCGTCAAATCGATCCTGCAGGCGCGTCAGGTACTCAAGACCGTTCGTCCTGATGTGGTGCTCGGCATGGGCGGTTTTGCTTCCGGCCCGGGTGGCGTGGCTGCCTGGTTCTCCGGCATCCCGCTGCTGCTCCATGAGCAGAATGCCGCTGCCGGCATGACCAACAAGCTGCTGGCCCGTATCGCCAGGCGGGTGTTGATGGCATTTCCGGGCGCCTTCGCGCCGAGCCGCCGTACCGCCGTGGTAGGCAATCCGGTGCGTCCCGAAGTGGTCGCCCTGCCGGATCCGCAGCTTCGCAGCGAAGCCGAGCCGCTGCATCTGCTGATCGTCGGTGGCAGCCTGGGTGCCCGGGTGCTCAACCAGCAGGTACCCGCTGCGGTGGCGGCGGCTGGTGTGCCTATCGAGGTGCGTCACCAGTGTGGCAAGGGCAATGCCGAGACGGTGTCTGCTGCCTATGCCCAGCACGGCATCAATGCCGAGGTGAGTGAATTTATCAAGGATATGGCCAGCGCCTACGCCTGGGCCGACCTGGTGGTCTGCCGTGCCGGTGCCCTGACCGTTTCCGAAGTGGCTGCCGCCGGTGTGGCCGCCATTTTCGTGCCATTGCCCCATGCGGTGGATGATCACCAGACCCGTAACGCCTTGACCCTGGTCGACGGCGGTGCAGCCGAGTTTCTGCCCCAGTCCGAGCTGAATACCGCATCGCTGGCGGCGCGCCTGACCTGGTTGGCTGGTCGCCGGGAGACCCTGTTTAACATGGCGAAAGCGGCTCGCCGCGTCGCTATCACCGATGCGGCCGAGCGGGTTGCAGATGAGTGCAAACAGCTCGCAACCGGGCAGCGTGGTAAAGATTAATGAGCAAGGTTGCAGCGGTGACACCGGGCAGCCTTGTACCTGTATGTATTGATGCCGCCGTGCAGCCGCGCTTTGACGGCACATGGCCTGCGGCAGACTAAAGAGACGATTATGACCAAGGTTGAACTGGCAAAACTACGTACTGTGATCCCCGAAATGCGCCGCGTGCGTCGCATCCACTTTATCGGCATCGGTGGTGCCGGTATGGGCGGGATCGCTGAAGTGCTTGCCAACGAAGGGTATCAGGTAACGGGTTCTGATCTGGCTCGCAACGCCGTGACCGAGCGGTTGGCCGGACTGGGCGCCCACATCTTCGTCGGCCACAGTGCCGAACACGTTGAGGGTGCCAGCGTGGTGGTGGTCTCTACCGCCATCAAGCAGGACAACCCGGAGCTGCTGGCTGCCCGCGAACTGCGGATCCCGGTGGTTCGCCGCGCCGAGATGCTGGCCGAGCTGATGCGTTTCCGTCACGGTATCGCCATTGCCGGTACCCACGGCAAGACCACCACCACCAGTCTGGTGGCGAGCATCTATGCCGAAGCCGACCGCGACCCGACCTTCGTCATCGGTGGCCTGCTCAACAGTGCCGGCACCAATGCCCGCCTGGGCAGCAGCCGCTACCTGATTGCCGAGGCGGATGAGAGCGACGCATCTTTCCTGCATCTGCAGCCGATGGTCTCTATCGTGACCAACATCGAAGCGGATCACATGGATACCTACGGCGGTGATTTCTCCAAGCTGAAGGCCACCTTCATCGAGTTTCTGCACAACCTCCCCTTCTACGGACTGGCGGTGGTCTGCATCGATGATCCGGTGATCCGTGGCATGTTGCCCGAGATTGCCCGTCCGACCTTGACCTACGGTCTCTCTGACGATGCCGATGTACAGGTGCTGGATTTTGTCCAGACCACCAACCACAGCAGCTTCCGTGTTCGCCGCAAAGAGGCGGGTGAGCTGCAGGTGACCCTCAATTTGCCGGGTATTCACAACGCATTGAACGCCGCAGCGGCGATAGCTGTCGCGACAGAGGACGGTGTCAGCGATGAGGCCATCATCTCTGCACTGGCCAAATTTGAAGGGGTCGGTCGTCGCTTCCAGCAGTATGGCGAGTTTGAAACCGGTCGCGGCAAGGCGATGCTGGTGGACGATTATGGACACCACCCGAGCGAAGTGAAGGTCACTATCAATGCCGCCCGTGCCGGTTGGCCCGAGAAGCGTCTGGTGATGGTGTTCCAGCCGCACCGTTATACCCGCACCCGCGACCTCTATGAGGACTTCGCCGATGTGCTCTCCAAGGTAGACGTGCTGGTGATGCTGGAGGTTTATGCTGCCGGCGAGGATCCGATCCCGGGGGCTGACGGTCGTGCGCTGTGCCGCTCCATCCGCTCGCGCGGCAACCTGGAACCCGTCTTCGTCGCTACACCGGATGACGTGCCAGCCGTGCTGGCCGACCTGATTGGCGAGGGGGATTTGGTTCTGACTCAAGGCGCCGGGAACGTCGGGGCACTGGCCCGTCGTCTCGGCGAGATGAAATTGAGCATAGATAGCATGAAATCTGGCGCCTGAGGGCCCAATGAGTATTTTGACCGCCAAGCCGGGGCCTATATAATGGCGAACCGGTCTGTCAAAGGCCGGTTTAGCGCGTTACACGGGGATCGATCGGGTGGAGGCAAGGGCACAGGGGCGCACCAAGGGTGGCTTCATCGCAGGGGTAGCATTTTTCCTGCTGGTGATATGGGGCTGCTACCGGACGGCGCTGGATGTTAAAGGTTGGCTGACAGATGCCAACCGGTTGCCCATGAGCGAGCTGTTGCTGCAGGGGCAACACCAGTATTTGCAAACCGAAGAGCTGCGGATGGCCGTGCTGGATGGCGCCGAGCTGCGCAACTTCTTCGAATTGGACGTCAACGAATTGCAGGCAAGGCTCAATGCCCTGCCATGGGTGGCCTCGGTCTCGGTACGAAAGAAGTGGCCGAACAAGATCAAGATCTACCTCACGGAACAAGATGTGGCGGCGCGCTGGAATGGCAACCGCTTCGTCAACACCAAGGGCAAGGTATTCAGTGCCCCGGATCGGGTCAAGACGCCGCTGTTGCAGCTGTCAGGGCCGGATGACCAGGCTGCCCGGGTGTTGAAAGAGAGTCGGCAGTACGAGTCGCAACTGGCTGCCAAGGGATACAAGTTGCTGGGGGTGAATCTGACCCCCCGCCATGCCTGGGAACTGACCCTGGATGGCAATATCAAGCTGTTTCTGGGTCGCAACGACATTGCGCTCCGGCTGCAGCGGTTTATCGATGCCTTCCCGGTTATCGAACCCCGTGCGCAAGTTGCCTACGTGGATCTTCGATACGACACCGGAATGGCAGTTGGCTGGAAGAAGAGCGAAGAGAAAGTGCATGACCAACACCGCAGATAGGAATTTGATTGTCGGACTGGATATCGGCACAACCAAGGTGGCGGTTCTGGTCGGGGAAGTATTGCCGGACGGTGAGCTGAACGTCATCGGTATGGGCAGTCACGCCTCCCGCGGGATGGAGAAGGGCGGGGTCAACGATCTCGACTCCGTGGTCAAGTCATTGCGCCGTGCGGTGGAAGAGGCCGAGATGATGGCCGACTGCCAGATCAGCTCGGTTTATCTGGGTTTGTCCGGCAAGCATATCGACTGCCGCAACGAGACCGGCATGGTGCCCATCTCCGATGAGGAGGTGACCCAGGAGGATGTGGACAACGTGATCCACACCGCCAAGTCGGTTCGCCTCTCCGACGAGCTGCGTGTGCTGCACGTGCTGCCCCAGGAGTTTGCGATCGACTATCAGGAAGGGATCAAGAATCCGGTCGGCCTCTCCGGCGTGCGGATGGCGGCCAAGGTTCACCTGATCACCTGCCACAACGACATGGCTCGCAACATCGAGAAGTGTGTGGAGAAGGTCGGTTTGCGCGTGGATCAACTGATCTTCTCCGCGCTGGCCTCCAGCTATGCCGTATTGACCGAAGACGAGAAAGAGCTGGGTGTCTGCGTGGTGGATATCGGTGGCGGTACCATGGATATGTCGCTGTTTACCGGCGGTGCCCTGCGCCACACCAAGGTGATCCCGTATGCTGGCAGCACTGTGACCAGCGACATCGCCTACGCCTTCGGCACGCCGCCGCTCGACGCGGAAGCGATCAAGGTGCGTTACGGTTGCGCCCTCGGTCGTCTGGTCAGCAAGGAAGACAATATTGAAGTACCCAGTGTCGGTGGTCGCCCGGCGCGCAGCCTGCAACGGCAGACACTGGCTGAAGTGATTGAGCCCCGTTACACCGAGTTGCTCTCCATGGTGAATGATGAGCTGGTGCGGGTACAAAGCGAGTTGAAAGCGCAGGGGGTCAAGCATCAGCTGGCAGCCGGTGTGGTCTTGACCGGCGGCGCTGCCCAGATTGAAGGTATTGTGGAGTGTGCAGAGCAGATCTTCCAGAGCCAGGTCCGGGTGGGAGAGCCCATGAACATACGTGGTTTGAGTGATTACGTGCAGGCACCGGTGTACTCGACTGCGGTCGGGTTGCTGCAATATGGCCGCACCCATCAAGCCACAGGTAGCAACAAAGAATATGCCGCCAAGGCAAGCGTCGGTGGCCTGGTCAAACGGGTTAGCAACTGGCTGCGTGGCGAGTTCTAAGAATTTTGCTGAGTCAGGCAAATAAAGCGGAGAGACAACATGTTTGAATTTATGGATAGCCACACTGACGAAGCCGTCATTAAAGTGATCGGTGTAGGTGGCGGCGGCGGTAACGCTGTCGAACACATGGTTCGTCAAAATATTGAGGGTGTTGAGTTTATTACCGTCAACACCGACGCCCAGGCACTGCGTAACTCCAGCGCCAACACTACCCTGCAGATCGGCGGTGGCATCACCAAGGGTCTGGGTGCCGGCGCCAATCCGGAAGTGGGTCGTGATGCGGCCATGGAAGATCGCGAAGCGCTGCGTGAGCTGCTGACCGGTTCCGACATGGTGTTCATCGCCGCCGGTATGGGCGGTGGTACCGGTACCGGTGCTGCGCCGATCGTGGCCGAAGTGGCCCGCGAGATGGGCATCCTGACCGTTGCTGTGGTGACCAAGCCGTTCTCCTTTGAAGGGAAGAAGCGGATGGGCTTCGCTGCGCACGGTATCGAAGAGCTCTCCAAAAATGTTGACTCCCTGATCACCATCCCCAACGACAAGTTGCTGAAGGTGCTGGGTCGCGGTATCTCCCTGCTGGACGCCTTCAAGGCTGCCAACGATGTACTGCTTGGTGCGGTACAGGGCATTGCCGAGCTGATCACCCGTCCGGGCTTGATCAACGTCGACTTCGCGGACGTGCGTACCGTAATGCGCGAAATGGGTACCGCCATGATGGGTACCGGTTCCGCCTCCGGTGATGACCGTGCCGAAGAAGCGGCCGAGAAAGCCATCTCCAGCCCGCTGCTGGAAGACGTGGATCTGGCCGGTGCCCGTGGCATCCTGGTCAACATCACCGCCGGTATGGACATGACCATCGAAGAGTTCGAAACCGTGGGTAACGCGGTCAAGGCCTTCGCTTCCGAGAACGCCACTGTAGTTGTGGGTACCGTAATCGATCCGGAAATGCACGACGAGCTGCGTGTGACCGTGGTTGCTACCGGTATCGGTGCCGAGCGCAAGCCGGACATCACTCTGGTTAAGAGCAGCCAGGTGCAAGAGCGTCCGGTGCGTCAGCCGCTGGTTAGCGACATGATGCAAGGCCGCGTGATGGACGAAGCCCCGGCCAAGGTGGTCAACGCCGAACCGCAAGCCCGTCGTGAACCGGATTACCTGGATATTCCGGCGTTCCTGCGCAAGCAGGCAGACTAAGCCTCTTATGGCTCTTGTTTGTTTGTTGTTCAAGGAATGTGCTAAGATGGCCTGCCAACGACCATCTGGTCCGGATTTTAAGCTGTTTAGGGTACACCCATGATTAGACAAAGAACCTTGAAAACGAGTGTACAGGCGACTGGTGTCGGCCTGCATTCGGGCCGGAAAGTCACCATGACGTTCCGTCCGGCGCCTGTGAACACAGGAATCGTTTACTTGCGTACCGACCTGAATCCTGTGGTGGAGCTGCCAGCCAATGCCGATCAGGTGCGCGATACCGTGCTCTGTACCGCTCTGGTCAACGAAGCCGGTGTCCGTGTCTCTACCATTGAGCACCTCTCCGCCGCGCTGGCCGGGATGGGGATCGACAACCTCTATGTCGAGGTTGACGCGCCCGAGATCCCGGTGATGGACGGCAGTGCGCATCCCTTTATCTACCTGCTGCAGGAAGTCGGGATCCGTGAGCAGAATGCTGCCAAGCAGTTTGTGCGGATCAAGAAGAGCATCCGGGTTGAAGACGGCGACAAGTGGGCGGAATTCCACCCCTATCGCAACGGCTTCAAGATGGATCTCGAGATCGATTTCCAGCATCCGGTCTTTGAAGGTCGCAATCAGCGTTGCGTACTGGATTTCTCCGGTGCCTCCTTCGTGAAAGAGATCAGCCGTGCCCGTACCTTCGGGTTCATGCGTGATATCGAGTACCTGCGTTCCCAGAACCTGGCGCTGGGCGGAAGCCTGGAAAACGCCGTGGTACTGGACGACTATCGGGTGCTGAACGAAGACGGTTTGCGTTATGAGGACGAGTTCGTCAAGCACAAGATGCTGGACGCGATCGGTGACCTCTACATGTGTAACCGCAGCATCATCGGTGAGTTCCGTGCCTACAAGACCGGACATGCCCTGAACAACAAGCTGCTGCGTGCCTTGCTGGCCGAGCAGGAGGCTTGGGAACTGGTGACCTTCGAGGGTGAGGGCGACAAAGCGCCTATCGCTTACTACGATAACGGTCTGGTTCTGGCCTGATAGCTGTGCAACGGAACGTCGGTCCTCTCTCCGCACCGACGTTCCGTCATTTGTTTACTCCATCCTTTAATACCGATTATCTCCCGGTTTTATTTCCCGTGCAGGCTCCTGGCCGCACCTGACCGAGCAGACTGATTTCTATGAGCATTACCCTGATCCTCCACGGCAAGCAGCGACGCAAGTTGCACCTGCCCAAACAACGTCTGGCCTGGGTCGGCGGTATTCTCTTCTCCCTGTTGGCCCTTGGTGGTGGTTGGCTCTGGCAGAGCTGGCACCAGAAAATGGAGGCGCTGGAAGTGGCGCTTGCCGTTGCCGAGCAACAGTCCGTTGACCAGAGTGGTGACGAAGCCCGTGAACAGTTGGCAATGCTGGCAGCTCAGGTGGGCACCATGCAGGGTCAGCTCGGCCGTCTCAATGCCCTCGGCGAACGATTGACCGAGCAGGCCGATCTCGATCCCGACGAGTTCAATTTCAAAGAGCTGCCCCCCATGGGCGGCCCTTCTTATGATGAAGAGCTGGAAGTGAGCCTCAACGAGCTGCAAGCCTCGATGAAGCACCTCAGCCAGCAGCTCAGCAGCCGTGAAGAGCAGCTGTCGGTACTTGAATCTTTCATCATGAATCACCATATCACCGATGCCGGTTTTATTTCCGGCACGCCAGTCAAACAGGAGCGAGTTTGGGTCTCGTCCGGGTTTGGTGGACGGGTCGATCCGTTCAACGGGCGTGCCAAGATGCACAAAGGGGTCGATTTCCGTGGCAAACCCGGAACCCCGATTCTGGCCACCGGGCCCGGCATTGTCAGCTGGGCGGGCCGTCATCCGGAATTTGGCAATATGGTGGAGATTAATCACGGCAATGGCCTGGTCACCCGCTATGCCCACAACTCCAAGTTGCTGGTCGAGGTGGGCACCCTGGTTGATCAGGGTCAGAAGATTGCCTTGATGGGACGCACCGGTCGCGCGACTGGGGTCCATTTGCATTACGAAGTGTTGAAAGATGGTCGTCAGGTCAACCCCGCACGCTTTCTCAGTGCCAGACGGGGTTAGGTTTTTTTCTTCAGGTTCCAGTGACGGAACGCTTTTATAACCAGAAATAGTTGGTACCCATGATTAGCACACTGCTTACCAAGATTATCGGCAGCCGGAACGACAGAACGCTCAAGGCTTTGCGCAAAATTGTAAAACAGATCAATGCCATGGAGCCGCAGTTCGAGGCTCTGTCCGATGCCGAGTTGCAGGCCAAAACGGCCGAGTATCGTCAGCGTATCGAGCAGGGTGAGACCCTGGAGCAGTTGCTGCCGGAAGCGTTCGCGACCGTGCGTGAAGCCTCCAAGCGGGTGTTCGGCATGCGTCACTTCGACGTTCAGCTGATCGGCGGCATGGTGCTGAACTCCAACCGTATCGCGGAAATGAAAACCGGTGAAGGTAAGACTCTTACTGCGACTCTGCCAGCTTACCTGAACGCCCTGAGTGGCCGTGGTGTGCACGTGGTGACGGTGAACGACTACCTGGCCAAGCGTGATGCGGAAGCTAACCGTCCGCTGTTCGCCTTCCTCGGCATGACCGTAGACTGCAACGTGCCCGGTATGGATGCGTCCCAGAAGCGTGACGCCTACGCCGCCGACATCACCTACGGTACCAACAACGAATTCGGTTTTGACTACCTGCGCGACAACATGGCGTTCTCGCCGGAGCAGCGGGTACAGCGCCCGCTCAACTACGCGCTGGTGGATGAGGTGGACTCGGTGCTTATCGATGAAGCCCGGACTCCGCTCATCATCTCCGGTCCGGCCGAAGACAGCTCCGAGCTCTATATTCGCGTCAACAAGCTGATCCCGCTGCTGGTCAAGCAGGACAAGGAAGACACCGAAGAGTACACCGGCGACGGTCACTACACGGTGGACGAGAAGAACCGTCAGGCCCTGCTGACCGAAAACGGTCAGATCTTCGTGGAAGAGCTGCTCAAGAAAGAGGGGCTGCTGGACGAGAACGACTCCCTGTTCTCCGCCTCCAACATCAGCCTGCTGCACCACGTCAATGCCGGTCTGCGTGCTCACACCCTGTTCGAGCGCAACGTGGACTACATCGTCCAGAAAGATGAGATCGTCATCGTTGACGAGCACACCGGTCGTACCATGCCGGGTCGTCGCTGGTCAGATGGTCTGCATCAGGCCGTTGAAGCGAAGGAAGGGGTGAAGATCCAGAACGAGAACCAGACGCTGGCATCCATCACCTTCCAGAACTACTTCCGTCTCTACAACAAGCTGGCGGGGATGACCGGTACTGCAGATACCGAAGCCTTTGAATTCCAGCAGATTTATGGCCTGGATACCGTGGTTATCCCGACCAACAAGCCGATGGTGCGCAAGGACATGGGCGATCTGGTCTACCTGACCGCCAATGAGAAGTATGCTGCCATCGTCAAGGATATTCGCGAGTGTGTGGAGCGCGGCCAGCCGGTGCTGGTGGGTACCGTCTCTATCGAGAACTCCGAGCTGCTCTCCGGCATCCTGACCAAAGAGAAGATCCCGCACAAGGTGCTGAACGCCAAGTTCCACGCCATGGAAGCGGAGATCGTCGCCCAGGCCGGTCAGACTGGCGCTGTCACTATCGCGACCAACATGGCCGGTCGTGGTACCGACATCGTGTTGGGCGGTAACTGGCAGGCAGAGATTGCCAAGCTGGAGAACCCGACCAGCGAGCAGATTGCCGAGCTGAAAGCCGCCTGGCAGGTGCGTCACGATGCGGTGCTGGCCGCCGGTGGTCTGCACATTATCGGTACCGAGCGTCACGAATCCCGTCGTATCGATAACCAGCTGCGCGGCCGTTCCGGTCGTCAGGGCGACCCGGGTTCCTCCCGCTTCTACCTCTCCATGGAAGATACTCTGATGCGGATCTTCGCCTCCGATCGCGTCACCGGCATGATGAAGAAGCTGGGTATGGAAGAGGGCGAAGCCATCGAACACCCCTGGGTCACCAAGGCGATCGAAAATGCCCAGCGCAAGGTGGAAGGTCGCAACTTCGACATCCGCAAGAGCTTGCTGGAGTTTGACGATGTGGCCAACGACCAGCGCAAGGTAGTGTACGAGCAGCGTAACGAGTTGCTGGATACCAACGATATCTCTGAGACCATCCACGTTATCCGTGATGATGTCTACGGCAGCGTGATTGACGAGTACATCCCGCCCCAGTCTCTGGAAGAGATGTGGGATGTGCCGGGTCTGGAAGCGCGCCTGAAGGCAGACTTCGCGCTGGATCTGCCGCTGCAGCAGTGGCTGGCGGAAGATGACAAGCTGTATGAAGAGAAGCTGCGCGAGCGCATTCTGGACGAAGCCACCAAGCTCTATGCCCACAAGGAGGAGCTGGTTGGCAAAGAGGTGCTACGCAACTTCGAGAAGGCAGTGATGCTGCAAACTCTGGATGGTCTGTGGAAAGAGCATCTGGCGGCCATGGATCACCTGCGTCAGGGCATCCATCTGCGCGGTTACGCCCAGAAGAACCCCAAGCAGGAGTACAAGCGCGAATCCTTCGATCTGTTCACCCAGATGCTGGAAACCCTCAAGCGCGACGTGGTCAGCATCCTGAGCCGTGTTCAGGTGCAGGAGCGCGATGTGGAAGCGATGGAAGAGCAGCAGCGCCAGCAGGCGGAAGCCGCTCCCCGTACCTACACCCATGCCGCGGCTGAGAGCCAGCTGGCCGATGAACAGGCCGCAGGTGAAGAGGGCCACACCACCTTCGTGCGCGATGAGCAGAAGGTTGGTCGCAACGATCCCTGCCCGTGCGGTTCAGGCAAGAAATACAAGCATTGCCACGGTCAGTTGACCTGATCGATGCAGTGCTATGACAAGGCGGGCCCGGTGCCCGCCTTGTTTTTGTCAGAGGGTGGCGACGTCACTGTGGTGGCGCCATCTGACCAAGGGTTATCGGATATCAGGCATCATCGGCCGTTCATCCAGCCGGAGGTTGGGCACATTGAACGGCCTGGTCAGCCATAGCGTACAAAGGTAACAAGATGGAACAGAAAAAGCGGATCTGGGTAGCGGTTGGCGTCATCGAGAATGAACAGGGCGATATCTTTATCGCCAGACGCTCCTCCGATCGCCATCAGGGGGATCGCTGGGAGTTTCCAGGTGGCAAGGTCGAGTCGGGCGAGGATCTTCTCACCGCACTGGATCGGGAGCTGTGGGAAGAGATCGGCATCCGGGTGCAGGATTGTGCCCCTTTCATGGAGCTGCAGCACGACTACCCCGAGAAGCAGGTGTTGCTGGATATCTGGAAGGTGACCCGTTTCAGCGGCGAGCCGTTCGGCAAAGAGGGGCAGGAGTGTCTATGGGTGCCGGTGGCCGAGCTGCACAACTACCACTTTCCCGATGCCAACGGTCCGATTGTCGCGCGGCTTCAAGGCCTGCTGGCTTGAACCGGTTGCAACAACAAGCATCAAAAAAGGGCCCATCGGCCCTTTTTTATTTTATAGTGTCTAGTCCTGAAATAGGTTTACACATTTTCAACTAGCATTTTTCTACTCAGAACCCTCTATGTACCGCATCGG